>DATEIR010000145.1:0-36697 GCA_035278885.1 Gemmatimonadales bacterium | reverse complement strand
CGATCGCCACGGTGCGGGAGGCGGCCCGGGCCGGCCGCCCGATCGCCGGGTTCGAGGCCGACCGCGCCGCCCGCGGCGTCATCGAGGCGGCGGGCTTCGGCCCGGCCTTCGTGCACCGCACCGGACACTCGATCGACCGCGACCTGCACGGCTCCGGCCCGCACCTCGACGACTACGAGACCCACGACGACCGGGTGCTGCTGCCCGGCGTGGGTTTCTCGGTGGAACCGGGGATCTATCTGGCGGGCGAGTTCGGGGTACGGAGCGAGGTCAACGTGTATCTGTCGCCCACGGGGCCGGAGGTCACGCCGAGCAGACCGCAGCGGGAGCTGATCACGGCGAGCTGAGCCAGTCCCCTTCCCAATTCCCGGTGATGGCTGTAATATCGGCGCCGTTACTTCCCGTTTGTCCGATCGTCACCGACAGCAATTATCGGCCACCCGAGATGCCGGTGCCAGAGCTTCCGACGTGACCGCGGAGTCCGCGGACGGATGCGACATGAGGACGGTGCGAGCACACCGCCGTTCCATCGGGCAACTTTTCCGGTTTCAGAGAGTTACATGAAACGTGCGCAACTACAGCGCGCATGTGATTTTGCTTGACACGGTTTTTGGCGCATTCCATATTAGGCAGCCGACCGGGCCGCGGTCGTCTTCCTGATGGTGTCGGATCATCATCGCCCATCTCCTCGAATGCAGGCAGAAATCCCACAGCAGTCTCATTCCGAAGTCGGGCACCGAGCCTGAGGGGGGACGCACGCGCGCCCGCTCCATTGTCGGCCGTACCTGCAGGTTCACGCCTTTGGAGGACGTATCCATGAAGCTATGCCGTGTCAGCGCCTTTGTACGGATCGCGCGGCTCGTCGCGGTCGCGACGGTCGCGCTCGGTCTGGGGGCGAGTTCGCTCCTGGCCCAGGGCTCGACCGGTAAGATCGAAGGCAGGGTTCGCGATCAGGCGGGCGCGCCCATTGCCAACGCCCAGGTGATCATCGTCGGGACCGCGTTCAACTCGCTGACGAATCCCCAGGGCTACTACTTTATGAACAACGTCCCGGCCGGCACGATCTCGGTCCGGGCTGCGTTCATCGGGTATAAGTCGACCCAGGTCGATGGGGTCCGCGTGCTGGCCGACCAGACCGGTACGGTGGACATCCAGCTGGAGCAGACGGCGGTCGAGATCCAGGAGATCACCGTCGTCACCCAGCAGCAGCCCCTGGTCCCGCGAGACGAAGTCAGCACGAAGCAGCGGCTCGACGGCGAGGTGGTGAAGAACCTCCCGGTCGACCGGCTCAATCAGGTCCTGGCCCTGCAGCCGGGCGTCGTCGCGTCCCGTACCACCAACTCGCTCTCGATCCGCGGCGGCCGGAACGACCAGAACGCCACCTACATCGACGGGGTGCCGGTCCAGGCCGGGTACCGCGGCACCAGCCAGGGCGCGATCTTCCAGCAGACCAACCGTGGCGCGGGGACCCAGGTCGAGGTCAGCGCCGACGCGTTCGAGCAGGCGGCGGTCACCACCGGCGCCACCTCGTCCGAGTTCGGCAACGCCCAGGCCGGCGTCATCTCCGTGGCCACCCGAAGCGGCGGCAACCAGTACAACGGGTCGCTCTCCTACGAGAACGACGCGGTCACCGGGGCCAACAGCGTCGGGTACAACCGGATCACCGGCGGCTTCGGCGGTCCGCTCTTCAAGCAGGGCCTCACCTTCTTCCTGTCGGCGACCCTCGAAGGGCAGCAGTCGGTCGCGACCGGCCAGGACGGCGACCAGCTCGCCCTCTTCGCGCCGGCCGGCATCGACACGACGGTGAAGGTGCCCAGCGCCATCGGCGATCCGACGGCCGACACCACCCTGGTGCCGATCCGCTCGTTCGCGCTGGTGACGGGTGACTGCAGCCGGTTCAACAGCAGCGCCAACGCCGGGATCGCCAGCAACTACGGGGTGGATTGCGAGGGCGCGCGGCTGCCGCAGACGGCCCGCTCGAACTACCAGGCCTCGGCCAAGCTGAACTACTCCTACGGCACCGGCTCGCGGCTCAGCTTTACCGGCCTTCGCAGCCAGAACCAGGGCCGCTACGAGACCAGCGACCTCGGCTTCGCCACCGCCCGGTACTACCAGCTCACCAATCCCACCAATCAGTTCGGCCTGCGCAACTGGAGCGATTTCGCGACGGTCAACTGGACCCAGAACCTGTCGAAGTCGTCGGAACGGGCGCTGGCGCTGGAGACCTACTTCTCGTATCAGAAGGACCACTCCATCGTCGCGCCGATGACCCAGGACGGGTGGCGGGAGAGCCTGGATCCCCTCGGCGGCTTCATGATCAAGCCGATCAGCTTCCTGTGGGATCTCAACACGTTCCCCATCACCGACGACCTGATCAACAACTTCCGGACCGAGGAGCCGGGCAGCGTCCGCCGCCCGATCCCGGTCGAGGCGCTGTCGGACTACGATCCGATCTTCCAGTATCGGACCAACGCCTACGGCATGGAGCCGCAGAACCGCTCCACCGGCAGCCGGCCGGACGCGGGCTACCCGGGTGAGGAGTCGGGTGGGCCGGGCGGCAACGGCGTGGTGAGCACGCTGTATCAGGAAGAGCGGTTGATCGGTAAGGCCAACCTCGACTGGCAGGCCGACCGGTACAACCGGCTCCGCTTCGGCGGCGAGTACACCCACTACGCCATCGACTACTGGTCGACCGAGCTGACCAGCGCCGGCTTCCAGGATGCGTACAAGGAGCAGCCGATCCGCTGGAACGCGTTCGTGGAAGACCGTCTCGACCTGGGTGACGTGGTGGTCGTGGGCGGCCTGCGGTACGACTTCTACGACAGCCGCGCCTCCCGGCCGAACGGCTTCCCGGCGATCTCGACCATGCCCGGGTTCGATCCGGACAACCCGACCGCGCTGTTCGTGCGGGACAAGAGCCACGACTACGTGAGCCCGCACGTCCAGGTGTCCTTCCCGGTCACCGACCGGACCAACTTCCGGCTGTCCTACGCCCACCAGGTGCAGGCGCCGGACCTGGGCGCCATCCTGACGGGTATCAACGTCGACATCAACCGCTCCAACCCGAACCAGGTGTACGGCGCGGACCTCGACTTCGGGCGGACCATCGCCTTCGAGTTCGGCGTGCGGCACGCGTTCAGCGACGACATGGTGCTCGACATCGCGGCGTACAACCGCGACGTGCTGGCCGATGCGGCCGGCCGCACCGTGAGCATTGCCGACCCGACGGCGCAGAACTCGCTGACCGAGGTCCGGGTGCTGACCAACGCCGACTTCGGCAACACCCGCGGCGTGGACGTCCGGCTCGATCGCCGGTTCGGCAACTACTTCTCCGGCACGCTGGCCTACACCTTCCAGCAGGCCAAGAACACGGGTGACGATCCGATCACGTACCTGGGCTTCGGGTCCCGGATCGTGAGCCAGATCGGTGGCGGCAACTCTCCGCCGCCCCAGGCCATCCTGACCACCTCCGCCAACCGGCCGCACACGCTGGCCTTCGCCGGCAGCCTGAGCTTCCCGGGCGACTTCCAGCAGGGCACGACGGTGGGGTCGATCTTCCGGAACTTCGGGGTCTACGTCACCGGCCGGTACACCAGCGGCACGTCGTACACCGGCTGCGTGAACACCCCGGTCAACAGCGTGCTCATCGCGGTGGACGCCGGCACCAGCAGCCCCTGCGCCAGCGGCGACTTCACCAGCGATTTCAACGGCCTCCGGCTGCCCGGGCTGAAGCAGCTCGACGCCCGCTTCACCAAGGGCTTCGGGCTGGGCGGGCTCAACATGACCGCCTACGCGGATGTGCGGAACATCCTCAACTTCACGAACGTGATCCGCATCTTCCAGGGCAACGGCGACATCAAGAACGCGGTGGAGTACACCGCGGACTCGACCATCGCGTCGAACTCGCTGATCAACGAGGCCAATCAGAACGGCGCATTCGACGACGACACCGGGACCATCGACCTGAGCGGCGGCGCGGCTGGCTGCGCGGCATGGGTCAACCAGGGCGGCGCGCCGGCTGCGCCCAACTGCGTGTACCTGGTCCGGGCCGAGGAGCGCTTCGGGAACGGCGATGGCGAATACACCAACGCCGAGCAGACCCGGGCGTTCAACTCGTACTACAACTCCTTCCGGAACAAGAACTTCTTCACCGATCGTCCGCGTCAGGTCCGGCTCGGACTCGAGGTCAACTTCTGATCGTCTCACCCAGTTCACGCCGGGTCCGCAGTTCGGGCCCGGCGTGGACCGGTCCGGCTACTCTCTAGAGAGGACGCAATGCAACTATTTCTTTGTCGGCGAACGGTGGTCTCCGCGTGGCTGGTTGCCCTGGCGCTGATGCTGGCGGCTCCAGCGGCGGGCGCGACGGCGCTCCCGGAGCGTCCGATCAAGAAGACGGGATTCCGCCTGCTCGCCCGCGCCAGCGGGTCGCTCAAGGTCAATCAGGTGCAGTGCGGCCTCATCTCCAACGGCCAGATCTGCGTGGACTCCACCGGGTCCTCGACGATCCCGGGCTCGGTCTGGCCCAAGGGCACCAACAATCAGTACACCTTCAACTCCGGCATCTCGCTCGCCGGCATCGTGGGCAGCGAGATGCCCGCGTGGCAGGGCGATACGATCGGTGCCTTCTTCTTCGAAGGCTCCGGCTTCCTGCTCAACGGTGAGCAGGTGGAGCCGATCTACAACGCCAGCGACGCGGCCGACCTGGGTCAGTGGCCCGAGTTCGCCAAGGTCCCGGGCGTCGGCGACTCGGTCTCGGCCATCTACGACCCGCTGCTGCAGAACCAGATCAGCGCGTCGCAGGGCGACGTCTACTTCCTCACCTGGGACGGCAACCCGGCCCGGGTGAACGGGCGAATCCACCCGATGGGCGTGGTGGTCGAGACCCGCGGCCTGGCCTGGAACTACCCGGCCGGGAACCAGGACATCATCTATTTCATCTACACGATCTACAACGTGAGCTCGGTGGCGCCGGAGGATTACGTCAACATCCGGCCCGCGCTCCGCGACCGTCTGCTGCAGCAGGCCCAGCAGTTCCAGGCCTCCAACGAGGCGGCCTTCGGCGTGGACATCCCGGAGCACGGCTACACGCTCCAGGACGTGTTCATGAACTTCGGCGCCGACCAGGACGTGACGGTGGACGCCGGCGCCGACTACGCCACGTTCAACAACCTGTTCAACCTGGCGATCACCTATCACGAAAAGTTCGCGCCCCAGCCGGGCAACACGTTCGATCCCGGCATCCACGCCCCGCCGTTCCTTCCGGCCCCGGGCTTCGTCGGCACCAAGTACCTCCGCAGCCCGATCCTGGCGGACGGCACCGAGTCGGGCACCGTGCTCGCGGGCCTGACCACGAACCGCGGCGCCTTCCCCGATCCGAACAACGCCCAGCAGCTGTACCGCTACATCTCGGGCAACCTGAACCCCGCCGCCGGCGACCCGCAGTGCAACACCGGCGACCCGAAGGTCACGCACCTCTGCTTCATCAACACGGTGCCGTCGGACACCCGGACCTTCCAGTCGTCCGGCCCGCTCACCCTGCCGGCGGGCGGCCAGTCGACGATCGTGGTGGCGTACATCTTCGCGCCGCCGGTGGCGACCGGTAAGTGCCCCTCGGCGCCCTGCCCGGTGACGATGACCCCGGACCCGCTGCTGATCGCCAACGCCACGGTGGACAACCCGGGCGTGGACGCGATCGACTCGGCGATGGGCTATCGCGGCTACACCGGCGAGGTCAGCCAGGACTCGACCCGCACGGTGCCCAACTCGCTGCTGGACAAGGCGAAGGTCGCGCAGAACATCTTCGACTCCAAGTTCCTCCTGCCGTTCGCGCCGATCGCCCCGACGTTCTACCTGGTGCCGGGCGACAACGCGGTGACGGTGCTGTGGCAGCCGTCCACCTCGGAAGCGCAGGGTGACGCGTACTTCGCGATCGCCAACGACCCGCTCTCCGGCGCGCGGTACGATCCGGCCTACCGGCAGTTCGACGTGGAAGGTTACCGGATCTACCGGGGCCGGGTGGATACGCCGAGCGAGCTGGAGCTGGTCGCGCAGTTCGACTACGACACCACCCAGATGTTCGACTTCCAGGGGACGATCAACCCCAACGATACCTGCGCGCCGGAGCTCGGCATCAACACCGGATGCGCCGGTCCGTTCCCGACCACCCCGCCGGTTCCGCCGGCCCGGTTCACCGACTCCGTGGGTGTGGACCTCGTCGGTCCCATCGTGCAGGTGCGTCCGGGTAACCGGGTCGAGCTGACCAACGGCACGGTGCGGGTCAACAACGGCCCGAACGCGGTGGATACTCTGGTCACCGGCGGCAACACCGGCTTCCCCGAGCTGGCCAACACCGGCGTCCCATTCGCCTATACCGACGACGGCACCGGCCTGCTCAGCGCGCCGCGCAACAACGTCCGGTACTTCTACGCGGTGACCGCCTTCGACGTGAACTCCTTCGTGTCCGGTCCGGCCAGCCTCGAGTCGCAGCGCGCGGCCCGGGCGGTGGTGCCGACGCACCAGGCGTCGAACGTGGCCACGGCACAGCTGACCTCGACCCTCACCGGTGACGACGGCGAGCCGCTCGACCCCGCCGGCACCACATTCACCATCGATCCCGAGACGGGCAAGTTCAACGGGCCGCCGCCGCCGACCGGTGCCGGACAGCTCGAAGCCGCGTTCGCGCCGCTGATTCCGACGCTGCTGCCGGCTCTCAGCCTGACCGCCACCATCGACTCGGTGCTGCCGCGGTCGGTCGAGTGCGGCGCGCTGGGCAACTTCCGCGGCTTCTGCGCCGAGTTCTTCGTCACCTTCGACAAGGACGGCACGACCCAGAAGTTCCGCACCATTACGGCGTGGCCGTTCTGGGCCTCTTCCGCAACGGGCGAGGCATCGGCGACGGCCCAGGCCCAGTTGGGTGCGCTCCCGGTGCAGCCCGATCCGACCTCCGCCGCCCGGTACGGTATCCCCGCGGGCGCGGCCAGCTTCAACGCCGCGGTGCAGGTCACCACGGTGGAGAACATCCGAAGCTCGGCACAGGAGAACCAGCAGGCCCGACGCCTGCTGGCGAACGTCTCGCCCGGCGGCTCGCGCTGGTTCAGCGGCGCGAATGAGTCCGTCAACGATCCGGCCTACTCGATCCGCGTGGGTCACGTGGATGGGGTGGACTCGATCTGGACGCCGCTGAGCCACACCGACCAGGACCCCGTGACGGTGGGCGTGCAGGAGCCTGCCGCCGAGGATGCCTGCATGCAGCTCCCGCCGCACTTCTTCGCCGACATGGGCCGGCAGGCGGATATCGAGCTGACCTGGGGCGACGGTGGTGCCATAGCCTCGGTGCGGGACATCACCCATCACCTCGACGTGCCGTTCCACGGCGTGCCGCAGGCCGGGTGGGGCTTCGTGACCGACAATAACGGCAACGGCAAGATCGACTGGGTGGACTTCATCCACACTCCGGGCGTCGAACAGGCGGTGCACACGTTCGACGGCGCCGGGTTCTGCGCCGGACTCGAGGCGATTCCGGCGGTGCCGGGCACGCCGCTGACCCAGACCGCGACCGTTACGCCGGTGTCGTTCACGGCTGACGCCGGCGGGGCCGAGGCTCCGGGCAACTTCGTGACGGCCGGCAACGGCTTCGGTCTCTACATCAACGGCCAGCAATTCATCTTCGCGCTGACCGGCGGGGCACTGCCGGCGGCGGGGACCAAGTGGACCCTGCGGGCGTACTGGGGCGTGGTTACGGCGTCGGCCAACGCGGCGACGACGGACCCCAGCGGGTACACCTACACCGCGGCGCCAGGCTCACCGGCGTTGCCCGGCCTGAAGATCAACTTCAGCGTCACGGCGCCGACCGGCATCGCGGCCGCCACGAAGGAAGGCCTGAGCGCGGTGCACACGGTGCCCGATCCCTACTATGTCACCAACTCGTTCGAGACCACGACCACGGATAAGATCATCCGGTTCGTGAACCTCCCGGCCAAGGCCATCATCCGCATCTATTCCTCGAGCGGCGTGCTGGTCCGGGTCCTGGAGCACAACTCCGAGCACCGCGGCGCCAGCGACGAAGATGTCTCGACGCTCGGTGGCGAGGAGACGTGGGACGTCCGGAACCGCAACAACCAGGTGGTCGCCAGCGGTGTGTACTTCTACCACATCGAATCGGGCGACGCTCGGCGGGTGGGTCGGTTCACCGTGGTGAACTTCGCGCAGTAGTCCACGCATGGGGCGGCAGGATCGTCTGCCGCCCCTCTCCAGGAGATCGGACACCATGAGTCGTGTTTCCAAGTTTGGCCTGGCAGTCGCTACCGGCATGCTTGCACTGGCGCCGGCCGGACTCGCTGCGCAGGGCACGGATACCAATCCCGACAACACGCCGTACGGGACCACGTCGGCCGAGTTCCTGCTCTTCGGGGCAGGCGCGCGCGGCACGGCGCTCGGCGATGCGTTCGCCGCGGTCGCGAGCGACGTGAGCTCGCTCTACTACAACCCGGGCGCGGCCGCGTTGGTCTCGCGGCCCGGCGCGATGGTCAGCACCTACGACTACGTCGCCGACACCCACTACAGCTGGGGCGGTATCGCCTTCCCCGTCTCCGGTGGGTCCCGGACCTTCGGTCTGCAGATCGGAACCTTCGGGTTCGATAACCAGCCGGTCTACACCGTGGATCAGCCGGACGGCACCGGCGCGGTGTACTCGGTCAGCCAGACGTTCGCCGGCGCCACCTTCTCCCAGAACTTCTCCGACCGGTTCGCCGCCGGTCTGACCGCGAAGTTCGTGTTCGACCAGCTGGGTGAGGTGAACGGCACCGCCTTCGCGGTCGACTTCGGCACCAGCTTCCACGCGATGCTGAGCAACCATCCCATCAAGCTCGCGTTCGTGGTCGCCAACCTGGGCACCGACCTCAAGTACAGCGGCGACGCCCTGGCCGTGGACTCCCCGAGAGATCCCGCCGACCCCACCGTGGACAACCCGCCGGAGCTGCCCCAGCCGGCCGAGCTCAAGACCAAGGGCTTCGCCCTGCCGACGGTGTTCAAGGTCGCGCTGGCCTACGACCTCCTCACCGGCGACCAGAGCCGGCTCACGGTCCTGGGCGACTTCAACCAGGCCAACAACAACCGGGCCGGGTTCGCCGGTGGCACCGAATGGGCCATGAACAAGCTGGGCGGCTCGAACTTCGGCGTCGCGCTGCGGGGGAGCTACACCTATCAGCCGGCGAACAACATCACGGTGGATCAGGCGACAGCGCTCAACGACGAGCAGGACCTCCAGGGTCTGGCCTTCGGCGGCGGGCTCATGTACGCCACCGAGGGGATCGACCTCGGCTTCGACTACGCATACAAGTACCTCGGTATCCTCGGGGCGACGAACTTCTTCACTCTGTCGGTCGGCTGGTAAAGCGACCAGGGGCGGGGCTCGTCCCCGCCCCACGCTGGGAATGGAACGAGACGTGGCTGCTTTGAAGATCGTTGCGATCCTCGGCCTGGTCGGCCTGACGGCCGCCGGCCAACCACATCAGCAGGGCGCGCCGGATGACCTGGAGGTGAGCGCGGTCCGGTTCTATCGGGCCGATGCCAAGAGCACCCAGGTCAAAGCCTTCATCCAGGTGCCGGCAATGCTGCTGGAGCCGGCCGGCGAGGGGGACAACACCCAGCTGACCTACGTCATGGACGTGCGGGTGCGGGACTCCTCTGGCCTCGAGCTGGTGCACGACAACTGGCGTGGGCACCTGTCGGGAGACGCCCGGCAACCCGGTGCCACCACACTGGAAATTCTGGAGTACACCGTGGCGCCCGGGCGGTACACGCTGCAGGTCGGCGTGTCCGATTCGGTCTCGGGCAAGCGGCTCAACTCCGAGCTGGCGATCGAGGGGTTCCGCACCGAGCCGGGATTGTCCGACCTGCTGCTGGCGCCCAAAATCAGGCAGGCGGGTCCGCAGGATACGCTCCCCGGGCCGGGGGAGATCCGCCGAGGCGACCTGTTGATCACCGGAGCCGCCGAGCTGCGGCTCTCCCCGCTCAGGAGCGACGCCTACTACATGTTCGAGGCGTACACCGAGGCGGCCGACTCGGCCCAGCTCGCCATCACGGTGGCGGACAAGCAGGGCAAGGCCGTGGTCTCGACCCCGCCCCGCAAGGCGCAGCTTCCGGCCGGCGGCGGCGTCCTGAGCGGAGTCATCCCGCTGGCCGGACTGCCGGCCGGCCAATACCGTCTGGTGGCGAAGCTGGAAACCAAGAAGGGCACGGTGGAGCGGGCGGCCGATTTCGTGATGGCCGACATGGATCAGACCATGGCGCGTGAGGCGAGCCGCCTGGCCGCCACCGCGAACACCGACGAAGGATATTTCGGGGCGATGACCAGCGCCCAGCTCGACGCGGCACAGGCGCCGCTGGCGCTCATCGCGAAGTCGGGCGAGCTCTCGCCTTACAAGAAGGACCTGAGCCTGCAGGCCAAGCGCCGGTTCCTGGCCCAGTTCTGGACCGCGCGCGATCCCTCGCCCGGCACGCCGGAGAACGAGACCCGGGAAGCGTTCTACCGCGCGATCTCGTTCGCCGACAGCACGTACCGGGAGCGTGGCCGGGCATCGCAGCCGGGGTGGAAGACCGACCGCGGCCGGATCTACGCCAAGAACGGCGTGGCCGATGAATTTCTGCGCCGGCCCCAGCCGGGCGGCGGTGCTCCGCCGTACGAGGTCTGGCGGTACGCCAAGGGCAGAGGACACTGGTACATCTTCGCCGATTTGACCGGTGTGGGCGGGTTCAAGCTGATGAACTCAAACGATGTCAAAGAGGTCCGCGATCCCAACTGGCAGAATATCCTCGGGGTGAATGCGCTCGAGGACATAGCCCAGTGGCTCAACCTGGACCAGGTCGAACTGGAACGCGGCGGCGTAAACCGCTGACCGACCAGAGTGATGCGGGTGTCGAGTCTTCTCCTACTCGAGTTGAGGTGACGATATGCAACGGTTGAAGGGTCGGAACATTGTCTTCGGCGCACTCGCGGTTCTCGCGTGCTCGGGTGATCCGACCGGGAATGAGAGCACCCCCACGGCCATCCAGAGCAACCCTGACGTGGTCTTCGTCACCCAGGGCGACAGCCAGCCGGTGATCGTGCAGGTGCTCGATGAAGACGGCGGGGTGCTGCAGGCCGACTTCACGGCGACCAACGTCGGGAACGGGATCACGGTCCGCCTGGACCCCACCTACCAGCAGGTCACCACGGGTAACCCGATCAACCGGGGAGCCCGGTTCTTCGTGACCGGTGTGGATCTCACCAAGACCAGCTTCACCGTGAACGCGCTGGGCCTCAGCAGGACCATCGAGGTTACCTCGGTCCCCGGTGAGCTGGACGCCACGATCACGGACAGCCTCCCGGAGCTCGGCGATACCATCTCGCTCACCGCGCCGACCGGGACGTTCTTCACCGACAGCAGTGTCGTCACGTTCAACGGGGCGGCTCCGGTGGTGGTCAGTCAGGATGCGACCACGATCACCTTCATCCCGATGGCCAACATCACCGGCCCCGCGCTGGTGTCCAACGTCGGTGTAGAGAGCAACCCCGCGGTGGTGTTCGACCTGACCACCCCGTTCGCGGTCAAGACCGATTCGATCATCGACATCGGGACGGGCATCTCGAACCAGGCGCCCAATCTGGGCGACCCGATCACGCTGACCCTGCCGGCGGGGCTCAAGCTCCTGCCGGAGAGCCTGGTGACCCTGAGCATCGCCGGGAACGGGGTGCTGCCGCGGAACCGAACGCTGTCGGCCGACAGCTCGGTGATCACATTCACCCCGCCGCCCAACGCCGACTCGTTTGTCGTCGTGAGCGGTGTGGTGCCGGCGCCCCTGGCGGCCTGCTGCGGCGCGACCGAGGGATATCCGCTCCTGCTCAGCACGACGGCCAAGGTGAAGACGCCGGTAATCGACAGCGTTCCCGCCAATCTGAGCAGCCCCACCCCGGCGGCGAACGATGAAGTGACGGTGACCATCACCGATGGCGCCTTCACGCCGACCGACACGGCGAACGTGCTGGTCGGCGCGGCTCCGACGACGATCGTGGGCAGGACGGCGAACAGCCTGACGTTCGTTCCGCCGCCGGGCGCTGCCGGGAACGTGACCATCAACGGAGTCGACATCGCCGGCTTTGCCCTGGCCCTTCCGGCCAAGGCGCCCCCCATCACTGTCGGAGCCCTCACCCCCCTGGCCGGGACAAACCGCGAGGCCACGGCCCCGGCGCTGCCGGTTCCGGGCGCGGGAGACCTCACGACATTCTACGACCAGCCGGATCTCCCGGCCGGGTTCGGCGACCCCGTTGCCGATCTCGCGGGCGGCGGCGGGTCCGCGTTCTACAAGCTCAACATTCCGTCGGCCGGGGATTACACCATCACGATGAACTGGGACATCGGTTCCGACCTCGATGTGTTCGTCTGTGACTCTCCGATCGACGCCGTCGCGCTGAGCAATTGCGACTTCACGGCGGCCACCGGAGACCAGCCGGAGTCGGCCACCTTCACGCTGACGGCCGGCACTCACATCATCGTGATCAACGACTTCGGCGGAGACGCGGCCGGAGCCACGCTCCAGTTCACGATCGAGCACTAGGACCAGCCGCAGGACTGAAAGCGACAGCCCCCGCCGAGTGGCGGGGGCTGTTGTTTTTCGCGGGTTCCAACCAGCGCTACACGGTGTCGCCGCTTCCCGACGCCGGTTCCAGGAGGAACTCATCCTCCCGGAACTGCCGCTGGTACAGCCGGGCGTACAACCCGCCGCGCGCCAGCAGCTCCGCGTGGGTCCCTTCCTCCACGATCCGCCCCCGGTCCACCACCACCAGCCGGTCGGCCCGGCGCACCGTGCTCAGGCGGTGGGCGATGATGAGCGTCGTGCGCCCCACCAGCAGCTTCTCCAGCGCGTCCTCGATCAGCCGCTCGCTCTCGGTATCGAGATTGCTGGTCGCCTCGTCCAGCACCAATACCGCGGGGTCCTTGAGGATCGCGCGGGCGATGGCGACTCGCTGGCGCTGGCCGCCGGAGAGCTTGATACCCCGCTCGCCCACGAGCGTCTCGTAGCCCTGCGGCAGGCGCTCGATGAACTCGTGCGCGTGCGCGGCGCGGGCCGCGGCCTCGACCTCGCCCGGCGAGGCGCCGGGACGGGCGTAGGCGATGTTCTCCCGGACCGAGCCGCTGAACAGGGCCGGCTCCTGCGGCACGATGCCGATGGCCGAGCGGAGGTCCGCCAGCCGGAGCGCGCGGACGTCGTGGCCGTCGAGGCGGATGCCGCCCTTGTCCACGTCCCAGAAGCGCGGCAGCAGCGACACCAGCGTGGTCTTGCCGCCCCCCGAAGGGCCCACCAGTGCCACGATCTCGCCCGGCGCCACCGAGAGGCTCACGTCCTCCAGCGTCCAGGTCTCGTCGCCCTGGATGTAGCGGAAGCTGACCTCGTCGAACTCGACCCGCCCGCGCACCGGCGTCACCAGCGTTTCCGGCTCCGGCGGGTCCGCGATCCCGGGCCGCATCTCCAGGATCTCGAACACCCGCTCCGCCGCGCCGACCGCCTCCTGGTAGGCGCTGAAGCTCGAGGCCAGGGCGCCGATCGAGGCGGCAATGGTGACGGTGTAGAGAAGGAAGGAGACCAGCGACCCGGCAGTCAGCTTTCCGTCCAGCACCAGGAGCCCGCCCTGCCAGAGCACGAAAACGATGCCGGCGAAGGTCGAGAAGGTGAGCACGCCGAAGAACACCCCGCGCACCTTGGCCCGCTGCAGCGCCATCCGGACACTCGCCGTGACCCGCTCGGCGTACCGCGCCCGCTCGGCCGGCTCCTGCACGAAGCTCTGGACCGTGCGGATCTGGGAGAACGCCTCCTCGGCAACCGCGGTCGCCTCGGCCACCCGATCCTGCACCCCGGTCGTGATGCTGCGCAGGCGCTTGCCGAACACGAGGGCCGAGCCCACCACCAGCGGCGCCACGCCGAGCGCGGTGAGGGTGAGCCGGGGCTGCAGCCAGGTGAGCAGCACCACGCCACCGACCAGCGAGAGCACCTGCCGCGAGATCTCGCTCACCTGGTGGCTCAGGACGCTTTGCAGCAGTCCGACGTCCACCGTCAGCCGGCTGGTCAGCTCGCCGGTACGCCGCTCGGCGAAGAACCCCGGGGGCATCTGGATCAGCCGGGCGAAGAGGTCGCGACGAAGCCCGGCCACCGAGCGCTCGCCCGCGACGCTGAGCAGGTACGCCTGGACGTAGTTGAGTCCCGCCTGGACCGTGAACAGCGCCACCAGCCCGAGCGCGATCCGGTCCAGCAGCGTCCGGTCGTGATTCACGAACGCGGCGTCGAGCAGGTACTTGACCACCATGGGGAAGGCGAGGCCGAGCGCGCTGCTGCCGACCAGCGCCAGGGTGGCCAGCAGCAGGATGCCACGATACGGCCGGACCCGCGGCCAGAGGCGGACCAGCCGGCCCGGGGGCGGGAGCCGGCGCCGGGTGGTCTCAGCCAGCGCTTCGGTCTGCGCTGCGGCGGATGCGGTCAATGGGAGAGAGGGACGCCGACGGGAATGGCCTGGTCCGCCCCGGCCTGCTCCAGGATCTGGATTTTCGCCGGCTGCGGCCGATGGCCGAACGGCAGGGCCCGGTCGACACCCATGGCGACGAACAGCAGGGCGAGGTAGAGCAGGGAATAGCGGTACATCCCCCAGGCCACCGGAGTCACCGCCCGCTCGCGCCGGAGCCGGACGCAGTACCAGAGGAGCCGGGCGCCCAGCAGCGCGGCGGCGACGCCGTAGAAGGGCCCCAGGGCCCCGAAGAATGCGGGCAGAATCGTGAGCGGGAGCAGGATGAGGGTGTACACCAGCATCTCGAACTTGGTCCGCGCCTCACCCCGCACCACCGGCATCATCGGAATGCCGGCGCGCGCGTAGTCCGCCTGTTTGATGAGTGCCAGGGCCCAGAAGTGCGGCGGCGTCCAGTAAAAGATGATGGCGAACAGGTAGATGGCCGCGAGATCGATGCTGCCGGTCATCGCCGCCCAGCCCACCAGCGGCGGGAACGCGCCTGCCGCTCCACCGATGACGATGTTCTGCGGGCTCGAGCGCTTGAGCCACACGGTGTAGATGAAGACGTAGAACAGGAGTCCGGCCAGAGCGAGCCACGCGCTCAGCTGGTTAACCCGATACCAGAACACCGCAAAGGCGAGAAACCCCAGCGCGACCCCATACGCCAGGCCGAAGCCGGGGGTGATCCGCCCCGCGGGGATCGGCCTCAGGCGGGTGCGTGCCATCCGGGTGTCGATGTCACGATCGAACCACATGTTGATCGCGTTGGCCCCGCCCGCCATCAGATAGCCGCCCAGCACGACCCAGAGCACCCGCGACAGCGAGGGCAGCCCCGCCGGGGTGATGAACATCGGGGCCACGGTGGTCACCAGGAGCAGCGAGATGATCCGCGGCTTGGTGAGGGTGATGAGGTCGGCCACCAGCCCGGGGGAATGCGCCGCGGGCGTAGCCTCGGCGTCCACGGGCTCGGGAGCGGGCTCGACCGGAGTCCGACCGGAGCGGTAGACCAGGACCACCAGCGTCGCCCAGACCAGGCTCCCCATCAGCAGGTGCGCCGCCCGAAGCCCGGGCGGGAGCAGGCTCAGCACCATGGCGCCGGCGATGCCGATCTGGGCCACGGTAACGGCCAGAACGATGGCGGCCCAGCGGCCCAGGGCCCGGCCGGCCGGATCAGTGCGCCGGGTGAGCCGGGCGACCAGGAAGCCGCTCAGCATCAGGAAGGCGAAGGCGAATACCCGGTGGGTCCAGTGCAGTGCAGCGAGCGGCGCGGCCGGCGGCAGCACTCGCCCGTTACACAGCGGAAAGCCCAGGCAGAGGAGCCCCGCGTGGAAGTTGGCGACCTGGGCCCCGAAGAGGATCACCACGAAGCCCAGCCCGGCCGTCGCCAGCACCAGCCGGTGCCACCGATGCCGCTCCACGGCGGGCAGCGGCCGCTCCCGGCCGCTCGCCTCGCCGGCCCGGAGGGCCACCACCAGCAGGGTGGCCAGCAGGACCATGGCGTTGGCCAGATGGACGATGACGACCCACGGAGGAAGGACGAGCTTGACCGTGATGGCGCCGAGGAGGACCTGCACCACCAGGAGGACGGCGGCCAGCGTGGCCGGGCCGCGGAGGGCGGACTCGGCGCGGTGTCGCCGCCAGGCGACCCCCGCCACGGCGAAGACGAACAGGCTCACCAGGGCGGCCGCCCAGCGGTGGCCGATCTCGATCAGGGTGGGGAGGTCGAGCGGAGGGAACCATTGGCCGTCGCAGCGGGGCCAATGGTCGCCGCACCCCATGCCGGAGCCGGTGATTCGCACCACCCCACCCAGAACGATCAACCCGAGCGCCAACCCCGATCCGGCCCAGGCGAGCCGCCGGAGGAGACGGGTGCGGTCGGGATGGGTCTCGAAACTCAAGGAAATACGGCCCCCGCAGGTCTCAGCCGAGAAAGAAAGGTGCGCGGCAGTCCCTTGTCAACGCTATATTTAGCGATGCCTTTACCCGTCACCGACCAGTGGGGCGAGCGGCTCCCGCGCCATCTCGGCCTGTGGAGCGCCATCGCGGTTCTGGTCGGGTCCACCATCGGCAGCGGCATCTTCCGGGTCCCGGCCGGGGTGGCGCAGCGACTCCAGGACCCCGGTCCTGTGGTGGTGGCCTGGCTGATCGGGGGGGCCGTGGCCCTCTTCGGGGCGCTCACGCTGGCCGAGCTGGCCGCGGCGCTGCCCCGGTCGGGCGGGGTGTTCGCCTACCTGCTGGAGGGCTTCGGGCCGCTCCCGGCCTTTCTCTTCGGCTGGTCCGAGCTCACCGTGATCCGCGCCTCCGCGCTCGGCGCCATCGCGACCATCTTCGCCGAGTATCTGGGGTACTTCGTCACGCTCACGCCCGAACAGGTCCGCTGGACGGCGGCCGCCGCGGTCCTCGTCATCGGACTGCTCAACTATCTCGGGGTCAGGACCGCGGCGCGGTTCATGAACCTGATCACGGTCCTCAAGTACGGGTCCCTCGCCGGGCTCGCGCTTCTCGCGCTCACGGCTCCGGCCGGCACGGTGGCCCATTTCACTCCGGCCTGGAGCGGTGGGCTCGACTTCTCGCTCCTGGCCACGGCGCTCATCGCCATCATGTGGACCTACGATGGCTGGGCCGACCTCTCGTTCATGGGGGGCGAGGTGCGGGACCCGGGCCGGACCCTTCCGCTGGCGCTGATCCTGGGGACGACGGGCATCGTGCTGGTCTACCTGCTGCTCAACTTCGCCTACATCTATCTGGTTCCGCTCTCCGAGATGGCGGCGTCCCCGCTGGTGGCCGCGACCGCGGCGGAGCGGATCCCGCTCTTCGGCGGCGCCGGCGGCGCGGTCGTCTCGGGGGTGGTGATGGTCTCCTGCCTGGGCGCGCTGACCGGGTCCATGATGACGGGGCCGCGGATCTTCTTCGCCATGGCCGACCGGGGTCTCTTCTTCCGCACCATCGCCCGGGTGTCGCCCCGCTTCCAGAGTCCCTCCGTGGCGGTCTGGCTCGCGACCGCGCTCGGGACGGTCTACGTGCTCCTGAACGACTTCCAGCAGCTCGCGGACAAGTTCATCCTCGGCATCTGGCCGTTCTACGCGCTGGCGGTGGCGGCGGTGTTCGTGCTGCGGCGCACCCGTCCGGAGATGCATCGGCCATACCGGACCTGGGGCTATCCGGCCGTACCGATCCTCTTCCTGCTGGCGTCGCTGGGGATGGTGCTGAACGCCCTGCTCACCGATCCGGTGAACACCGGGGTGACGTTCGGGATCATTCTGGCGGGGATTCCGGTGTACTACATCTGGCGCGCGGTTGCGGGCACGACTGCGGGGGCGGCTGGGGCATTGACTGAGCCATAGTCGCTGAGGCGCGGTCTGTGCGGCTGTTCACCACGAAGACACAAAGATCGTGCTCTTCGTGTGAACTGGCCGCACCGACCCGGATCAAACCTCGAGCGCCAGATCCGCAGCCACGACGGTGTGCGTCAAGGCTCCCACCGAGATGAAATCCGCGCCGGCTTCCGCGTATGCCCGCACGTTCTCCAGCGTAATCCCGCCGGTCGCCTCGATCTCGATCCCGGAGCGAAGCGCCCGCGCCCGCTCGGCCCAGCGGCTCAGGGTGTCGGGCGTCTGATTGTCGACCAGCAGGCGGGTGGCGTCGGCCGCGCAGGCTTCTTCGACCTGGGCCAGCGACTCCACCTCGACCTGCAGCGATGCGATCCCGCGGGCCCGGGCGCGGACCAGTGCGTCCGCCAGGGTCCCTCCGCTCGCGCGCAGGGCCTGCCAGTGGTTGTCCTTGACCATCACCTCGTGCGCGAGATCCGCCCGATGGCGGTAGCCGCCGCCGGCCAGCACTGCGGCGATGTCGAGGGCCCGGAGTCCGGGTGCGGTCTTGCGGGTGTGGATGATGCGCGTGCCGGTACCGGCCACGGCTACCACGTAGCGCCGGGTGGCGCCGGCGATGCCGCTGGCGCGCTGAAGCAGGTTGAGCATCGGCCGCTCCGCCCGGAGGATCCGGGCGAGCGACCCGCGGACGATACCCACGACGCTGCCCGGCGCGACCACTCGACCGTCGTCCGCGCTCCAGTCGATGCGGCAGTCGCAGCGGACCGCGACGGCATCGGCAAACGCCGCGCCCGCCAGCACCCCGCCGCTCCGGAACTCCAGCCGGCCTTCGGCCTGGAGTCCGGCGGGGACGGTAACCGCGCTGGTGACATCGGTGGGCCCGTCCTCGGCGAGGGCGAGGGCGGCGATCCGCTCCGGCTCGCCCATCACCGGCCGAGCGCTACCATCCGGTCGATCGCGGTACGAGCGCGGCGCGCGATATCGTCCGGCACCGTCACGTGGTACCGGTCGAGTGTCAGCGAATCACGCACCCCGGTCAGGGTGATCGTCTTCATGTAGGCGCAGACGGCCTCGGGATCGGCCGCGATGAACTGCTTCTGCGGCGCCATCTGCTCCATCCGGTGCATGATTCCGGTCTCGGTCGCGACGATGAAGCGCGGGGTCGGGTGCTCGGTGACCGCGCGGATCATTCCCTCGGTGGACGCGATGGTGAGGCCTTCCGGGCTCACGTCCCCCCGGCCGATCTCGTAGATAAGCTGACCCGCGCATCCGCACTCCGGGTGGACAAGCACCTCGGCGTCGGGGTAGCGCGCCCGCGCGGCGTTCAGGGTCTCGCCCCGGATGCCGCGATGCACGTGGCACTCGCCCATCCAGACTTCGATCTTCCGGTCCGGCCGCATCCGGCGCGCATGTGCGCCGAGGAAGAAGTCGGGGAGGAAGAGGATGCCGCGATCGGCCGGAATCGCGTCGATCACGTCGAGCACGTTGCCGCTGGTGCAACAGTAGTCCAGCTCGGCCTTCACCTCGGCGGTGGTGTTGACGTAGCCCACCGCGACGTACTCGGGGAACTCCGCGCGCCACTGCCGCACCTGCTCGGCCGAGATCGTGGCCGCCAGGGAGCAGCCGGCCTCGAGGTCGGGCAGGAGCACCCGCTTCGTCGGCGAGAGAATGGCCGCGGTCTCCGCCATGAAGTGCACCCCGGCGAAGATGATCACCTCGGCGGGCGTCTTGGCCGCCTGACGCGAGAGCCCGAGGGAGTCGCCCACGTAGTCGGCGGCGTCCTGCACTTCGGGCCGCTGATAATTGTGGGCTATCACCACGGCGTTCCGCCGGCGAGCCAGCTCCCGGATCTCCTGCTGCAGGGCCGTGATCTGCTCGGGTGTCTCGCGGGTGGGCTCGATGACCGGCAGCTCGAGCCGCCGGCGCGGCGGCATGACCTCCGTCATGCGGTCTCCCGTCGGAGGCCGGGAGGCGGGTAGTCGAGGCGTCGGTGGCCGCCGCGGCTTTCACGCCGGCGACGGGCGGCCTGGGTGATGAGACTCGCCACCAGGAGCTGGTTGCGGGTGCGCCACGCGCCCTCGGGCGTCCGGGTCGTCAGCTCGGCGAGCGTCTGCTCGGCGTGGAGCAGCGAGGCCTCGGTGCGCTGAAGTCCGACATGGGCCGTCATCAGCTCCCGCATTTCCTGGCGGATGTTCTCCCAGGCTTCATCGAGGTCGGGGTCGCGCTCGGGTGCGAGGGGAGGGAGCGCGGTCGAAGGAGCTCCGTCCTCGTTCTGCAGCGCCCGTCCCGCGCGGTCCGCGAAGACCAGTCCTTCCAGCAGCGAGTTCGAGGCGAGACGATTGGCCCCGTGCACGCCGGTGGATGCGACCTCTCCGACGGCCCAGAGCCCGGGGCGGGTGGAGCGCCCCTCCAGGTCGGTCTGGATCCCGCCCATCGCGTAGTGCAGCGCGGGGGCGACGGGAATGAGGGCGCGGGTCGGGTCGATGCCGTGCTGCGCGAGCATGGCGGTGATGCCGGGGAAGCGTACGCCGAAATCGGTCACGCCGCGGGCGTCGAGCCAGGCGCCACCCCCGGCATCCGCCTGGGCGACGGCCCGCGCCACCACGTCGCGGGGGGCCAGCTCGCCACGTGGGTCGGCATCGAGCGCGAACCGGCGCCCCGCCGAATCCACCAGGATCGCCCCGGCCCCGCGCACCGCCTCGGACACGAGCGGAGCCGGGTTGACGCCCGGCAGCTTGAGCGCGGTCGGATGGAACTGGAGAAACTCGAGGTCGCGGAGCCGGGCGCCGGCGCGATGGGCCAGCGCCCATCCGTCCGCCGTGGCCACCCGCGGATTGGTGGTGACGGCGTACAGCTGACCGACCCCGCCGGTCGCCAGTATGACGGCGGAGGCGGGAATGGCATACGACTCGCCCCCGCGAGGCAGGACCGCGACCCCCACCACGCGCTCGTTTTCGGTGAGCAGTCGAGTGACCTCGGCGTGCTCCACCAGCTCGACCAGGGGATGGCATCGGATCAGCTCGGCGAGACAGCTGATGAGGGCGGCGCCGGTCCGGTCTCCGCCGGCGTGGATGATCCGGGGACGCGTGTGGGCGGCCTCCAGACCGAAACCGAGCCGCCCGTCAGGACCCCTATCGAATCGCGCTCCCAGCGCCAGGAGCTCGTAAATCCTGTCCGGACCTTCACTTGTGAGGATGCGGACGGCCTCCGGATCGGCCAGCCCGTCGCCGGCGGCTAGCGTGTCGGCCGCGTGCTGGCTGGGGCTGTCGCCAGGACCGAGGGCGACCGCGATCCCACCCTGGGCCCAGGCGCTGGCGCTGTCGGCGAGGGTTTCCTTGGTGAGCACGACCGTGCCCCGTCCTTCCGACGCAAGCCGCCAGGCAGTCCACAGCCCGGCGATGCCCGTGCCCACGATGACGGGACGGTGGGAAGTCATGGGGGAAATATACAGGGCGGAGGGTCGGACGGTCGGACGGGCGGAGAGGCGGAGGGTCGGAGAGGTGGATGGCTGACACTAGGACCGTGTGCGGACCAGTGTGAGGGGGTTGACCCTTGTGCTCCGCGTTAGAGCCGTACATCCCGCCCCTCCGCCCCTCCGCCCCTACGTCCTCGTCCGCGCCAGCAGCACCAGGCCCGCCGCGAGGAACACCAGGTTCGGCAGCCAGGCGGCCACCACCGGGTCCACCACGCCTCCGGACCCGACCGCTTTCATGATCTGGGTGAGCAGCAGGAACAGCACCGTGGTGCCCAGGCTGAGCGCGATGCCGACCGCCGCGCCGGCGCGGGGGTTGGTGATCCCGAGTGGGGCGCCGAAGAGGGCGATGATCAGGCAGGTCGCCGGCAGCGCCACCTTGAGGGCGCGCTCCACGATGAGCTTGTTGGCGTCGTTGCCCGAGCGGCGGAGCGCGTCGATGTAGCGACCCAGCTCGCCGTAGCGCATCTCGTCGGGGGCCTTGGCTTCGGCCAGCAGGTCCGCCGGCGACTGGGTCAGCGCCCTGAGCCGCATGGTGCGGAACGCGAAGGTGGCCTGTTTGCCGGGGCCGGCGATGAGGCGGCTCGCGCCCTCGCGCACCCGCCAGGTGTGACGCGTGGTGTCCCAGCTCGCGCTGTCGGCGGTGATCACCATGGCCGGGTATTCGGCGCCCTCGCCCTGGCGCTCGAACAGGATCTGTTTCAGCTGCCGATTGGTCACGTCGAGCGAGCGGATGGTGTACACCCAGCCCTGGTCGCCGCGGTAGACGAAGTTGAACCGGCTCCTGGTCGGCCGCGCGGCCCTGGACTTCTGGAGCTCCTGCTGCTTGGAGGTGGCACCCGGCGCCATCTCTCCCACCATGAACGCGAGCCCGGTGGCGAACGCCGCGGCCACGAACACCGGGAGCATCAGCCGGTGGAAGCTCAGGCCGCTGGCCTTGGCCGCGGTGAGCTCGCTGTGCCGACCCATCCCGCCGACCGTGAACACCGTCGCGAAGAGCACCGCGGCGGGCATCACGATGAACATGTTCTCGGGAATCGAGTACACGTAGCTGACCGCGATCTGCTGCATGGTGAGACCGCGATCGAGCAGCTTGTTCAGGTTGTCGGTCAGGTTGATCATGATCGACACCAGCGGGAAGCCGAGCGAGGTGAGCACGAAGATGCGCACCCAGCTTCCCAGCACGTACCGATCGAGGGCGCGGAGGATCACGCCGCCGCCTCCGGCGTCCGCCGCCGCCGGCGCAGCCGGCGGAACAGATGGCGGATGCTGTCGAGCACCTCCTGGAAGTCGCCGCCCCGGGTCGATCCGGACTCGCGGCTCAGCCGCACCAGCCCGATGAGGCCCAGGATGGTGAGGACGATGTTGGGCGACCACATCGCGACCCAGGGCGAGATGAGCCCGCGGTCGGCCAGGCTCTCGCCGGCCGTGAGCCCGACGTAGTGCACCGAAAACACCAGGAGCCCCCCGCCGATCACGAGCCCGATTCCCCCGCGCGGAAACCTGACCGCCATCACGATCCCGATGATCACGAACGACATGCAGGCAAAGCTGATGGACCACTTCTTGTGGACTTCGACCCAGTAGCGGTCCGCCCGATGGGCGGCGTCGTCCCCTCGATCCACCGCGGTGGAGATGACCGACCAGTTGGACAAGGCGGGCCCGGTGGCGCGGGGCCGGGCCGGAGGCTGCACCGGTCGTAATGTGCCGGGCAGCTTGCCTTCTTCCCGGCCCTGAACGGCGCCCGGCTTGGGCGCCGGGGCCTGGCCGGGGAGCAGCTTTCCCGAAGCCGCGGCCGGTGTGCGGGGTGCGGTCGGCTTCAGCTGCCCGGGCGCGGCCGACTGTTGTCCCGGCACCTGCTCCCCTTGTCCCTGCACAGGCGCATGGGCCGGCGGCTTGCCCGGCACCGGGGCCTGGCCCCGCACCGGCGGTTTCCCTTGCGCTGGAGGCGTGCCCTGGACTCGCGCCTTGCCCTGTACTGTGTCTTGGCCCAGCACCGGCCGCTGCCCCTGGGCCGACGGCTGCCCCAACTCCTGTGCACGGGTCTGGGCCGCCGCCGTCTTCGGGAGAATCAGCCGCTCCAGCGACTCGATCCAATGGCAGTAGGCCGGCGCGGGACGCTCGGGCAGCGCGGAGTCGGTATCGGGGTAGGCCGGGAGGGCCAGCAGAGTGCGCAGGTCGCCCAGGAGCATGGTGCGGCGGTCGCGCGCCGCCTCGTCCCGCTCCCGATCGGCGTCGTGGATCACCCCCAGCATCTCGCAAGTGCTCATCTCCCGATCCCCACGCACCGACTCGCTGGTGTTCCGCTCCAGCTCGTCGTACACGTTTCGAACCCTGATGTCGTTCACCTTGAAGTAGGTGAGCTGGAATCCCTCGGGCTCCGACGGCCGGTACTGGTGAATGCTGCCGTCGAACAGATGGAGGCTCAGGTCGGTCTGTCCCTCGGCGTAGGCCATGAGCCCGCTGTCGGCGTAGATGATCCGCCGGCTGGCGTCGTTGCCCACATCGTAGATGGTGACCTCCTTCAGCCGGCCGGTGGCCGCGTCGATCCGGTTAGCGCGCAGGTAGTATTGCGACGGCGGTACCTCGTTGATCACCTGCTCCCGGAGCTCAAAGGTCGGCTTCTTCCGGCCGATGTCGATCAGCAGGTTCCGGAGCCGAGCGTTGCTCCGGGGCAGGACCTGGTCCACGAAGGCGAAGTTGAAGGCCGACATGAACACCCCCCAGGCCATCACCGGCACCAGCACCTGGTAGACGCTGATGCCGCTCGCGCGCATGGCGGTGATCTCGTTGTCGGCGGCGAGATGGCTGAAGGCGTAGAGCACGGCCAGCAGCACCGCCATCGGCAGCGTCATGGCCACGATGAACGGGATGCTGAGCGCGAACACCTCGGCGATTACCGTCCAGGGCAGCCCCTTGCCCACCAGAGCGCCGAATTTCTTGGCGATCTGACTCAGCAGCATGAGGCTCGTCAACGCCGCCAGGGCGAAGATGAACGGCCCCACGAGCTGGCGAAGCAGGTATCGGCTGAGAAGGCGCACGGGTCGACTATGTCCGTTGTCTGCTATGAATTAGCGGAGTATATTGGTCCCACAATCGTGCCTCAAGCCCGTCAGTTCTGATCCCCACGTGGCGCGTCGTCTTCTCGTCCTCGCGTTACTGCTTACCCTGTCGAGACCGCTGGTCGGCCAAGTTGCCGACTCGACCGGGCGCGTCCCGTTTCCGGCCGCAACGCTGTCCTTTCCGGAACACCTGGAAGGCCTCCGCGAGCCCCAGCTCCTGCAGGCGCCCTGGGGCGTCGGGCACCGGATCCCGCTCGGCCTCCGCCTGGCGCAGTACGACAGCGTACTCGCGGCGACCCTGGACTCCGCCCGCGCGGTCCGCAGCGTCGGACTCCGGAGCCTTCAGCTCTACGGAATATCGCCTGCTGTCGCCGAAGACGAGGCCGAGTTCGAGCCTGGACTCGCGGAACAGAACAACCCGCTCGGCATTTCCAAGCGCGTCGCCGACCTGGGACTCGAGGGGGCGGTCCGGCTGGAGCTGCGCTCGGACCGTCTCCGAAATGAACGTTGCACGCCGTTCCAGCTCCTGGATCCGGGGTCCGGCTGCCGAGGCGGCTTTCGGGCCCCGCGCCTCGACAACCACATCGCCCTCAGGTCGGGCGGCCTGATCGCCGAGCGGCTGCACCTCAACGTCGACTTCGACAACGATCGCGATTTCAACGCCAACAACGACCTCCAGGTGTACTACGAGGGCCTGGAGGACGAGGTCGTGCAGCGGGTGGAAGTCGGTACCGTCAACTTCATCCCGCCCCGCTCCCGCTTCATCACCTCCGCCGTCCCCACCAACAACTTCGGTGTCAACGCGCGCTTCGAGGTAGGGGCGGTACAGCTGCAGACCCTGCTGGCGACCCAGAAGGGGAGCCAGGTGGCGGAGCGGACGTATACCATCGGGCAGACCACCAGCCAGGCGCAGGACCGGCAGCTGCGGGATCTGGACTTCGAGTCGGGCCGGTTCTACTGGGTGGTGGATCCGACCGGCATCCAGGGTTATCCCGCCCTCGACATCCTGAACGCGGCCAACCTGCCCGTCACACCCGCGGTCAAGCCGACTCAGGTTCGGGTCTACCGCTGGCGCCCCTACGCGGGCACCAACGGCGCCAATCCCAACATCGGCGGCATCACGGCGACGGCGCGGACCGTCGACCCGAACGACAAATTCGGACCGGTGCAGTGGGAGCTCCTGATCCAGAACGTGGACTACTACCTGGATCCCTCCGGGCTGTGGCTCGCCCTGTCCACCAAGCTGGATCCCAACAGCTACCTCGCGGTCAGCTACATCACGGGCGACGGGACGACGGTCGGCAGCTTCCCGGCGACCGACAAGGGCGCCGGATCCACCGACAGCCTGCGGCTGGTGGCCCGGCCCACGAGCTCGACCGTCCAGGCCACCTCGCCCACCCTGCGTCATGAGATGCGCCAGATCTACCGGGTGGCGGGGAGCGATCTGGATCCGTCCTCCCTCGAGGTGAGCATCGCGCTCAACCACTCGGAGAAGCCCCAGTCGGGGGCAGAGACCTATCTGGCGCTCCTGGGCCTGAGCCTCCCCACCGACCCCAACCTGTTCGACCGCGACAACCGGCTGTTCCCCCGGAGCCGCGACCCGGAGGCCGCCCAGGTCATCCACGAGGCGTACATCGTCTACCCGCACCTGCAGCCGTTCGCCGACGCGAGCAAGCTCACGGAGGGGGAGCGGGCGGACACGATGTACAAGACCCCCCTCAACCTGCTGTTCCAGGAAACCGCGTCGAAGTACGTCCAGCGGCTTCAGTACAACTCGGCCGGCGTGGGCGACCGGAGCACGCTCAACCTCGGGCAGCTCCAGATCCGCGAGGGAAGCGAGCAGCTCGAAGTGCGGGGGCGCCGGCTGGAAAAAGGGGTCGACTACAACATCGACTACGAGGTCGGGCAGATCACCTTCCTCAATCCGACCTCGCTCTTCGGCGAAGGGTCGGTGGATGTGCAGGCGCGCTACGAGGTCCAGGACCTCTTCGCCGTGGCGCCCACCACGGTCATGGGCCTCGCCTCCACCTACTCCCTGGGCGAGCTGGGGTCGGTCAACCTGATCGGCCTGTATCAGGCGGAGAAGAGCGCCTACAACCGTCCGCCGCTCGGCTTCGAGGCGTCGGCCAATCTGGTGGGCGGCGCGAACACCGAGCTCCACTTCAAGCCCAACGGCCTGACCAGCTTTCTCAACAGCATCATGCCGCGCACCTCCACCGCGCCGTCCACCTTCGACGTCAACGCGGAGGTCGCCTTCACCCGCCCCGATCCGAATCGGAGCGGGCAGGCGTATCTCGAGGAATTCGAGTCCGAGGCGGGAGTCCAGGTGCCGCTGGGCGAGCAGGCCTGGGGCTTCTCCAGCATGCCGCACTCGGCCGACGCGCTGGATGCCCTGGGCTTCGCGGGCGGGTTTCTGCAGGACGACGCGGTGGCGCTCACCTGGCAGAACCTGGTCCCCAACGGGCAGGGCGGCGCCGTCGAGCTCCGGCCGCAGGACATCGACACGCTGATCAAGGAGACGCGCAGCAACGACCAGCGGGAGACGGCGCTCTACTTCACCCTCCATGCCGACACCGCGGGCGGCGTGGTCCAGCGGGACCAGAGCTCCCGCTGGACCCTGCCCGAGCGCGAAGGCCGGCCCCGCTGGCGATCGATCGTCACCCCGCTCAGTCCGACCGGGGTGGACCTGTCCACCGATGAGTATCTGGAGTTCTGGGTGTTCAACCCGGGGTCGCGCACGACCGATTCGTCCGGCGTGCAGCTGGTCTTCGACCTGGGGAACGTGGACGAGGATGCCCTCGCCTTCGCGCCGGAGAGCTTCACGGTGGCCGGCGCCGACACGTTCTACACCGGCCGGCAGTACGTCGGGCTCAACCGGCTGGACTCCGAGCGGCAATCGATCGGCACCTTCGACGCCCAGGTGGACGACATCGGCATCCTCAACGACCGTCCCGAGAACGTCGTGAACACGACGACGGGTGAGGTCATCGGTGAGCTGCCCCTCTGCGAGCGGGTCCTCGGCACGGCGGTGCCGATCTTCCCCTGGGGCGACCTGGGGAGCCGATGCACCCGGGGCAACGGCGTGCTCGACACCGAGGACCTGAACGGCGACAACGGCCTCAACAGCTCCGGTGCCACCGAGAACGTCTTCCGCTACGTGGTTCCGCTCCAGGTCGGGAGCCCGTACTACGTGCGCGACGGCGTGCGCTCGGTGGACGCGCAGGGCCGGGTCTCCAAGTGGGAGCTGTACCGGGTGCCGGTGCGCTCGCCCAACGCGACCATCGGCACGCCGACGCTGCGGGCCATCCAGCACATGCGCCTGACCGTGGTCGCGCCGCCCAACTCCGGGCCCGACGTGGTCACCCGGTTCGCCCTGGCCCGCCTCCATTTCGTGGGGACCACCTGGGTGCGCCGGGCGGAGCGGCCCATCACGGGGCTCGCCGGCTCCCTGGCCAAGCCGAACGGCGACGTGATCGCCTCGGTCGTCTCCACCGAGAACGAGTCCGACCTGGGATACACCTCCCCGCCGGGCGTCTTCGAGACCACCCAGCGGCGGGGAGACATCGGCTCCAGCGGCGAGCAGATCAACGAGCGGTCGCTCCGGCTGGTGGCCCACGAGCTCGCCACGGGCGACCGGGCTGAAGCGTACATCCGGTTCGCCGCGGGGCCGCAGAACATGCTGGCCTATCGCGAGCTTCGCTTCTGGGCCCGGGGACGCGGGCCGGGGTGGGACGAGCGGGAGCTGGAGGCGTTCATCAAGGTCGGCAGCGACGACCGCAACTTCTACCTCTATCGGGCACCCGCCAAGACCACCTCGTGGGAGCCCGAGATGGTGGTGGATCTCGACATCTGGCGCGACCTGCGGGCCCAGGTGGAGCAGCGCTGGCTCGCCGGCGCGCCGCCCTCGGGCGCGTCGCAATGCGGCACCAACGACCCGGAAGCCTACGTGGCGTGCAAGGGACCCTACCTGGTGCACCTGCGCGACCCCGGCATCAATCCGCCGAATCTCGCCGCGGCCCAGGAGCTCTCGGCCGGGATCTACAAGGTGGAAGGCGGCGTGGCGTCGGAATCCGAGCTGTGGATCGACGACATCCGGCTCTCCAGTCCGGTGTCGGAGACGGGCAAGGCGGTGGCGTTCGATACCAGGCTCGTCGCGTCCGACGTCGGCAGCGTGACCGCCTCGTTCACCCGCCAGGACGGGCAGTTCCGGCTGATGAACGCGGACCCGACGTACCGCACCACCAGCGGGCTCCAGGTCGACACCCGCTGGCAGCTCGATCGGTTCCTGCCCAACCGGCTCGGCATCACCGCTCCGGCGAGCGTCACCTATGCCAGGGCCAACGTGGCGCCGCAGCTGCTCACCGGCACCGACCTCCGGGCGGAGGCGCTGCCCGGCCTCAGAAGGCCGGAGACGTGGAGCGCCACCTATGCCTTCGCGCTCCGGCGCAACGTCAAGGGCAGCGACTGGTTCACCCGCAGCGTGCTGGATCCGATGGCCTTCAACGCCGCCTACACCCACGGCAACGCCACGACCGAGTACTCCGCGGCGCAGAGCAGCAACTCGCTCATGGCACTCACGTACAACGTGCAGATGCGCCGCCGCGGCTTCCGGTTGCCGCTGGGCGGACTGGTGGACGGGATGCCGGGGTTCATCCGGAACAGCGAGACCGGTCGGGCGCTCCGGGGGGGCACCGTCAGCCTGGTGCCCTCGAACCTCCGCTTCAACAGCACGCTGAGCCGCGACTGGGCCGAGCAGCAGTCGTTCTCGGTGCCGATCGCGCGGCCGACGGACGGCTCGGTCCGGCCGGCGCTCGCGCTCACGCACCTCTGGCGCAACTCGGGCGGGTTCACCTGGCAGCCCATCGGGCTCCTCAACCTCGCGAGCGACGTGACCAGCACCCGGGACCTCCGGGTCTACTCCGACTCCACCTCGCTCGGACGCCTGGCCTACAGCGAGCGGGAATTCCTGCTGGGCATTCCCGTGGGGGTGGAGCGGGACCGGACCGTGACCACCTCGCTCTCCAGCACGCCGCGGGTCACCTCATGGCTGGGGCTGCGCATCCTCTCGGGGAGCAGCTTCGTGCTCGCGCGGAGCCTCACCTCGCGCGAGCCGGTGCGGGAGGACGTGGACAGCGGGGCCTTCATCCTGCCGCAGACCATGAACAACCTGCGGAGCTGGGAGACCGGGTTCACCTTCGACCTGCCCCGGCTGCTGCGCGGCATGAGCGGCGACTCGGGCGGTATCGGCCGCGCGCTGAGCCGGGTCCGTCCCTTCGACGTGAGCCGGCGGGTCCAGCGGACCTCGACCTACGATCTGGCGGCATTCAATCCCAGCCTGAGCTACATGCTCGCGCTCGGCGGGCTGTCGAACTTCCTGGAGCAGGAAGGCACCGACGCCCTGGGATCCAGCGTCACCTGGACCACGAATCTCACCTCGGGCGCCGATCTGCCGTACGGGTTCAGCGGGTCACTGACCTACGGACATACTTCCACCGACCGCTACCAGCTGGTGAGCCAGGCCCGCGTCCTCACCATGGTCGAGCAGCGCGAGTGGCCGGTGGGGAACGTGCGCTGGAACCATGTCTTCCGCGGGGGGACGTTCAATCTCGTCTCGGCCGGGGTCGCGTTCCGGCACCGGGAAGGCAGCTCGATCCAGGCGGGGCAGGAGAACGAGGTGCAGAGCGCCATCAACTCCGATTCGTGGCGGCCCGACCTCCAGATCGGCCTCCGCAACGGGATGAGCTTCTCCTTCTCCTGGAATACCCTCGGGCAGGAGACGGCCAACACCAGCAGCACGACGGTGCTGGACCAGGATGAGCTGGCCGGCAACTTCAGCCATAGTTTCCGGATGCCGCGCGCGTTCGGCCGGATCCGGCGCCAGGTCCGCAGCACGATCTCGGCGCTGTACTCGAGCGTGAAGAGCTGTCTGGAGCAGGGCTCCGGGGTCGAGTGCACTACCATCTCCGACGTGACCCGTCAGGAGCTGCGCGGCGGCCTCGATACCGACGTCGTCAGCTCGCTGACGGCGGGTCTTCAGGTGGGGTACTCGATCAACGAGGCCCGCCACCTCAACCAACGGACCTCGCAGATTTCGCTGCAGGCCTCGTTCCAATGGTCGTTCGATACCGGGGGCAACCGCTAGGTGCGCAATCTTCGCTTCGGAGTCACCCTGGCGGCGCTGGCCGCCGCGCTCTTCGTCGGCTGCCATCGCGACGCGCCGCCGCCGAGGGAGTTCGACGGGCCCGGCGCCTTCCGCTACATCGAGACTCAGGTGGGCTTCGGGCCGAGGATTCCCGGCACCGCCGCCCACCAGCGCATGGCCGCCTGGCTGGACAGCCTGCTGCGCGCCCGGGCCGACACGCTGGTGACGCAGCAATGGACCCACGTCACCGCCAAGGGTGACAGCCTGCCGCTCACCAACTTCATCGCCCGGTTCAATCCCAAGGCGGATCGGCGGCTGCTCTTCCTGGCCCACTGGGACAGCCGGCCTCACGCGGACGGCCCGGCCAGCCGGGACTCCACCGCCCCGGTCCCCGGCGCCAACGACGGGGGCTCGGGTGTGGCGGTGCTCCTCGGCGTGGCCGACGTGCTGCACCGCGCGCCGCCCACCATCGGCGTGGATCTGCTGTTCGTGGACGGCGAGGACTACGGCGACTTCACCGCCACCCCCAACGACGTGCTCATCGGCTCACGGTATTATGCCGCCCACCAGGTTTCCGGGCCGAAGCCGCTGTACGCGGTGCTGTTCGATCTGGTGGCCGATCGGGACCTGCAGATCTACCAGGAAGGGAACTCGCTGATCGGGGCACCCGAGGTGGTCAGCCTGGTGTGGGATACCGCCAGGCTGCTCGGCTATCGCGCGGTGTTCGTGGACACCCCGAAGCACACGCTGATCGACGACCACCTGGAGCTGCAGAAGGCCGGCATCCGGGCCATCGACGTGGTCGATTTCGACTATCCGTCCTGGCACACCCCGGAGGACAAGCTCGACAAGGTGAGCGACCGCAGCCTGCAGATCGTCGGCGACCTGGCGATGGCACTGGTGCGCCGCCAATAAGCGCGCGATTCCGCACCACGCCGCGCGGGCGCGGCGCGCCTCGACGGAGGCGCCGGCGCTAGTCTAGCGGCATGTCGGCCACCGAGCGGCGGGCGCTGCTGCTGTTACTGGCCCTGGGCCTCCTGGGCCACGGCGTCCGCCGTTGGTTGGTACCTTCCGGTGCTCCGCCCGGGCAGGTCGAGCTGCTGCAGGCGCTCCCGCCAAGGTCTCCCCTTCCTCATCGCGATAGCATGCTGGCACTCGCCCGTCCGCTCGGACCGGACGAGCGGATCGATGCCGACCGCGCCACTGCCCCCGAGCTCGCCCGGCTTCCTCGAGTCGGCATGGCGCTCGCCAAGCGCATGGTAGCCTATCGAGAGGCGCACGGCGGATTCGGAGGCCTTCCAGGGCTCGATCGGGTTCCGGGCGTGGGACCCGGCCTGCTGGAGGCCCTCTCGGCGCATGTGAGCTTTTCCGGGGGCTCGGGGGCAGACGATGCTACCCCCGAACCCCCGCCCGGGGACGCCCGTGCGGCGGCCGCCCTGGCCCCGCTTTCTGCCACGACCACGGGCCTCCTGCCCGGTACGGAGGCGAGCCCCGCCCAGGCCAGCCGGCTGAACCTCAACTCCGCCAACGCCGCGGCGCTGGACGCACTTCCCGGCATCGGTCCTGCCCGTGCGGCCTCAATTGTGCAATACCGTGCGCAACACGGCCCATTTCAGTCAGTGGACGACCTGGGTCGAGTTCCCGGGATGGGTGCGGCGGCAGTGGCGCGGGTCCGGGAGCACGTGGCGGTGCCATGACCCCCGGCGGCTCACGAATCCCGGGTGCGCGTCCGATATAGTACCCGGTCAACAACTTATCTGTCCGGAACACATCCGATCATGGCGACCGCAGCCGCAGGAGGCGCCGCCGACCGGCTGGGCGAGATCCTGCTCCGCGAGGGGCTGATCTCGCGCGACCAGTTGGCGCAGGCGCTCACCGAGCAGAAGGCGAGCAAGCACCGGCTGGGCTACGTCCTGGTCAAGCTGGGGCTGGTGCCTGAGCTGGAAGTCACCAAGCTGCTGGCGCGGCAGTATCGCATGCCCGCGGTCGATCTCTCCCGCTTCGAGGTCGATCCCAAGATCATCAAGCTGGTCCCCGGCGACATGGCGTCCAAGGCGGTGGTCCTTCCGCTCAAGCGGGAGGGCCGCACGCTCACCGTCGCCATGGCCGACCCGACGGATCTCGGCCTGTTGGAAGACCTCAAGTTCATCACCCGGTTCGATCTCTTTCCGGTGCTCGCGGGCGAGTACACCCTGCGCAACCTGATCGAGAAGCATTACGCCAACGATCAGCAGGAGCTGCAGAGCCTCCTCAAGGACATGGAGGCCACCGGCGAAGACCTCGAGGTGGTGGAGGAGACGGAGGAGGAGGTCGCCACCCAGGCGCAGATCGAGGACGCGCCGGTGGTCAAGCTGATCAACGGGATGCTGATCGACGCGGTGAAGCGCGGGGCCAGCGACATCCACATCGAGCCGTTCGAGCACGAGATCCGGGTGCGCTACCGCATCGACGGCGCGCTGCTCGAGATCATGCGTCCTCCGCTCAAGATGAAGGCGGCGCTCACCTCCCGTATCAAGATCCTGAGCCAGCTCAACATCGCGGAGCGTCGAGTACCCCAGGACGGCCGGCTCAAGCTCAAGCTTGGGGCCCGCGTCATCGACTTCCGCGTGAGCACCCTGCCGGTGCTGTTCGGCGAGAAGATCGTGCTCCGAATTCTCGACAAGGGCAACCTGACGCTGGACCTGACCAAGTTCGGCTTCGAGCCGCAGGCCGAAAAGGATCTGATGAAGGCGATCCTCAACCCCTACGGCATGGTGCTCGTCACCGGTCCCACCGGGTCGGGCAAGACGACGACCCTCTACTCCGCGCTGTCCCGGGTCAACACGCCCGAGGTCAACATCATGACCGCGGAGGACCCGGTCGAGTACAACCTCATGGGCATCAATCAGGTGCTGGTGCGCAACGAGATCGGCCTCACCTTCGCCGCGGCGCTCAAGGCGTTCCTGCGGCAGGACCCGAACATCATCATGATCGGCGAGATCCGCGATCTGGAAACCGGCGGCATCGCCATCAAGGCGGCGCTCACCGGACACCTGGTGCTCTCCACCCTGCACACCAACGACGCGCCCAGCACGATCACCCGTATGATCGACATGGGCATCGAGGCGTTCAACGTGGCCAGCGCGGTGAACCTGGTCGTGGCCCAGCGGCTGGTTCGGCGCATCTGCAAGGACTGCAAAGGTCCGCACAAGTACAAAGACGAGGAATTGCAGTCCCTGGGCACGGATCTTGACTCCCTCCGAGCGATCCAGTTCATGAAGGGCGCCGGCTGCGATACCTGCAGCGGCACCGGGTACAAGGGCCGGGCAGGCCTCTATGAAGTCATGGCGCTGAGTCCCGAGTTGCGGCGGATGATTCTCCGCGGCGCCTCGGTGGCCGAGTTGCGGGAGCAGGCGGTAGTGGACGGCATGCTGACCCTGCGAATGGACGGCATGAAGAAAGTCGAGCGCGGTGTCACGACCCTCGAAGAAGTAGTCAAGGAGACGGCCGGATGACCTTCAATCTGCGGTCCCTGCTGGAGGAGATGATTCAAAAGGAGGCTTCCGACCTCCATATCACCGCCGGGGAGCGTCCCAAGCTCCGGGTCGACGGCGATATCACCGACAGCTCGGTGGCCGAGCTTCTCTCCCCCAAGGACACCCTGCATCTGGCCTACTCGGTGTTGACCGAGAACCAGAAAAAGCGGTTCGAGAACGAGAACGAGCTGGATTTCTCGTTCGGAATTCAGAACTTGGCTCGCTTCCGCGGCAACGTGTACAAGCAGCGGGGCTGCGTCTCCATGGCAATCCGCATGATTCCCTTCAATGTGCGGACCTTCCAGGACCTCGGTCTTCCGCCTGTCGTGGGCAAGCTCGCCGAGCGGCCCCGAGGGCTCATCCTCGTCACCGGGCCGACCGGGTCCGGCAAGAGCACCACGCTGGCCGCGATCATCGACAAGATCAACAAGGAGCGGAAGGGTCACATCATTACGGTCGAAGACCCGATCGAGTTCATTCACCGCCATCAGTCGTGCATCGTGAACCAGCGGGAGATCGGCACCGATACCAACAGTTTCTCCACCGCCCTCAAGTACGCGCTCCGGGAAGATCCCGACGTGATCCTGGTGGGCGAGATGCGCGACCTCGACACCATCGGCGCGGCGCTCACCATCGCCGAGACCGGGCACCTGGCGCTGGCCACACTGCACACCAACTCGGCGGCGGAGTCGATCAACCGGATCATCGACGTCTTCCCGTCCAACCAGCAGTCGCAGGTGCGGGCCCAGCTCGCCTTCGTGCTCGAGGGCGTCGTCACCCAGACGCTGCTGCCCAAGGCCCGCGGCCGGGGCCGGGTCATGGCCTGCGAGATCATGGTGGCGACGCCCGCCATCCGGGCGCTCATCCGTGACGACAAGATTCACCAGATCTACTCCGCCATGCAGTCGGGCAAGAAGCACGGCATGCAGACCATGAACGACGCGCTCTACCAGCTCTACACCAACAAGGAAGTGACCCAGGAGGAGTGTGAGCGGGTGTCGCACGATCCCAAGGAGTTCCTCCGGATGATCGGCGTGACCCCGGTGGAGGAGCAGGACATCGCCGCGACGGGCGAGCGGAAGCTGACGGGGGGGCTGAAGCGGTAAGGCGGTAGGGCGGAAGGGCGGTAAGGCGGTAAGGCGGTAAGGCGGTAAGGCGGTAAGGCGGTAAGGCGGTAAGGCGGTAAGGCGAGTTGCGGTGGAGGAAAGGACCATCCGGTGTCAAGGACATCGGAGGCTTCTGGCGGCGGCGGAACGATCATACCGCCTTACCGCCTTACCGCCGTACCGCCCTGAACCGATCTCAGGAGATGACCAACAATGCCGATGTTCGAATACACCGCGCGCAACACCACCGGCCAGATTCAGAAGGGTCAGCTCGACGTCGCGACCAAGGACGACGTCAGCGCCTACCTGCGGAAGAACCGGCTCATCCTGGTGAGCGTGCGGGAAGCCCCCAAGCAGATCTCGCTGGGCATGGGCGGCGCGCGGATCAAGACTCGCGACATCGTCATCTTCACCCGGCAGTTCGCGACCATGATCAACTCGGGTCTGCCGCTGGTGCAGTCGCTCAACATTCTGGCCTCCCAGACCGAGAACAAGGCGCTCCGGGATGTCACCAAGGCCGTGGTCTACGATGTCGAATCCGGCAACACCCTGGCCGACGCGCTCGCCCATCATCCCAAGGCGTTCAGTGGCCTCTACGTGAACATGGTCGCCGCCGGCGAGGCCGGCGGTATCCTCGACACCATTCTGCTCCGGCTCGCCGCCTTCCTGGAGAAGAACGACGCGCTGATGCGCAAGGTGAAGGGCGCCATGGTATACCCCGGCGTCATCATCACCGTGGCCTGCGCGGCCATCGCCATTCTGCTCATCTTCGTGATCCCGACCTTCCAGAACATGTTCTCCGGGGCCGGGCTCGAGCTGCCGCTCCCCACCCGGGTCGTGATCGCGATGTCGCAGTTCCTGATCGGGTACTGGTGGGCGATGCTCCTGGCCATCGGCGGGGTGATCTTCGCGATCCGCAGCTACTACAGCACCCCCACCGGCCGGCGGCAGATCGACGGCGCCTTGCTGCGCTCCCCGGTGCTGGGTGACGTCCTCCGGAAGTCGGCCGTCTCGCGCTTCACCCGGACGCTCGGCACCCTGGTGAGCTCCGGCGTATCGATCCTCGACGGGCTCGAGATCACCGCCAAGACGGCCGGCAACACCATCATCCACGACGCGGTGATGGAATCCCGCAGCTCGATTGCCGGCGGCGAGACCATCGCGGCCCCGCTGGAAAAATCGAAGGTCTTTCCGCCGATGGTGATCAGCATGATCGCGGTCGGCGAGCAGACCGGCGGCCTGGACGAGATGCTGAGCAAGATCGCGGACTTTTACGACGAAGAGGTGGACGTCGCGGTGAGCGCGCTCCTCTCCCTCATGGAGCCCGCCATGATCGTGATCCTGGGCGTGATCGTCGGCGGCATGGTGATCGCGATGTACCTGCCGATCTTCGATATGATGAACGCGGTGCAGTAGTACCGGCAGGACATGGCACGGAGGTAGCGCGGCGGCTCCACTCATCGTGGAGCCGTTTTCGCTTCAGGAATGGTCCACGCCACCGAGCCAGGTCTTTCGGCCGGAGGCCCCCGGACTGTGGC
>DATEIR010000144.1:0-18739 GCA_035278885.1 Gemmatimonadales bacterium | reverse complement strand
GATCGCAGCCGACGCCCGCGGCGTATGACGAGCCCAACGGGTGACTACATCGAGTCGTGCGGCGCCATCGTGGTGTCCATCGGCTGGGTCAGCGAGTCGGCGGAGTTCTGCATCGCCCCCGCCGTCGAGTCGGTCATGGCCGCGGTGCTGTCCACGGTCGCCGCGCCCGCCGCGGTGGCGGCGTTGACGCTGTCGGCCACGGGTGCGGCCGCGCTCGGCTTGGTCTCGGGGGTGACGTCTTCCGGCCCCTTGTTCTTGGAACAGCTGGCCGTGAGCAGGAACGCGCCGGCCGCGGCGGGCAACAGCAGGGTCTTCCAGTGCACTTGTACCTCCCGGGTGGGTATTCCGACCTAGTTCGAGAACACCTTCTGCTTCTTCATTTCGTTCACGGTCGCGGTCACGATCTCGTCCACCAGGCTGGCCATGTTGGTGGGATTCACCGTCTGGCTGCGGCTGGACCAGAGCAGCTTTTCCTGCTCGACCTGGTAGACGTTGGTGTTGAAATCCACGTACTGATTCTCCTGGACATACCCGGGATCGTAGTACGTGCTCCACCCGTATCCCCACCCGCCCCACATCGTGTTGTAGTATGAAGGCACGGCGTACGCCTGGCCAGGCACGTAGGTGGTCGTGCGATCGACGTTGACCAGCGCCATGATCACGGCGCCGTCGAATCCGCCCGCCTTGACCTTGGCCTTGGCCGCCTCGCGGTCGTGCAGGTCGTCGTCGTTCAGAATCTGATAGCTCGGGGTCGAGTTCTTGATGCGCTTGGCCAGCCCATCCTCGACCGTCCGGCGGGTACCGGCGTCCTTGCAGGCGCAGACGGCGAGGACCTTGGTGAATCGAACGGATCCCGCGCTGGGATCCTTCCAGCTGTTCGTCACCTCGGTCGTCGGGGCGCAAGCGACCACGAGCAGGAGGGCGACGGCGAAGGCGCCGTGGGACTTGCGCATGAGACATGGCTCCGGAGGATGCAGACCCTTCACGATCGCCTCCCGTCGCCAGCCCAGACAGTAGACCTTGGTCCAGCCGGGAGTTCGGTCAGAAACGCGCCTCGAACCCGAGGGTGGGGCCGCTGAGGTAGGCATCGTACACGAAGTCGTCGGATTCGTAGTCCGTATCCAGGTGCCGGTAGGCCGCGAGCGCGGTACAGCAGGCCCCGACGTCGATCCCCACGCCGCCCAGCGCCTGCCAGGTGAAATCCGAGCCGCCCGCCCCCACGTCGGCCTTTCCGGTCAGGTGCCAGCGCCGGGCGAACCCGTAGCGCAGCCGGGCGCCCACCGTCCCATCGACCCACCCCTTGGAGCCGGAGACCGCGGCCACCTGGGTGCCGCTCTCGGTCACATCCACCCCCGCATCGGTGTGCCAGTAGCGCACGCCGGCGAGCCCGTCGACGCCACCCCAGGGGCGCTCCAGCAGGGCGTAGCCGACCTCCGGCTGCACGATGACTTGATCGAGGGAGGCGTGTATGGTCTGCACCCCGGCAGCCTCGTCGTCGCCGATGCTGTGATAGACGAAGTCCAGCCGGCCGAGCCAGCGCTCGCGGCGGGCCTCGCCCAGGGCGGCCAGGCCGACCTTGATGTTGTCGAGCACGTCTCCCACCGACAGGTCGAGGTCGGCCTCGCTGCCGTTCACGCCGAGGCGGCCCTTCTGCCCGGCGCTCCAGAGATAGGGGGTAACGGAAAAGCCCCAACGGGCGGGGCCCAGGGTGTCGGGGGAAGCGGCGTGGGCGTCGGGCACGTAGTCCGTCTGGGCCCGGAGCGAGCCCGGCGCCGCGAGCGCCAGCATTAGGCCCAACCCGAAGGTCCAGCCGGAGCGATTCATCGAGGGAGATTCCTGTGTCACCCGAGCCCCTCCGGGCGACGCCGGAGGGGCTTTTGCCCGTCTTAAAAGGCGAGAACCAGCCCGGTGCTCAGCGTGCCCTGGGTGACCCAGGTCGTGCCTTCCACCACGAAGCAGCCGTAGTAGTCGCACCAGGTCCCGTAATCACCCGAGGGGAACGGGGTCACCCAGAGGCGGGCGTCGAACCGGACACCCACGCGGTTCGACTTCGCCATGTACTTGCCGCCGGCGCCGACAGACCAGGAAAAGCGGGTGTCGCTCCCGAACCCCTCCTGCTTGAGGTCGAAGATGCCGATGCCGAGCGAGCCGCTCAGGAAGGGCTTGAATTGTCCCGTGCTGTGCACCGGGGTCCCGATGCCACCGATCTGGATGTAATTGACGGCGAATCCTGCGGATCTCCCCTGGCCGCCGGCGAACGGGCGGAAGTCGAGGTCGGTATCCTGGCGGAGGTAGGTGAGCTCGACGGCGCCGGCTTCCTCCAACAAAAAGCTCAGGATGCCGCCCCAGCCGAAAGAATCCTTGAGCTCCAGCTTACCGGCGCCCAGCGCGCCGCCCGCCTCGGTTTCGAAGGAGCCCCCCCACTGGTAGGCCCCGAAAGGAGTGAACTCGAACCGATTCTGGTGCTCCACCTGCACCAGCCCCTGGGCCTGGAGCCCCGAAACCATGAGACCGCAGGTCAGGCCTGCGACGGCCAGCAGACGAGTGACGAGACGATGCACGTTGCCTCCAACCGTGGGGATCGGGATGACCCGGTACTGCGGATGACAGTCCTCAGCATCGCCGGTCCGGCGATGGGCGACCATTGGACCTTGGTGCAGGAAGAAGCGGCCTCCTTTTGTCCCTGGCAACCCTTGACCTGTACCAAGGTCTGATGTCACCGGCTCCGGCCGTGGTCTATCGTCCTATCGCCACCCATCCACCAGGCCGAAGGACCCGGATCGGCCGCGACCCCCGCGGGCGAGGGCGATCGATGCTCCGGACCATCTACTCGGTTCTTCTCGCACTTGCGGCGCTGGCGAACGGCCTCCCTGCCGCGGCGCAAACCCCGGACACGAATGAAGATGCCGAGACGACCGCGCCGGTCGTCCTGGACGGGTACACCCTCTTCCAGGTCCGCGGCGCCCGCTCCTATCCGGCGGAGCGCCGGGCCGGCGAGATCGCCGACCGCATCGCCAGGGTCGCGTCCGACCGAGGCATTCCGGTCGATTCCCTCATAATCCGGGAAACCCCGGTGGCGAGCCTCGTGCTCGCCGAGGACCGGCTGCTGCTCGGCGTCCTGGACGCGGACGCCGAGCTGGAAGGCATCAACCGGCAGGTGGTCGCCGAGGGCTTCCGCCGCCGCATCGGGGAAGGGATCCGGGAGTACCGACGCGAGCGCGAGCCCGGGGTGCTCTGGGTCGGCGCGGAACGCGCCCTGGCGGCCACCCTCGCCCTCGCGGTGGCGCTCTGGCTCGGGCGGTTGGCCCGCCGCCGGATGCACGCCGTGCTGGAGCGGCGCTATCGCCAGCGCGTGCACGACTTCCAGGTGAGCAATATCCCGCTGGTGCGGGCCGAGCAGCTCTGGCGTCTGGGCAACCGCCTGTTGACGCTGGTCGCGGTGCTGGTCGCCGCGACGATCGTGTACTTCTACCTCGAGTATGTGCTGGTCCTCTTTCCCTGGACCCGCGCGCTCGGCTTCGGCCTCACGGCCATGCTGCTCCGCCCGGTCACGACCCTGGTCCAGGGCGCCCTGGATTATGTCCCCAACATCATCTTCCTGCTGGTGCTGGCCATCGTCACGCGATGGCTGCTCGCCTTCATCCACGTGATCTTCCGCCAGCTGGGCGACGGCTCGCTGGCCATCTCCGGCTTCGACCAGGAATGGGCCGTCCCGACCGAGCGGATCGTCCGCCTGCTCGTCTTCGGGTTCGCTCTGGTGGTCGCCTACCCCTACATCCCCGGCTCGGGCACCGAGGCGTTCAAGGGCCTGTCGATCATGTTCGGCATCCTGTTCTCGATCGGCTCGTCGTCGGTGATCGGAAACCTGGTGGCCGGTCAGAGTCTCGCCTTTCGCCGGGCGTTCCGCGTGGGCGATCGGATCCGGGTCGGTGAGCACGTGGGCGAGGTCACCAAGACGAGCCTGCTGACCACCTTCCTGCGCTCGGCCAAGAACGAGCAGATCGTGATCCCCAACTCGGTCGTGCTGAACGCGGAGGTGATCAACTACAGCACGCTGGCGGCCGCGGGCGGGGTCATCGTGCACACCACCGTCGGGATCGGGTACGAGACGCCCTGGCGGCAGGTGGAAGCGATGCTGCTCGAGGCCGCGGCGCGGACCCCCGGCCTGCTCCGCGAGCCCCAGCCGTTCGTCCTGCAACGCGGGCTCGGGGATTTCGCGATCACCTACGAGATCAACGCGTACACCGACGACGCGCTCGCCATGCTCCGCCTGGCCAGCGCCCTGCACCGCAACATCCTCGACATCTTCAACGAGTACGGCGTCCAGATCATGACCCCTGCCTACGAGGGCGACCCGGACGTACCCAAGGTCGTCCCCCGCGAGCAGTGGTTCACCGCTCCAGCGCGTACTGCCGACCTTCCGATGGGTGCGATGACGCAGGGGAACGGCGGTCCGGGCTAGACCTTGGTGCAATTGGCGGCCTCCCGAGAAATCCCGAATCTTCGTCCCCGATATCAACCACCTCTGCCGGAGGCCTCTCTGACATACCCCTCGTCTCCCGGCTCCGTCCGCACCCGTCGGATCCTGCTCGGGCTGGGCCTCACCGCCGCGATCGCCGCCGCCGGCGCGTGCCATCCGGACGAGCCGACCAACGTTGCGGAGCTGGACGTGGTCGCGACCGCGCACGAAGACACCGTGGACTACGGGGCCATCACGACCTACGTCATGCCCGACTCGGTCGTGGCGGTGGTGCCGCCGGAAAGTGTGATCACCACGATCCCGTTCGATCATTCGCATGACCGGCAGATCCTCGACCAGACCGCCGAGCACCTGGCGGCGCTGGGCTACACCCGGCTGACCACGTACGATGCCGACAATCCGCCCGACGTCGTGGTGACCATCCGCGGGATCGCAGTCCAGAACACCGACATCTACGTCAGCTATCCGTGGTGGGACTACTGGGGCTGGTACGGCTGGCCCTGCTGCTACGGCCCGGGCTGGGGCGTCGGCTATCCGATCGTCACCGCCACGCAGTACGACGTCGGGACCATCGCGATCGACATGTGGGATGTGCGGCGCAAGAACGATGAAGAGAAGCGCCTGCCCACCATCTGGGTCGCCGCGCTCCGCGGGCTCCTGGAGGGCTCGCAAGCCGACGCTCCCGGCCGGATCGAACGGGCGATCGATCGGGCGTTCGATCAGTCACCGTACCTCGGCCACCCTTAGCGGAGCAGACCTCATGCGAGCGATTCGGCGATTCCTGCCCATCCTCCTCCTGATGCCGCTGGGTGCCGCGCCGGTCCAGGCCCAGAGCTGGTGGGCGGTCACCTATGCGCCGTCGATCCCGTTGTCGAACACCAAGGACTTCGCCGACAACACCAGCTGGCGCGGGATCAACGTCGAGTACAAGAAGGCGATCAAGGAAAACGTCACCGCCGGGCTGAGCTTCGGGTGGCATGTGTTCGACGACCGGACCGACGAGGTGCTCTCGGGGTTCGGCCTCGACATCAGCGGGGACCAGTTCCGCTACGTGAACTCGTTCCCCCTGCTGGCGAACATCTCCTACTTCCTGGGCAAGACCGGCGGCGTCCGGCCGTTCATAGGGGCCGACGTGGGTGTCTACATCATGGAGCACCGGCTGGACATCGGGCTCTACTCGCTCCACGAGACCAATACCCACTTCGGCTTCGGTCCCGAAGCCGGAATCGCGATTCCGGTCCGACCCAACATGTCCATGCTGCTCACCGGCCGCTATAACTACGCGCTGAGCGCGGGCAGCGTCGACGACCAGCAGTACATCAACTTCGGCGTGGGCTTCGCCTGGAACACGGGCTTCTGATTACAGGCCCGCCCCCGTCGTCGAAGCACAACGGCCCTCGAACCGCGCGGTTCGAGGGCCGTCGAGTACCTGCACCCGCCTGACTAGTGCCCGTGCCCGGGGTGATGGTGCGACTCGGCGCCGACAGTCAGCCGGACGTCCTTGCGATACTCGGGGTCGTCGTGCGCCGGCGAGGGCCATATCTCCCCCATGCCCGGCAGGACGATCCCGCCCAGCGCGCCCATGCCACCGCCCGGGATGACCTGCCCGGTCGGGTTGTCGTAGGACGCCGTCAGGCGGTAGACATGGTCCGGATTCAGCTTCAGTCCGAGGGGGAGGAAGTACTTGATCGGCATCCCCTCGACATCCTTGGCCGAATCGAGCGCGGGACGGGCGTCCCAGAGCACCTCGTTCGCCGTGACGTCGATCAGCTGAAGCGACGTCCCGTACTGGTGCAGATGACCGCTGGCGGCGAGCAGACGCGCCGGGATCGCGGGCCGGCCCTCCCAGCTCGCGCTGGAGCGGCCGGGCGGCAGATCGAACGAGTGGAACCCGGCGGGCGGAGTTACGTCGAGATAGACCGGGTGGATGCCCAGCAGCGGGAGTACGATGTCGGCCGGGGTGTAGTCGAGCTTGACCCGGATCCGCACTCCCTCGAGCGCCGAGGGCGTCGGGTTGTGCAGCATGGCGGTGAAGAGCACCGAGTCGCCGGGGTGGATCCGATAGCCCAGGAAGAACGGCAGCTGGTAGGGCTTGGTCTCGGGTCCGGCGGCCCCGATCCGGAGCATGATCTGGCTGAAGAGCTCGCGGCGCTCCGGCATGATCACGTTGAGATGATGCAGCACCTGCCTCGGCACCTCGCGCCCCTGGCCGTCGACCAGGTCCACCGACATCCCCCGCACCCAGCCGTCGATCGGCATCGCCACCGCCATGGGGGTCGGCTGCTGGACGTCGCCATGTCCGGCGTTGGCGGGAAGCGAGCGAGGCCCGATCTGGACCGTGTATTCGCGCGAGGGCACCCCACCGGCCCAGGCCAGGGCGCCCATCACACAGGCACCAACAGCGAGCCATGTGCCGACCCGTCGCCGAGTCAGACGACGTGCCGGTCGGGGTCCGTCTCCGCCCGGCTTCCCGGAGCCGTCCGTGGTGGGGTTGGTGCCGTCAAAAGCCGTCACGCGCATGAGCATACGTCCTGTTCGGGATTGCCGTCATTATAGGGCGATTGGGGATACGGAACATTATACCTAGGTGAACCGCGGGGGAGGACTGGGGGGCCGAGGGAATCCGGGGCCGGCGTCGGTCGGGGGACGCCGGCCCCTGGAGCCCTCAGCGGTCTTCCAGACCCCGGCTGCTCAGGTAGGACTGGAACAGGTCGAGCCGCTTGCTGGCGACGAGCGCCCGCTTGGAGGCCAGGTCCCGGTCGAGCGCCGCGGCCTGCTTCTGCGCCGCCAGGGTCTCCCGGCCAAGCTCCCGGAGCGTCTCGCCGGCTCCGGTGTTGGACGTCGCGTTGTCCCCGCTCTCCTTCCGTTTCCGGACGAAGAGGCCCTCCATCTCGAGCGCGTGCTGCCGGGCGATGGCGGCGTCGCGTGCCTTGTTGGCCGCGTCCCGCTCGAGGTCGGCCAGCGTCACCAGGTTTTCGGCCACGACCTTCCGTCGGTTCACCACCTTGCGTTGGGCGTCGAGGCTATCGCGCTCGGCCTTGGAGAGGGTGGCGCCCGGGCTCTTCCGCTGGGCCTCCAGCTCGGCGATCCGGCGGTCCGCGGACTGGACCAGCTGGGCCGCCTGGTTCCGGTGCCGAGCCGCCGCCGCGATCTCCGCGTCGGCCTGGTTGAGCGCCAGATCGGCGGCCTGGATGTCCCGGTTCACGTCGGCATCCGATCGTCCCGGCTGGAGAATGGCGCGGGCAGTCGCGAGGGCGTTTGCCGCCCCGGCGGCCTGTGCGGGCGCCCCGGCCCCGGCGCTCGGGCCGGAGGGAGCGTAGCCGCGGGTGGTGCTGTCTTCACCCTGGCCGTACGCGGTGGCCGTGGGGGCGAAGGCGATGAGCGCGGCGAGGATCCAGACCAGCCGATGCGTGGGTGCGGACATGGGGTGACCTCCTCCAGGGGAGAGCCGGGGACGGATTCCGGGCGCCAGTACGTTCCCACACCAGCCGCCGATGTGACAGTGGACCTTAGTTGAGGAGATGCACCGAAAGTTCAATGGAAGGGCATCCGCGGTGACCCTAGTTTGGTGCCGGACCGACGGCTCCGTTTCCCAGCGTGTTCTGCAGTGCCCGCGGAGGTAGAACAGCCCGATGAACGGGAGTCTGCTCGAGCGGCTGCACGCCCTCGTGACACCCGACCTGGTGTCGAGCGCGGCCCGGAAGCTCGACGAGCCGGAAGACCTGGTGGCCGCCGGCCTGCGCGCCGCGTTCCCCGCGCTCCTGGCCGGGCTGGGCTCCAAGGCCCAGAGCCTCCGGTCGCTCCGAGCATTGCACGAGCTGATCACCGCCTCGGGCAGTGCGGCGGAGGTGCTCAAGCACCCTCGCCTGGCGGTCGCCGCGACGCCCGACTCGCCGCTCGGATCGGCGGGAGGGCGCCTCCTGGCCGGTCTCTTCGGGCCACACCTGCCAACCGTGGCCGATCTGGTCGCCCGGTCCGCGGGGCTTCGCCCGGAGTCCGGCGGTGCACTCCTGGAGCTGGCGGCGCCGCTGGTCCTGGGCGTCCTGGTGCACCACGCCCGCACCGAACGACTCGGTCCGGCCGGACTGGCCGCGCTGCTGCTCGGGGAGCACGATCGGATCGCCCAGGCCCTTCCTCCCGGACTGGCGGATGCAGCCGATTCGCCTCCCCCTCCCGCCGCGCGCTGGCTGCCGCCGGCGATCGCTCTCGGGACGCTGCTGCTGGTCCTCTGGAGCCTCTCCCGCGAGGAGCGGCCGGCGGCCGTGGACCAGACCGTTGGGACAATCAACGCCATTCTGGCCGGCGACGATCACTGAGGGACGACCCCGACCGCAGTGACCCTAGCCCTTGGTCGAGTGTCGCCGGGGCGGCTTCGGTGCATTTTGGGGGCAGCCCCTTTCCGTCGAGGAACCCATGCTCCGTGCCGGTCGTGCTCTGCTCGTCGCTACCACCGTTCTGGCGTCGCCGGTCCTGGCCCAGGGCCCCGGAACCAACTTCGGGGGCCTCATCGGCGGTGCCAGCCTGAGCGACCTGGGTGGGTATTTCGGGGGCAGCACCACCAGCCGCTGGGGAGGTACTGCCGGCGCGTTCGTCGGTCACAACGCCGGGCGGACCGCCCTGATGCTGGAGGGGTACTGGGTTCAGAAGGGCGGCGGCTCTCCCGGAGACGTCCACCTCGACTACATCGAGGTCCCGGTGACGTTCGGGGCCATCGCGGTGACCGGGGCCGGAGCGGCGCGGGGCCGGATCTACACCGGAATCGGCATCGGCTTCAAGGTGTCCTGCAGTACTGATGCGGACGCGCAGGTGGCCTGTAACGACGCCAACGGAACCGAATGGACCTGGCCGATCGGCTTCCAGATCGCCACCGTGAAAGACAACGGCACTTTTTTCGGCGTGGACATCCGCTACTCGTTCGCCCTCAACGACGCCTTCGACACCATCGACGCCTACAACCGTCCCTGGATGTTCCGCCTGATGTTCGGAAAACAGCTCGGCCACCAGGGCTACTGAGACGAAACCAACCGCCTGAAATCACGAAGCCCCGGGAAACCGGGGCTTCAGCGTTTTCCGCTTGCTCATTCCGCCGTGCTGTCGCCCGCCATCGGCAGCTGCGCGTGCAGGTTGGCGTTGATCACCGCGTCGAGCACGCTTTCGATCTGATAGAGCCGCGCGACTTTCACGCCGGGAATGACCTTCTGGAACTTGCCCACGTACTTCTTCTGCAGCGAGAGCTGCTTCTCGCGCAGCTTGAAGCTCTGACTGAGGAGCTCCTTGGCCTGCTCATCGGTCAGCGTCGAGGAGTTCTTCAGGTAGCTCTCGATCAACACGACCCGCTGGTCGCCCAGCTTGGCGGACTCTTCCTGGTAGCTGCGGTAGACCGGCCAGAACGCCTGGCTCTGCTGCTCGGTCAGGTCCAGCAGCCGGCGGATGATGTCCTGCCGGTTGGCCCGAACCTCCTGGCGGGTGAGCTCGATCTCATCGTGAACGTTGCCCGTGCCTTGCGCCGCGCAGGGGACGGCCGGAACGGCCAGGCCCACCAGCAACGCGGCGATACCGATCGTCGAACGACGCACCATGGATACTCCCTGTGGGGGAGCCTCACATTAGGAGGAGCGGAGCGAGGGGCCTATTGGACCTTCGTGCAGGCCCGCGCGATGGCACCCAGCAGGTGGTCGTCATCGAAGGGCTTGCGGAGGCATTCCCCGTCGGTCCAGAGACCCATGGAGGCGACCTTGGCGTCGTCGTGGGCGGTCACGAAGACGGTTGGCGGGGCCTGGCCTTCGGCGGCCAGGAAGCTGTGGAGGTCGTAGCCGTTCATGCCGCCGAGATAGACGTCGAGAACGAGGCAGTCCACGTCCCGGGGCACGGTGCCCAGAAACTCTTCGGCGGAGGCAAAGGTCCGGACCTGATGCCCGGTAATCCGAAGCAGGCGGGCGAGCGCGCCGCGCACGTCGGCATCGTCATCCACCACGGCCACCCGGTACGGGGCCATGGTGGCGCTAGCCTGGCTCATCCCCCCGGGGATGCGCGTCGTGGTGTCCGCGGTTGCCGAGCCGCTCGGCCAGGTGCACCAGCTCGGCGAGCGAGCCCGCGTCCATCTTCTGCATGACCCGGCCGCGGTGCACCTTGACCGTCTGCTCGGTGGTTCCGAGCTGGGCGGCGATCTGCTTGTTCAGCATCCCGTCGACGACCAGCTCGAAGACCTCGCGCTCCCGTGGCGTCAGTCGGTTGAACCGTGCGGCCACATCCTGGTACTCACCCACGATCCGGCGTGTGTTCGCGTCCCGGTTCAACGCCCGCTCCACCGCCGCGAGGAGGTCGTCGTCGTCCACCGGCTTGGTCAGGAAGTCCACCGCGCCATGCTTCATCGCCTTGACGCCGGTCGCAATGTCGCCGTATCCGGTGATGAAGATGATGGGAATGCGCCGGCCGGACGACCTCAGCATGGCGAACAGGTCCATCCCGCTCACCTCGGGCAGCCGGAGATCGCTGATAAGACAGCCGGGACGGAACCCAGCCTCGGAGGCGAGGAACTCCCGGGCGGACCCGAGCAGCTCGACCGTGTAGCCGGCCGCCCGCAGCAGGCGGCCGATGGCCCGGCGGGCTTGGGCATCGTCGTCGAGGACGAAAACCACGGGGTGCCGAGCCTCGGTGGGCTCGACCTCGGGCGTGGCGGTCCGCGCTTCCTCCGCCAGCGCCCCCGGGGCGGCCATCTCGGATGGGGACATGAGCTTAGCCGCCGCCCTCAAGGAGCGGTCGGGCAGATCCATGTCCCGGAGCGACTCGAGCGGCTTGGCGCGCAGAGTTGGATACCGGTGAAAGGAGGGTAGGTAGTTATACCCATGCTGCTCAAAGTGAATATTTCCCTTGAGCTTGGGCAGGTCAAGCGAGTGCCTGCGTCCCGCCTTCGCAGGGGCTCGGACCAAGGTCCAGTTTCCGTTCCGGACGTTCGGGCGGTACTCTGAGGCGGATGCCTCGCCGCTTCGCCCGTCTCGCGCTCGCCTTGCTTGCGGCGGCGACGCTGGTCGCCGCGGGGGCCCTCACGGTCCTCGTGATGGGCGGTGGAGATTGGGCGGTCAACCTGATTCTCGGGAAGATCAATCCCTGGCCCAGCACCTCCCTCCGGGCCGAGGACGTCAAAGGTAACCTTCTCAACAGTCCCAGACTCTACCGACTCAGCCTCACCCGCGCCGGCGGTGAGGTCATGGTCCGGGCCGACAGCGCCGCCGTCCGATACGATCTCCCCCGCATCCTTCGCGGCGACATCACGCTCCCCGAGGTGCGCGTCTACGGACCCGAGCTGGTGCTCCGGCAGCGAGAGGATCGGAGCTGGGACCTTCCGGCCAAGCGGGCCCGCACGCCCGGGACTCCCCAGAAACCCCCGGACATCATCCGGCTCGAGCGGATCCGGATCGCGGGCGCCGCCCTGCGCCTCCGCGTCATGATCGGCGACAGCGCACGGCTGATCGCCGCCGATTCGATCGATGCCGAAGCGGACGGAGTTCGAATCGATCCGGAGGTCTCGCTGGCCCGGGCCGCGATCCGCTTCACGATCCGTCCGGGAGACCTCTCGCGCAGGCCGGTGAAGGTCGAGGCCGACGGGTCGCTCCGCCCGGACGCGGTCACGGTGCGGCGGCTCACCCTGATCTCCGATTCAAGCGCGGTCACCGCGAGCGGCGTCGTGCCGGTGGCCCGGCGGGGCAGTCAAGGACCCGACTTCCGACTCAGCCAGGTGGACCTCAGCGCCCAACCGCTCGCCTTGCGCGATCTTGCCGGCCTGCTGCCCGCGTTGGACCGCCCCGGCAGCGCGAAGCTCGAGGTCCATGCCCGAGGGCAGGACCACGGGATTGCGATTCGGCTCGATGCCGAGCTGTCAGACGGAAGCCGCGCCAACGCCGACGGAGTCGCGACGCTATTCGGGCAGCGGCCCCTGCTGTACCGTGGTCGAGTCACCCTGCGGGCCATCGATCCCAGCTTTGTCGGGGTCGCGCCTTCGCGCGGCGACCGGATCACCGGTGATCTGGCGCTCGACTTCCAGGGCCCGGAGCTCGACCGGCTGAGCGGTGAAGCGCAGGTCGCGATCCTGGACTCACGCTTCGGTCCCATCGCCCTGAGCCGCGCGCAGGGACGAGGGACCTTCTCCGACGGCCAGGCCCGGATCGACCTGACCAGCCGATCAGAGCGGATGCGGGCCAGGATCACCGGCGACATCCGACCATTCGACAGCCTGGCGCAGTACCGGCTCTCGGCGCGGGTAGTGCCCGCAGCCGGCGCTCCGGGCTGGGCCCGCGGGCTGCTCGGCACCGGTTCGGCGGCCATCGTCGGAGCTGACGGCCGGGGACTGAATCCCCGACGAGCCGACGCGGTCCTGACCGCAAGCGTGGCCCCGAGTGCCCGCCAGGATGGGTTGCTCGATTCGGGCTCGGTGCGGGTCAGGCTTCGGCGGAGCATCGCGAAGGTCGACGGCAGGCTCGGCGTATCGGGCGGCATCATGACCCTCGATGGGAATGCGATCCTGGACTCGGTGCCTCAATACCGGGTCTCCGCCCGGCTCGCTCGGGGTGATAGTGTCGCCGTCAGCCTGAGCGCTACCGGGCGCGGTACCGACCCGGGCGCCGCCGCTGTGGAAGCATCGCTCTCCGGGTCGGCCGCGTACGGGACTCATCGTATCTCCGAAGCCATGCTTCGGCTCGGGCTCGACCGCGGACTCGTCCGCGTGGCCGGCGGCGCGACAGTCGATGGCGCCTCCCTCGAGCTCGACGGCCGAGCCCGGCCCTTCGATGCGGAGCCGACGCTGGCACTCGATCGTCTGCGCTTCACCGCTCTGGACCTGAGCCGTGTGGCGGATTCCTCGGCGCCGGCCAGCGATCTCGCCGGCGCGGGGCACGTCCGACTGCGCCGCTCCGACGGTCGTTGGGATGGCTCGGCCGCCGTCGGGATGGCCGGTCGGATCGGCCGGGCGACCGTGGACACCGCCAACCTCCACGCGACCCTCCGGCGCGACGAGCTCACCCTCGGACTGGATGGCGCGGGGCCCGCGGGACGGGTGACCCTCGACGCGCTGGCGCGACCGTTCGATTCGACCGGACACTACGCGATTCGCGCCGGGCGCTTCGATGCGCTGGACCTGGGACGGGTGCTGGGCTCGTCCACGCTCGAGACCAGCCTCACCGGCGCGGTCGCGGCCGAGGCCACGCATCCGGGAGGCGGCCGGTTGGCGTTGAAGGCCACCGTCTCGCTCGACTCGTCTTCGGTGAACGGCACCGCGATCCGCACCGGCCTGCTCCGGCTGGGCCTGGCGGAGGGACGTTGGGACCTCACCGGGCGCCTCGCCGGCGACGCCGACAGCCTGCGGCTGGAAGGCTCCATGACGCCCCAGGAGGACGGCCGGCACGTCCGGCTGATCGCCGCTGCTGGAGCCGGCGACCTCGGCGCGCTGCTCCGCAGGCCTGGGCTCCGCGCAAGGGGCCGGGCGCGCGCGGATCTGAGCGGCAGATGGGGCTCGCTGGAGACCATGCGTCTTGGCGGCACGGTGGGCGGCGCCGGTGAGGCCAATGGCGTCGCGCTCGACTCGCTCGGCGCCGTGGTCCGGGTGGAGGACGGAGCGCTCATCGTCGACACGGTGGTGGCGCGGTCCAGCGTGGGAGACCTGGCCGCGCGCGGCCGCCTTGGACTCGCGGGCGCGGCGATCGGCGGACCGCTGGCAGCGAGCCTGGAGGCTCGGATCAGCGACCTCGCACCGCTGGGACCATTGCTTGGGGTGGGCCCGCTCGGCATCGACTCGGGTCGAGTGACGCTCGCGCTCGAGGGCACCCGGACTCGTCCGGTGGTGCACGGCGACGTGCGGGCCGCCGAGCTCACCCACGGCAGCTATCGAATCCGGGCGCTGGAGGCCACCCTCGGTGCCTCGCTCGATTCCGGCTACACCCTGGCCCGGGGAACGGGACGGGTGCGCCTGGACGGCGTGAGCAGCGGGCGCCAGGGAATCGGACGGGTCCAGCTCGAGGGGAGCTATGGCGACCGACGGGGAGCCGTTCGAGGCGAAGCCGAGCTCGACGCGCGGCGTGCGGCGCGAATGGCCGCCCGGCTCGCCACCGACAGCGCCGGAGGCCGGATTTCACTCGACACCCTCGAGCTCGTCGCCCCGGAGGAGCGCTGGTCCCTCGCGCACCCGGTCGACCTGGCGTATGGGTCACGGCTGGAGGTGGACGACTTCGTGTTCGCTTCGGAGAAGAGCCGCGTCACGGCGGACGGCACGATCGATCGGCGGGGCGAGCAGCGGATGCGGGTGGCGCTCGACACCGTTCCATTCGGCTGGATGACCGAGCTGCTGGGCCTCCCTGATCTGGACGGGGTGACGACCGGCGGCATGGAGCTGAGCGGACCCGCCTCCGCGCCGCGCCTCGCAGGTCGCCTCGGGTTCGACCTCCGGGCCAGGCGGGAGCCGCTGGCCCGGGCGGCCCTGGACATGGATTGGCGTCCGGCCGTCGGCCTGGCGATGACCCTCGCCGTCCACCAGCCCCAGGGCGACAGTCTGCGGGTCGTGGCGCGGGCCCCCCTGCTCCTCTCGCTCGCGGACTCCGCGGCGTCGCTGGTACGGCGCTCCCCCGACGGGGAAGTGACGCTGGACGCCACCGCCGACGACTTCCTGCTCGAGCCCTTCCAGCGGCTGATCGATCCGGGCACGCTCACCAAGCTGCGCGGACGGCTGCGGCTCGATGCGCACGCGCGGGGAAGCCTCGCGGCTCCCGAGCTGAGCGGCACCATCGCCGTCTCGGAGCTGCGCCTGGCCCTGACCCGGCTGGGGGCGACCTACGAGGACGGCGACGTGCTCGCCACCCTGCAGGGCCGGGACATCAGAGTGGACAGCGCGCGCCTGACCTCCGGCAAGGGGACGGCCGAAGTGAGCGGGCTGGCCCGCATTACCGATTCGGGTACGGTGGCGCTGGATCTGGACGGCCGGTTTGCGGACTTCCGGGCCGCCGACGGCGAGGACCTCCGCTCTACCGTCTCGGGCGACCTCGCGCTGGGCGGCACGCCCACCGCCCCGGTGGTCACCGGCAAGCTGGCCGTCCGCAACACCGATTTCTACCTGCAGGTCACCAACCGCGAGCACGGGGGCGAGGAGGTCGAGCTCACACCGGAGGACCTGCGGACGCTGGCGCGTCGTTTCGGCGAGGCACCGCAGGAAGGCCGGCGGCTGGACGAGCATCCCCTCGCGCTGGACCTGGATCTCGATCTGGCCGGCAACGATTGGGTGCGCCGCCGCACCAGTCCCACCGTCGCCGTCGAGGTCGAAGGCAAGCTCCAGGTCCGCAAGCGCTCGCGCGAGCCGCTGCTGGTCTACGGCACCATCCGCCCCCTCGCCGGCCGCAGCTTCGTGGAGCTGCTCGGCCGCCGCTTCGAGGTGACCGAGGGAGAGGTGGTGCTGGACGGCCCGCCGAAAGACGCCCGGCTGCAGGTGCTCGCCGAATACCGCGCCGACTCGGGCAGCACCGCGTCGGGGGGCTCACCATCGGGTGTCATCATCACCACCCAGGTGGCGGTGGACAGCGGACAGCTGTCGGTCGACCTGGGCTCGCGCCCGCCCTTGAGCGATGACGACATCAGGTCGTACCTCGCCACCGGCCGGCCCGCGGGAACCGACCCCACGGGCACCACCGAGGAGAACAGTGTCCTGGCCTCGACCACCTCGCTCGCGGTAGGCGCCGCGCTGGGCACCGTCGCCGGTGGGGCCGGACGGCGGCTGGGCTTCGATGTGGTCCAGATTCTCCAGGACCGCCAGGGAAGCCAGACACTGGTGGCGGGCAAGTACGTCTCTCCCCCGCTCTATCTGGGCTTTCGCCAGCCCATCGTCGCCCGGGAAGAGCCGGGCCAGACCCAGACCGCCCGGACCACGATGGAGTGGGAGGTGGAGTACGACGCCCTTCGGCGCGCGCTCCTCAATCTCCAGGGCTCCGGCGATGAATTTCGCGTCTTCCTGCGGCTCCGGCGGTGAGTGCCGGCGGGAAGTGGCTCTTGGCTCTGGGCCTCCTGCTCGTCGCGGCCGCCCCTGGCGCCGCCGCCCAGGACTCCCTGATCCCGGTACGGCGCGACGCGCAGGTGACCTCGGTGGGGTTCCGCTTCGCCGGCACCAGCAGCTTCTCCGACGGCGAGCTGGCCGCGCAGCTCGCGGTCAAGGGCCGCGGGTCGCTCTACCCGGTGCGCCGCTGGCTCGGGGAGCTCCCGCTGGTTCCCTCCCCCGGCGCCTATCGCTTCGACCCGGTGGAAGTACAGAAGGACGTGGTGCGCCTGCGGCGATTTTACCAGCGCTCCGGGTTCATCCGGCCGCGCATCGATTACGAGATCCGGCTGGACCGTGACGGCGCGCTGGCCGGCGTCGTGTATCTGATCGACGAGGGGCCGTGGCTCCGCCTCCGCACCCTGGATCTGCGGGCCGGCGGGAGCGAAACCGTCCCCGACGACCTCGCCCCAGGGTGGACCGAGCTCGCCGCGTCGCTCGCCGCCGCCCAGGGCCGGCGCTTCGGGGAGGCAGAGGTGGCGGATGCCGAGGCGCGCACCGGCGCCTGGCTCCGGGAGCGAGGCTATCCTTTCGCCGCCATCCGCTCCCAGAGCGAGGTCGACTCGGCCGCGGGTGACGTCGTCGTGCACCTGGGAGTGAGCCCCGGCCCCCGGATCCGATTCGGCGAGATCAGCGCCGAGGGTAACGCCTCGGTGAGCGACCGGGTGGTACTGCGCGAGCTCCCGTTCCGCACCGGAGACTGGTTCTCGACCAGCGCGGTGGCGGAAGGGCGGACCCGTCTCCAGTCGGTGGACCTGTTGTCGCGAGCGGTGCTGGACGTGGATTCCCTGGCCGCCCCCGACTCGACGCTCGGGGTGCGGATCCGGGTCGAGGAGCCGCGGCCGCGGCTCACCCTGGCGGAGGTGGGCTACGTCTCGGAAGGCGCGGGTCTCACCGGGCGGGTCCAGTGGACCCATCCCAACTTCACCGGCGGCGCCCGGAGTCTCACGGCCTCGGTGGAAGGTCAGACCGGAGCCGGCGCGATCGGCACCGAGGCCGAGCAGCTGCTCCGCGTTTCGCTCAGCCTGACACAGCCCTACGTGTTCATGCCTCGGCTCTCCTTCATCGCGGGGCCCTGGTTGGAATACCGCAACGATCTCCACGACGAGTCCGGGGCCGTCGGCGTCGATGCGACTCTGGTGTACCGGCTCGCCGCCCTCTCCTCGCTGGCCCTGGGCTACCGATTCAGCGCGCGGAACATCCGCGAGTACCACTTCGGCGACGTCACCGCCGGCGACGTGGATCTCCTGACCCTGCTGGCGGCGCGCTATCCCCCGTTGATCGACTCGCTGGGTGATCACGAAAACCGAAGCAGTCTCACCCTCGCCGCCTCGTTCAACCGGGTGGACAACCTCTCCGATCCCACTCGCGGCTGGCTGATCCGGCCCTCGGCGGAGCTCACCGTGCCCTCGGCCTTCAACACCGCGGAGTTCGGGCGGCTCGACCTCTCGGTGGCCCGGTTTCACCCGTTGAGCCGGTCGACGGTAGTGTCCGGTCGGCTCACCCTCGGGCGGCTCTTTCCGTTCGGGAAGAGCATCCCTGGTCCCGGGAGCGATCCGTTCTTCTCGTTCATACACATGCGAGACGAGTCGATGACCGCGGGAGGGACCAACGACGTGCGAGGGTGGGGCGACCGGAAACTGGGACCGAAGGTGCCCGACGTGGAGGCCAACATCGAGGGATCGGACACGGTGCTCTCGGCGGACCGCTACGTGCCCATCGGGGCGCTGGCACGGATCACCGGCTCGGTCGAGCTTCGGTTTCCGGCACCGGGCTTCTCGCCGGGATGGCGGGGGCACCTGTTCCTCGACGGCGGACGGGTGTGGACCCCCGACGACCGGTTTTCCCAGAGCCCCTTGTTGCCGGAAGGCTCTCCGTTCCGGTTTTCAGCCGGTGTGGGCCTGAGCTACCAGACGCCGGTCGGCGCACTGGGCCTCAGCATGGCCTACAAGCTCAATCCGTCGCTGCTGGACGAGCGCGATCCCAACGATGTGACCCGGGCGCTCGAGGCCGGGAGCCCGGTCGAGGACGTCTCGACCCATTGGCTCAGGCGGGTGCACCTGCACCTGTCCTTCGGGGTGGCCTTGTAGCTCAGTTCACCGCGTAGCCCCTGCCCTGCAGGCAGGTCGCCATGGACTTGGCGAAGGTCTTCCGGGATTCCGAATTCGCGGCGCTCGCAGCCTGCTTCCCCGCCT
>DATEIR010000143.1:0-3348 GCA_035278885.1 Gemmatimonadales bacterium | reverse complement strand
GATCGCCGTGATCGCCGCCGTCAACGTCGTCTTCCCATGGTCGACGTGCCCGATCGTCCCCACGTTCACATGCGGCTTCGTCCGCTCGAATTTGGCTTTGGCCATGATCTCGGTGTCCGGTGTCCTGTTGAGTTCCGTGTGTCGGCGGTACGGCGGCAGGTGTTCACGCCGCGATCGCTGCCCTGTCCGATCCTTCGTACCGCCCTGCCGCCGTCCTGCCTTACTGCCGTCCCGCCAGAGCTCGCGCGCGGGATTGAACCGCGGACCTCATCCTTACCAAGGATGCGCTCTACCAACTGAGCTACGCGAGCGACCTCTCTGCTGCCGCCGTCAAGCGGGCGACGGGACTCGAACCCGCGACCCTCAGCTTGGAAGGCTGATGCTCTACCAACTGAGCTACACCCGCGCCCTACATGGTGGGGGTAGGATTCGAACCTACGTAGGGCGTAAGCCCGGCAGATTTACAGTCTGCTACCATTAGCCACTCGGTCACCCCACCGAGCCCCGTACGGCACCCTCATCTGAGACAGAACCCCGCTGGCAAACAGCGGGGTCCTGTCATCATTGAATTTGCGAACAGCCCAAAAAAGGGCAGACCAGTATTGTAGTGGTACGCAAGAACTTGTGCAAGTCCCCCACGACGCAAAACCCCGCCTCTGCCGCGCGGGGTTGCGGGGACTTCCGGACACCGGCCTGCACCGAGCTGACGAGGGGAGTCGAACCCCTAACCGCCTGTTTACAAAACAGGTGCTCTGCCGATTGAGCTACGTCAGCTGACACCCAAGGTTCAGCGCCGCATCATAGAGTCCAAGTTATGTCGAGTCAATGGCCTACCGCATTACGGACAAGGCCTAGAGCCAGAGAAACGCCGCCTGGTCGTACCCCGTCAGAGCCGCGATGACCCGCTCGTACACCTTGGGACCGCTTTCCCCATTGGTCAGCGCTACGATAGCGCGGCCCCGCACCCGGTCGGCCAGGACGAAGTTGCGGAAGCTGTTGTTGGCACCCCAATGCCAGAGCACCTGCCCGTGCTCGTCGTGCTGGATGCCCCACCCGAGCCCCCACGACAGCACCCGGTTGAGGTCGATCTGGGGCGTCGCCATGGCCCGCAGTGTCGCCGGCGACAGCTGCAGCCCTGGGGCCGGCTCCTGCGCAACCACCCGAACCAGGAAGCGGGCATAGTCGTCCGCGGTGGTGAGCAGGGAACCCGCCGCGCTGGGGATCATGTACAGCGGCAGAACCGGCCAGGCGGGATTGATCAGCGGCACCGCCCGCGCCGCGTCCTCGTAGCTCCAGTCCTCGACCGGTTTGGCCCATTTCCGCGCCACTTCCTCCGCCTGCCGGCCGAGCGCGCCGTACACGTCGATCTCGTTCCCGTCCGCGTCCCGCCCGGCGGCCTTCCGTCCTTCGAAGCGGGGCAGCCAGACGTAGCTGCTCGTGCGCATGCCGAAGGGGTCGAGCACCCGCTCCCGCATGAACCGGGCGAAGGGAACGCGCGTGACGCGCTCCATCACCCGCTGGAGATAGAAGTAGCCCTCGCCTGAGTAGGTGAACCGGGTGCCGGGCTCGCTCTCGGGCACCAGGGGCCCAGGCTGTTCCCGCCAGTTGGGAAGTCCGGTCGTGTGGCTCAGGACGTGGCGGGAGGTGACCCGCCGCATGCGCGGGTTGTCGGCTTCGGGCGAGGGGACATAGTCGTAGACCGGCCGATCCAGGTCCAGCAGACCGGCATCGACCAGCTGGAGCGCTGCATAAGCGCATACCGGCTTGCCGAGGGAGACCGCCTCGAACACGGTGCCGGAGTCCACCACCGCCAGCGGATTCAGGCTCGCACGGCCGAAGCCCTGGGTCCAGATCTGTCCGTCGTGAACGCCACCGAGCGCGAGGCCGGGAACCTCGGCCAGCTCGAGCAGGCGCGGGAGCAGCTCCAGCACCCGCGCATCCGGCAGCCAATCGGGGCCGAACCGCGTCAGCGGCGTGCCGCCGCTGTCGGCTTGCAGCGACCAGGCCCAGCGAGGGCCCGCGGTCGAGAGGAGCAGGCCGGAGCCTGCCACGATGAAACGGCGGCGATCCCACACGCGCGACGCCCTCCGCACGGTTCCTCTCAGGCCCTACGGCCGCGCGCCACGAGCGTTTCATGGCCGTACGCGACCGCGTCCGGGATAGACACCCGACGAGGAGAGATCGTTGCGTGAAGCCGGGCGAGCTGCCCGAATGATTCAGACGGAACCGCGGATGCGGAGCACCTCGATCTGGCCGTCCCGTCGATCGCGGATTTCCCAGCCGGCGCGGCGGAGCAGATCGCGGATGCGGTCCGCCTCACCATAGTTGCGCCCGCGTTTCTCGGCGAGACGTACGGCCGCCCAGCGGAGCGCCCAGGCTTCCTCGCCCGGCCGATCGGCAGGCGGGACCTCAGGAGGGCGCACCGGAATGCCGTCCTCGCGCTCGACCGGCAGCTCCTCCGGCCCGACGGTGAGGGTGCGGCTCCCCGGCGCCACCGCGAGCACCCGGTCGGCCAGCGCCCAGGCGGCGGCCAATGCGGGGCCGACAGCGGCCCCCTCGTCCAGCAGCCGGTTGCCGTCGCGAACCAGGTCGAACAATGCCGCGACGGCGCGCGGCGCGTTGAGGTCGTCGTCGAGAGCCGCGGCGAAGTCCGTCCGGAAGCGGTCGGCCAGGGCCTGCGCCGCCGGGGCGTCGGTGGTCCCGGCGGCGCGCTCCAGCCGGTCGCGGAACGCACCCAGCCGGGTCGACCCCTCGCGGGCCGCCGCAAGCGCGTCGTCGCTCCACTCGAGCAGCTGCCGGTAGTGGGTGCCGAAGAGCAGCAGCCGCACCGCGCCCGGCTCGACCGCCTGCTCCCGCAGATCGCGCACGGTCAGGATGTTCCCATAGCGCTTGGACATCTTGGTGCCGTCGATCCGGAGGAACTCCCCGTGCACCCAGTGGCGGGCGAAGTCCGCCCGGCCGGTGTAGGCGCGGCTCTGCGCGATCTCGTCCTCGTGGTGTGGGAAGATGAGATCGACGCCGCCGGCGTGGATGTCGAGGACGTCGGTGTTCCAGTGCCGGCCCAGCAGCTCGAGCGCCATGGCCGAGCACTCGATGTGCCAGCCCGGCCGGCCCCGGCCGAAGGGCGCATCCCACGCGGCGCCGACCGCCTCGTCCTCGGGACGTGCCGCCTTCCACAGCACGAAATCCCGGGCGTCCTCCTTGGCGTACTCGTCCGCGCTCACCCGCTCGCTGGCCCCTGCCCGGAGCTCGCGTCGGTCGAGCTGGCTGAGGCGTCCGTAGTCCGGAAAGCGGGCGATGGCGAAGTAGACCGAGCCGTCCTCGCCCCGGTAGGCCACGCCCTTGGCC
>DATEIR010000142.1:0-7348 GCA_035278885.1 Gemmatimonadales bacterium | reverse complement strand
CCGTGTGCTGCTCACCCCTGTCCCCCCGCGCGGCGCGCCCCAGCCGCCCGGGTGATGGCCTCGACCAGGGAATGCTCGTCGAAGGGCTTCTGCAGGTAGGCCGCCGCGCCGACCTCGTGCGCCCGTTCCCGGGTGGCGGGGTCGTCGAAAGCGGTGATGAAAATGATCGGGGGAGAGGACGGCAGGGCGGCGAGCTCCGCCTGCAGCTCGAAACCGCTCATGCCGCCGAGGTGAATGTCGAGCACGATGCAATCGGCGTCACTCGGCGACCCCTGCTCGAGGAACTCTTCGGCCGAGGCGTACCCATTGCTGCGAAACCCGCGCAGGGTCAGGGAACGGCTGAGCGCCCGGCGGAAGGAGGGGTCGTCTTCGATCACCACCACGAGTGGCGGCGCCGGGACGCCACCACTGGACGGGTGGGGCGTATTCCGGCCGGGTGAGCGCATGTGCCCGCCGCTGCAAAGGCCCAGGTACCAATGGAATGCAGACGAGCCGCAACGTACGATCACGTTGCGGCTCGGGACACTGGACCTTGGTGGAGTGCCTGGTGCTTACGCCTCGGCGGAGCTCATCGGGGACTCGCTCGGGAACCGCCCGGCCAGGGCGTGCATGCCGGGGCAGGGGTCGTCGAGCTGGAGCCGGTCCGCGAAGTTGACCAGCTCGGCCACCGAGCCCAGACCCAGTTTCCGCATGACATGACCGCGGTGCATCTTGACGGTGCCTTCCTTGGTCCCGAGTACCGCCGCGATCTGCTTGTTCAGGATTCCCTTGGCCACCAGGCGGAACACGCCCAGTTCCCGCGGTGTGAGGGTCGCCAGCCGGCCCCGCAGGTCGGCCTGCTCGGCCTGGTCCCGCCGGCGCCGAAGGTCCCGGGCCAGCGCCCGGCTGAGGGCCGCGACCAGCTCCTCCTCCTGAAACGGCTTGAGCAGGATGTCGGTGGCGCCGCCACGCATCGCGCTCACGCAGCTGGGCACGTCGGCCTGCCCGCTGACGAAGATGATCGGCAGCTCCGGCTCCAGCCCGGCGAGGCGGCGCTGCACTTCGAGCCCGTTCAGGTCCGGCATTCGAAGATCGAGCAACAGACACCCGGCATGAGCCGGGTCCCAGTGGGCGAAGAACTCGAACGCCGACTGGAACGCCTGTACCCGGTACCCCAGCCCCCGGACGAGCCGTTCCAGCGCCCGGCAGAACGAGACATCGTCATCGAGGATGAAGACGGTCTGAACGATCGTTGGCATGAGTTCGACGCTCCTGAATGCGGCGGGATTCGGGCGGCCGGTCGACCATCGCCACCGGCAGGGCGAACTCGAACACCGCCCCGCCGGAAGGATGGTTCGCCGCCCGCAGCCGGCCGCCATGGGCCTCGGCAATGGACCGACAGATGGACAGCCCCATTCCCAGGCCGTCCGGCTTGGTGGAAAAAAACGGCTCGTAAATCTTGCCCAGCAGCTCCGGCGCGATCCCGGGGCCGTGATCCCGCACGGTGAGGGCCACCAGCCCGTCGTCGCGCAGGTCCGTCTCGATGGTGAGGTGGCGCCTTGCCGCCGGCATCCCGGACATCGCCTCCAGTCCGTTGACCACCAGATTCAGGATCACCTGCTGCAGCTGCACCCGGTCTCCCGTGATGCCGGGGAGATCGGGCTCGACCCGGCGGTGGACCCGGACCCGGCGGAGGATGGCGTCGGACGCCACCAGCCGGAGCACGTCGCCTACCAGCTCGTTGAGGTCGAGCGGCTGCACGTCCATCTGCCCCTTCACCAGCAGGGCGCGCATCCGGCGGATGATCTCCACCGCGCGGACGTCATCGCTCGCGATGTCGTCCAGGATCTCGGCCACCAAGGCCATCGGCGGCTGCTCCGCGGTGAGCAGCCGGCGGCTGGCCTGCACGTTGGTCATGATGGCGGCGAGCGGCTGGTTGAGCTCGTGCGCCAGGCCGGCCGCGAGCTCGCCCAGGGTCGCCGCACGCGCCGCATGGGCCGCCTCCGCCCGATGCTGCTGCGCCTCCAGCTCGGCCCGTTTGCGGGCGGTCTGGTCGGTCAGCAGCACCACCGCGCCGCCCGTGGGCCGCCGCAGCGGCTCCGCCACGACCTCGTACCAGTGCTCGCCCGCAGGCGTCGAGGTGGCGCACTCCAGCCTGACGCCCGCCTGCTGCCCCGCCAGCACCGACTCGATCCCCCGCGCCAGCTCGCTCGCGCCTCCGTCCTGCTGGGCCGAGCCGCGGCAGGCGGCCAGGTAATTCTGTCCGACCGGCGCCCAGGCGATCCCGTTGCTCCGCTCGGGCGAGAGCCAGGCCTCGTTCGCCCGGATCACGGTGCCGGTCCCGTCCAGCACCGCGACCCGGGCCGACAGGGAGGAGAGCACCGCCCCGCTCAGCGCGTCGATGCTGCGCAGCGACCGCTCGTTATTCCGGCGCAGGAGCGCGCTGCCGATCACGCCCGCGACCAGCTGGAGCTGCAGCACGGTCTCCGCCGGCCAATGCCGCTCCCGTCGCGTCATCATCAGGGTCAGGAAGCCGATCGCCTGCCCGCCCGGGACCAGCGGGGCGGCGAGCAGGGCCTGCACCCCGGCCGCTCTCAGCGTCGCCTGGTCCACCCCGGCCGACGCCGGGAGCTCGGCCAGACGACTCAGGCGGATCACCCGGCCCTGGCGGATCTCGCTGACCAGCCCTGGGAGCTCCTCCGCCTCGTAGGCGTCGGGAAGCGGCGGCCACGGCCCGGCATCGCTGGTATGCGTCGCATGCATTCGAGTGGAGTGATCCGAGAACTGGAGCAACGCCACCCGGTCCGCCTCGAAGTGGCTCCCGAGACGCGCCGCCCAGCGTCCGACTGCTTCGTCCACCCGGTCGGTCGGGACCGTACTCAGCTCCGACGACAGCTCGCCCATCAGCCGCTCGAACCCCAGCCGCTCGTCGGCGGAGCTCCGGCCCAGGCTCCGCCGCCGCAGCGCCAGGCCCATCAGCACGATCGCCACCGTCTGCAGCAGCAGGGCCACCGCCGCGATCCGTCCGTCCAAGGCCGTGACGAGCAGACACATGGCCCAAGGGCTGCCCAAGGTGGCCTGGAGGGGCTCCGATGCCCCCGCCGGCGCTGGTGGCCCTACGCGGTGTGCTGGCATGATTTACGAGGTGGTGCGAGTGTCGGTGCGCACGCTCCATTAAGAGGCTACCCGGTCGTCCGGTTGGCAACTTGAACTTTGGTATAACAAAGGGCTTTCCAAAGCCCGTTCCCGGCCCCTGGAAGGCCCCCTCCCGCGCGCCCGGATGGCCTCTCGTACGCCTCTCTCACCTAGCCCAAGGTTCAGTATCGCCGTCTTCCGAGGGCCGGTAATGTGGCCTCAACCTTCCTCTTGCGGAGCTGCGATGGGCCTGCGCGCATCCGCCCTCCAAATGTCGTCCTCGGCGTCTCCGCACCCAGCGCCGCCTTCGACGCCAGCGAGCCGCCGGCACTCCCGGCCAGACACGCCCATGGCGGCAGGGACGCGTGGAATTGAATGGCACACCCAGTCACCGGCGGAGCAGGCCAGCGCATGGATGAGACTCTGACCGTTGCAGCGGCGGGGGCAGCGACGAAAGTGGCCGGCGCAACCGCGACGGCGTCCATGGCGTGGATTCCTGGCGGCGAGTTCGGGATGGGCTCCGACCGGCACTATCCGGAGGAGCGCCCGGTCCACCGGGTCGCGATCGATGGCTTCTGGATCGATCGGACCCCAGTCACCAACCAGGAATTCGCCCGGTTCGTCGAGGCCACGGGCTATGTGACCTTCGCCGAGCTGGCGCCCAATCCCGCCGACTACCCGGGAGCCCTGCCCGAGATGCTGTTCGCCGGCTCGCTGGTGTTCGTGAAGCCCGGCGGCCCGGTGGACCATCAGAACATCGCCAACTGGTGGCAGTACGTGCGCGGGACCGATTGGCGGCATCCGCAGGGTCCGGGCAGCTCGCTCGCCGGGCTCGAGCGGCACCCGGTGGTCCACATCGCCTACCAGGACGCCGAGGCCTACGCCCGCTGGGCGGGGAAGGAGCTCCCCAGCGAGGCCGAGTGGGAGTTCGCCGCGCGTGGCGGACTGGAGGGCGCGACCTACGCCTGGGGCGAGGAGTTCATGCCCGGTGGACGCTTCATGGCCAACACCTGGCAGGGGGAGTTCCCCTGGCAGAACCGAGTCGAGGATGGATGGGAGGGCACCAGCCCCGTGGGGTCGTTCCCGGAGAACGGGTACGGCCTCCTCGACATGATCGGGAACGTCTGGGAATGGACCACCGACTGGTATCGCGCCGGGCACACCCGGAGCGGGTCGCCGGCGTGCTGCGGCGGCCACATGCCGCGGCCGAGCGGAGAGATCGAGAGCTACGATCCGGCCATGCCGGACATCCGTATTCCCCGCAAGGTCATCAAAGGCGGATCCCATCTCTGCGCCCCCAACTACTGCCGGCGGTACCGGCCGGCGGCGCGCTTTCCCGAGCCGGTGGACACCTCCGCCTGCCACCTCGGCTTTCGCTGCGTGATCCGGCGGACCGAGCCGATCTCGGAAACACCATCCCAAGAGTGAGGCCTCTGGAGGGGCCGCCATGCGAAACTACCTGACGGAGTTCCTCGGCACTTTCTTCCTGGTCCTGACCGTCGGGCTCACCGTTTTGAACGGCTCGCCGCTCGCCCCGCTGGCGATCGGGTCCTCGCTCATGATCATGGTGTACATGGGTGGGCACGTATCGGGCGGCCATTACAACCCCGCCGTCTCTTTCGCGGTCCTGCTCCGCGGCAAGATGGCGTCGGTCCAGGAGTTCGTGGGGTACGTGGTGAGCCAGATCCTCGGTGCCGTGGCGGCCGCACTCGTGGTGTACATCGTCACCGGCAAGACCTTTGCCCCCGCGCCGGCGGAAACCGCCACGGTCACCGCCGCGCTGCTGATCGAGCTCCTCTTCACCTTCGCGCTCGCGCTCGTGGTCCTCAACTCGGCCGCTTCGGCCAAGACGCACGGAAACTCCTTCTACGGGATCGCCATCGGGTTCACCATCGTGGTGGGGGCGGCGGCCGGCGGCCCGATCTCGGGCGGCGCCTTCAATCCCGCCGTCGGCATGGGTCCCATCGTGGTGAACGCCGTATTGGGCGGCGGCACCTGGGCCAATCTGTGGCTCTACCTGGTGGGGCCGTTGGCGGGCGGTGCGATCGCCGCCGTGATCTTCGGCCTGCAGGAGCGGGAGCCGGTGCAGCTGCACGCCGAGCCGAGCCGGACACCGGAGAGCCGGCCGGCATAGCGCCGGCTCACGGCCGCTTCTCAGGCACCGAGAGCGGTCCCTGGCGATCACAGACGAAGTAGGCCAGGAAGCGCACCGGCTGGGTCGCACTCGCGTTGGCGGAGATCCGGTGGACCGCCCCGGGTGCCTCGTAGAAGCTCTGCCCCGCGTGGTAGACCGCCGCCGAGTCCTTGCCGGACTGAGTCCGGTACTCGCCCTCGATCACGTATCCGATCACCGGACAGGGATGCCGGTGCGGTGCCGAGCTCTGGCCGGGACCATAGGTCACCTCGACGACGGTCGCCTCGAGCCTGCGCCCATCCAGCGACGGCAAGGCGTGGGTATAGGCCACCCGGGCCGGCGAGTGGGAGCTGTCCTGGGCGACGCTGTCCCGTGGCCAGGCCAGCGCGGCGGCGGCGTACAGGAACATGAACGTGGTCTGACGGGTGGTGATCATCTCGGTCCTCCTTGGCTGGTCCATTCGCACTTCGGTGACGCCGTCGTCACGTTGACGACCGGCCGTAGCGGCTGTATCTCATCCCGATGCCATTCCCCGCCGTTGACGTCCGACGCATCCCTTCGCCGCTCCTGCGCCCATCCGAGGCATTGCCGTGACCGAGCGCGCCCAGCCCTGCCACCGCGAGGCCCGGCTCCGTGCCGACCATGCTCAGCGCTATCCCGGCTGCCCGGCCGACGAGTGGCTGCCGGCCAGCATCGCGGCGGCGTACGTGCTGGGTCATCGCGAGGTGCTCCTGGGGCGGGCGCACGCCCGCGCCCAGCGCGCCCTCGACCCCGTGGACTGGGAGTTCCGGGGCGAGAACGGCTTCGTTCAGGGCGACCAGACTCAGCGCCGCCGCTTCAGCGACCGCCACACCAGCGGGCCGTACGCCGCGGTCACCCAGGTGCCGGGGCAAGCCGACGAGGAGCTCGCCGGCGACGCCGCCATCCGCACGGACTGACCGGGACGGTCGGACTCGAACCGGTATCGGCCCATGTTCCAATTCCGTCAGCAGGACCTGCCATTCCACGGCAGCTCTCACCACTTCGTCGGTGCGGAGCACGGCGACGTCTCCATCTCGGCGTTCCTGCTGAGCGCGCTGCCGGGGCGCGGGCCCGGCCCTCACCGGCACCCCTACGACGAGATCCAGTTCATCCGTGAAGGTCGGGGGCTCTACGTCGTGGACGGGCGCGAGTTCGAGGCGGGGGCGGGCGACATTCTGGTCATCAAGGCGGGAGAGGTCCACAGCTTCCGGTGCCTCGGCGAGGAGCCACTGGTGCAGGTGGACATCCATCTGAGCCCGTGGTTCGTGCAGGAAAATCTGACCTGAAGCCGACTAGCCCCGGGCCGTTGCCGCCACCCGGAGCGCTCCGACCACGGCGTCCACCGGGGTCTCGATCGGCTGAAGCCCGTTCTCTTCACGGAGACGCGCGACCACGCTGCGCCGAAGCGGTACGTCGTTGGTGAGAAGCCCTCCGGTGAGCGCCACGCCGACCGGCGGAGCGACGTCGAGCAGGGGCAGGAGGCAGATCGCCAGCTGGCAGAGCTCTCGGGCCGCGTAGTCCGCGATGCCCTGCGCCAGCGGATCGCCCTGGGCCGCCACCTGCAGCACCGCGGGGGCGAGTCCGGCGATCTCCGCGGGCGAGGCGCTCGCGGCCCAGCGCACCAGGGCGTCGAAATCGGTGCTCCGGGTGATCGCCAGAACCCTGTCGGTGAGCGAGGTCCGGGGGCTTCGTCCGTCGTACGCCCGGCTCACCGCGCCGAGCGCCGCCCGGCCGATGCCGTACCCGCTCCCCTCGTCCCCCATCTGCCAGCCGTAGCCGCCGATCCGGCGCCGCTTGCCCTGGCGGTCGCGGCCGACCGCGATGCTCCCCGTCCCCGCGCTCACCACGATCCCCGGCCCGTCGAACGCGCCCTCCAGCGCGATCTCGATGTCGGTCGTGACCACGACCGTGTCCGCCAGCGTCTCGGCTCGGAGCGCCTTCTGCAGCTCCGTCCGCTCGGGGTCGCGCCCGGCACCCGCGGCCCCGACCACCAGCACGTCGCCGCCGAGGCGGCCGATGCCCGCCAGGGCGCGCCGGACCACCTCGGCGATGACGCCCGCGGAGGCGAGGGCCCGTCCG
>DATEIR010000141.1:0-32464 GCA_035278885.1 Gemmatimonadales bacterium | reverse complement strand
CAGCGCGTCGGGCAACCGCGGCGGCGCCGGTGCCGGCGTGAGCGATCGGAGCGCGTCGGGCAACCGCGGGGGGGCCGGCGCCGGCGTGAGCGATCGCAGCGCGTCGGGCAATCGCGCGGGCGCCGGCGGGGGCGACAAGATCGGCAACCAGAGCATTCCCCGCGACGCCGGCTCACGCGCCGGTTCCGGAGCCGGGAGCGGCTCCCGCGACTACGGCGGTGGGGGGAGCAGCTTCGGGGGCGGCTCGCGCGGATACGACGGCGGCAGCGCGCGCTCCAGCAGCTCTCGCGGCTCGAGCAGCATGGGTGGCCGCAGCGGAGGAGGCGGGTTCAGCAGGGGCGGAGGAGGGGGAGGGCGCCGTCGATGAGCTCAACCACTTTGCGCTGGCATCTCGGCCTCGCGGCCGGCGTCGCCGGCCTGGTCCTCGCCTGTGGCGATCCCAAGCCCTCGGCCTCCGTGGCATCGGCGGCCGATTCGACAGCCGATTCGGCGAGCGCCCCCGAGGACACGACGCCGCCCCGGCTCTTCGCCAGTCCCGAGAGCGCCGCCACGGCGCTGATCGCGGCCGCGGGGAAGTTCGACGTGCCGGCCCTGAAGGCGATCCTGGGCGGCGGTGGAGCGGATCTGGTCGAGAGTGAGGACACGGTCCAGGACCGGAGGACCGCCACCGCATTCGCGGCGGAGGCGAAGCAGAAGCAGCGCGTCCGCCTCGACTCGACCAAGACCACGGCCACGCTCACCGTCGGTCCGACGGACTGGCCGTTGCCGATCCCGATCGTGAAGCACGAGAATCAGTGGTACTTCGACGCGGCGGCCGGGCGGGAAGAGGTGCTCCGCCGGCGCATCGGCCGCAACGAGCTCGACGCGATTCAGGTGTGTCACGGCTACGTCGAGGCGCAGCGCCAGTATGCTCTGAGCCGGCACGACGGGTCCCTGGTGAATCAGTACGCCCAGCGCGTCATCAGCTCACCCGGCAAGCAGGACGGGCTCGCCTGGCAGACGCCCGACGGCAAGTGGGGAGGGCCGGTGGGAGAGGAGATCGCCGGCGCGATCGCCGAAGGCTACAAGGATCGTTACCAGCCGTATCATGGCTACTACTTCAAGATCCTGAAGGGCCAGGGCCCGGCGGCGCCGATGGGGCAGATGGACTACGTGGTCGACAGCGCGATGATCGGCGGGTTCGCCCTGGTCGCGGCTCCGGCGGAGTATCTCGAGACCGGGGTGAAGACCTTCATCGTGAGCTACAGCGGCATCGTGTACGAGAAGGACCTCGGCGACCAGACCCTCGAGGCGTTCCGCGCGATGGACCGCTACAACCCCGACTCGACCTGGAAAGCAGTCTCCAGCCAGTAGATCCGGGACCGCGGGTCCGCCCGCCGATGCCTGCCATGTGAGCCCCGGGCCCTCCCGCCCGGGGCTCACTTGTTCGAGGTCGTGTCCGCCGGAGCCTTCTTCTTCTGGGCCACGGCGGCTCCCTGGCCGCCAATGATGCGCTTGAAGGTGGTGCCGGCCGGAATACGGTCGTCCGGTGTGTCGAACCCGTTCACCACGGCGACCCGCTCGACCGGTATGGTGGAGGGGTGCTGCTTGTTGAATTCGGCGATGGTCATTGGCTGGTCCACGTTGACCAGGTCGACCTGGAAGGGCGTCACCTCCAGCCGCGCCTTGTCCTTGAGCTCGGAGAAGCTCGCGATGCTCGAGCGGAAGGTCTTCTCGTAGCCCTGAAGCTTGCCGGCCGGGGTGTAGCCGAGCAGCCGGTAGGTGAGCTCGCCGTACTTCACGAATGCGACGACGCCCTGAACGGCGCCCTGCTCGGTTTGCGCCTCGAACAGGCTGGTGACGGCGGGGTTGCCGTTGACGGGCGCGTTCGACGGGCTGGCGCTCTTCACGCCTTCCTGGCCGAAGAACTGTTTGGCGGCTTCATCCGGGGTGCCCCGTCCCGGGGCGGTGAGCTGAAACATCGCGTCCTGCTGCGGGCTCACGGCGACAAGCGCCTCGGGCGTGTTCTGCGCCTGCCATCCGGTGGGGAGGTCGAGCTTGAAGCGCAGGCCGGGATGGTAGAAGGTGCTTCCCTCGATGTATCCCTGCCTCGGGTCCTCCCCATAGGTCATGCCGGCGAGTATCGGCAGATACTCGTCCCGGCCGTAGTGGAGGCTCGACGTCGCCACCGAGAGCGTGTCGATGCGCTTCATCGTGGCCGCGATCCGGTTGCCCGGGTCCGGATGGGTCGATTCCCATTCCGGGATGTCGCCGGCGCCCTCGAGTCGGCTCACCCGCTGCAGGGTGGTGAACATGGCCGCCATCGCATGGGGATCGTAGCTCTCGCGGACCATGTACTTGAAGCCCAACATGTCGGCCTGGCTTTCCGCGTCCCGCCCGTACTTGAGGAAGAGCACCCCGAGTCCCTGGCTCGCGATTCCCGCGTACTGCGCCACCTGAGACGACAGGATGCTCCCGACGCCGAGCCCGATCTGGGCGATCTGCTGCCGGGTCATCTGCTGGACCGAATGACGCGCGGTCACATGCCCGATCTCGTGGCCCAGCACGCCTACCAGCTCGGCCTCGTCGTTCATGTGGGTGAGGATGCCTCGAGTAATGAAGATGGAGCCCCCCGGCAGCGCGAAGGCGTTCACCGTCGGGTCGTCCATCACGTAGAAGGCCCAGGGCAGCTTGGGCCGCTCGGAGGTGGTCGCGATCGCCATCCCCAGGCGGGTGACGTAGTCCTGGACCTTCTTGTCGTCGTAGACCCCCATCGACTTGACGACCTGCTGGGCGTACTGCTGGCCCATCTGGATCTCCTGCGACTCGGAGACGAGAGCGATCTCGTGCTTGCCGGTCGCGGGGTTGGTCGCGCAGGCTGTGGGCCCGGCGGCGAGGCCGGGGAGAAGAATCCACGCTGCGGCTCTGGGTAGTCGTGCGCGCATGGGCCGTCCTGGATGGGGGCGTTAGCCTACAGTTCCCGGCGACGGGGCCTCGGACAACTCGACTTTCGTGCAGGCTGGCGCCGGAGTCCGGCTACTCGAGCCAGGCCGGAAGGGCCCCGGCGCCGCGCAGGTGGAACGGGTCCCGGAATGGCAGCAGCGGCGTACGGGATGCCGTGTGGACCACCACGCGCGCGGGCGGCTCCGACGATGGGTGATCGGGCATCTGAAGCGTCCGGCGATTCAGGATGGCCAGGCGGCGGAGCCAGACCGGGCCATTATCGAGGCGGAGCTCACCACGGTCGTTCGCGATGCTCCAATGTCCCAGATACACCAGAGTGACCCCCTGACCGCAGGACTCGTCCCGATAGGTCTGGCGCAGCGAGAACACGCCGTCGGGGAGCAGGGTCAGCATCGTCAGGTCGCCCCATTCCGAGCCGCACGACCTGCTGATCATGTAGCTGCCGGGGACCTGGAGGCTGCCGGCCTCCGGGGTCGCGGGGGGCCCAGGAGACTCGCTCGCCTGCGGGGTGCCGGCCAGACACCCCGTGAGCGCGGCTGACGCCAGCCACACGAAGTGGCGGGCGCCTCGGACCACGGCCTTGGTCTTCTGGATGAACAACCGAGCCCCCTGCTCCAGCCAGGCCCACGATGGAGCCTGGCCGGACAGGGGGCCATTGGACCTTGGTGCAAGCGCAGGGGCTAGGACCCCGCTCGACGCCCTCGCACCGCGAGCCCCAGCATCACCACCCCGAACACGATCAGCACCAGGCCCCACCACAGGTTCACGTTGATCCCCAGCGATCGCTGGTAGATCGCCCGGTCGGACACCAGCCCGAAGCCCGTGAGCAGGACGCCAAAGAGACTGAACATCAAGCCGATCGGCAGCCGCAGGTCGAAGCTCATCGCGTTCTCACCAGAACAGGAGGTTGAGCACCAGCGCCATCCCGAGCACCACCGCGCCGAGCGGACCGGGTCGGCGGTACCACGCCTGGTCGTCGTCCCGGACCTTGGGCGTCAGGGAATACACCAGGCCGGTCAGCTCCGTGTCCGTCTTGCGCCGCTGGGTCAGCAGCGAGATCACGATGGTCGCCACGAAGCAGGTGGTCCAGGCCACGATCGCGGTCCAGAAGTTCTGCGCCATCTCGCTGGGATAGGTCGTGAGCACCGAGCCCAGGAACCCGCCCTTGAGGCCCGGCGCCGAGCCCTGCGGCAACGTCAGGCCGTGGTGCAGCGCGGCGGCCGCGGTGCCCGCGAGAAGACCGAAGAAGGCACCGTGCCCGGTCGCGCGGCGCCAGAACATGCCGAGCAGGAAGGTGGCGAACAGCGGGGCGTTCACGAACGCGAATACCAGCTGCAGCATGTCCATGATGTTGTTGAACCGGGTCGTGGCGTACGCCGCCGCGACGCTGGCCACAATCCCGAACACCGTGGCCGCGTGGCCCATGCGGAGGTAGTGCCGGTCCGGCTGACCCGGGCGGATGTAGGACTGGTAGATGTCGTAGGTCCACACCGCGTTGAAGGCCGTCACATTCCCGGCCATCCCCGACATGAACGACGCCATGAGCGCCGTGAGGCCCAGGCCGAGGAGCCCCGGCGGCAGATAGTGCGCGAGCAGCGTGGGCACCGCGAGGTTGTAGTTGGGGGTGCCGTCGGCACCGACCGGCAGCAGCCCGCCGCGGCCGTGGTGCAGCGCGATGGCGATCATGCCGGGCAGGATGACCAGGGCGGGGAAGAGCATCTTGGGCACCGCCGCCAGGAGCGGGGTGCGCCGCGCCGCGCTCATCGACTCCGCCGCCATGGCCCGCTGCACCACCAGGAAGTCGGTGCACCAGTAGCCGAACGACAGGACGAACCCGAGCCCCATCACCATGCCGAACCACTCGACGCCCATCGGGTTCTGGCCGGCGGAGCCGAGGTATCGCCAGGAGTGGGTCCAGGCGCCCGCGGGGTAGCCCGCGTCCGTCGCCACCGGGGCCAGCGCCGCCGTGAGTCCGTCCCAGCCGCCCACGTCCCTGAGCCCGATGAGCACCAGCGGCAGGAAGCCCAGCACGATGAGGAAGAACTGGAGCACCTCGTTGTAGATCGCGGAGGTGAGACCGCCGAGAAAGATGTAGGCCAGCACGATGATGGCGGAGACCACCACGCTGAAGTGGAAGCTCCAGCCGAGCACCAGCTCGAGCAGCTTGGCCAGCGCGTACATCGAGATGCCGGACGAGAGGACCGTCATCAGCGCGAAGGTGATGGCGTTGAGGCCGCGGGTCTTCTCGTCGAACCGGAGCCGGAGGTACTCGGGCACCGACCGCGCCCGGGAGCCGTAGTAGAACGGCATCATGAAGACGCCGACGAACACCATCGCCGGGATGGCGCCGACCCAGTAGAAATGGCTCGTCAGAATGCCGTACTTGGCGCCCGAGGCGGCCATGCCGATCACCTCCTGGGCGCCGAGATTGGCCGAGAGGAACGCCAGCCCGGCGATCCAGGCCGGGATCGCTCGGCCGGAGAGAAAGAAGTCTTCGCTGTTGCGCACCGAGCGGCGGAGGACCCAGCCGATGCCGAGCACGAAGGCGAAGTAGACGATCAGGATGGCGTAGTCGATGCCGCCGAGCTGGACCTGGGGCACGGGAGAACCTACGGCGTTGCGGTGGGCGATCGGGTCGTGCGGTACACCGGGAACCTCACGAACTCGGACTCCGGGCTCAACATGGACCAGGCGCGCGACGACGTCAATTGCTCACGGCGCCGCCCGAGCCGTCTGCCGCGCGACCTCGCCCAGGATCCTGACCGAGTCGTCGAGCTGCTGGGCCGAGAGATAGGGCGCCGGGCCCAGCCGGAGCACGTCTCCCCGCGCGTCGCAGCGCAGGCCCCGCAGGCCCAGCTGTCTGGCCAGCACGGTCGCGGCCGGGGCGCGGAGCGCCAGGAAGCCGCCGATCCCCTCCAGCGGAACGGACCGGTCCCGCTGGAGCACGTCGGGGTCGAGATCGAGCCGGTCGAATCCGGCGGCGAGCGCAGCGACCTGATGCTGGCTCACTCGGCGCAGCAACTCGGGCGTGAGTCCTTGCTCGCGAAAGAAGCGGAAGACCGCCGAGGCCCGGTAGTGACTCGCGGGATCGTAGGTGGCGCCCGCGAAGCGGTCGCCCCCGGCGCCGTAGGTGACGCGCTCCGGGTGCTCGTGATCGGCGAGCGCGGTGAACTCGCTGAACCACCCGGTGACCACCGGCCGGAGGGCACACTCCGGCGGGAGCCGGAGGAAACCGTTGCCCTCGCCCAGCTGGCAGTACTTGTAGCCGCCGCCGACGACGAACGCATCCGCCAGATCGAGCTCGGCCAGGGAGACCGGCACCACGTTGAGGGCGTGGTAGGCGTCCACCAGCAGCGCCGCTCCGTGACGCCGGCAGCGCGCCGCGACCCGGTCGAGCCCCCGCGCGATCCGTCCGCTGTCGAAGAACACCAGCGAGACCAGCACCGCCGCCGTGCGATCGTCCACCGCGGCCGCGACGCGCTCGGCCACACTCTCGAGCGGCGCCTCGGGCACCCGCACCACCTCGAGCCCCTCCTCCTGGAGGCGATCCAGCTGGCGGCGGATGGTGTGAAACTCGCCGTCGGTGGAGACGAGCCTGGGGCGGGCGCGGAGCGGCAGGGCCGAGAGCAGGCGCACCACCAGCTCGTGGGTATTGGGCGCGAGGGCGATGCCGCCGCCGGCATCGCCGAGCAGCCGGGCGAAGCCCTGGCGCACCTCATCGGCCCGGGCGAAGGCGCGCTCCCATTTCTCGTCCACCAGCTCGGCCGCGTCGAGCCACGCGTCGGCCTGGGCCTCGAAGCCGACGTCGGGCCAGGCCTGATGCGAATGGCCGGTGAGCAGCAGCCGATCGGCCACGCCGAAGCGGCGGTAGTGCGCCGCCAGCGGATTGGGCGAGCCGGTGAGCGAGGCGAGGTCCACTACAGCTCGGTGCGAATGGCCCAGAGATCGGGGAAGAGCGGCTGGTTGAGCGTGGTGGTGAGATACTCGGCGCCGGCGCTGCCGCCGGTACCCCGGCGGGTACCGATGGTGCGCTGGACCATCTTCACGTGCCGGTACCGCCACTCCATCAGGCCCTCGTCCAGGTCCACCAGCCGCTCGCACAGCTCGGCGAGCGCGGGATGGTGGCGGTAGACCTCGATCAACGCCGTCCGGAGCCCGGCCGAGCCCTCGACCTTGCGGGTGACATCCCGTCCGAGGTCCTCCGCGGGCACCGCGATGCCGTTCATGGCGAGGTGGCGGAGGAAGGCGTCCCAGAGCGTCGGCGCCGCGATGCGGCTCCGCAGACGCCGTACCACGCCGCTGTCGGCCGGATAGCGCTCGAGCGCCCGGGGCTCCTTCCAGCCGAGCACGAACTCCAGCTCGCGGAACTGGGCCGACTGGAAGCCGCTCCCCGATTCGAGCCGGTCGCGGAAGCTCAAGAACTCGAGCGGGGTCATGGTTTCCAGGATGTCGAGCTGGGCCACCATGACCTTGAGGATGGTCAGCACGCGCTTGAGGGTGTGCCCCGCGCGAATGCCCTCGTTCCGGGCCAGCAGCTCCTGCAGGTAGTCGACCTCGTGCAGGATCTCCTTGAACCAGAGCTCGTAGACCTGGTGGATGACGATGAACAGCATCTCGTCGTGCTCCGGCGCCCGGGACAGCGGCTGCTGCAGCGCGAGGAGCTCGTCGATCTTGAGATATTCGCCGTACGTAGGCATCGGGAGGCTCGGGAGCGGTCGCGAGGAGCCTAGCCGTCCTCGTCGGCCGGCGGAAGGGGCGGGCGCCGGGTCAGCGGATGGCCCCCGGCTTGCCGGCCACCCGGCGGAGGACGCCGAGCTGACCGCCGTGATAGGTCTGGTGGAACAGCACCGTGGCGATGAGCGAGCCGACGGTCTCCTCGGGATTGTTGCTGGGGCTGAACGGCGCGGGGCGGTCGAGCGCGTCGTCGGGGAGCGCGGCGAGGCCCTGGTCGATCCGGTCCGCGGCCTGGTCCCAGGCGGCCTGCAGCTCGGCCAGGGGCAGCGGCTCCTCGCCTTCCACGAGCGCGGCGCCGCCGCGGGCATAGCGCGCGACCGCGTCCCTGCCCAGCACCGGGCGCTGCCCCACCAGGGGGAGGGCGCCTTCGTAGACCCAGAGCAGGTGCCCCAGCACCCAGTTGATGGAGTTGCCCCCGCCGGACGGGTGGGCCAGGCTCTCCTCGTGGGTGACCCCGGCGAGGTTCATGCCCACGACCTGGCGGACCATGCGGGCCTGATGGCGGAACAGCTCGGCGCCGCGGGGCGCCTGGGTGGTGGTCGGCATGGCTCCTCCTGAGGGCGGGCGGCCGCGGGTCGCCGCGTTAGTACGAAAACGTAATATCGACCGGATGTATATCGGAGGGTCGGAAAGCCGTCAAGGGGCGGCGCGGCGAGGGCGGCGTTATACTGCGAGATCGTACTATCCACCTTCGCAGGGCCCGACCATGGCGCTTCGCGTTCTCAGCCCGCTGCACAAGGCCTCGCGGCAGCTCACCCTGCACCTGGCGGCCCGCACCCGCGGCCTCGGCGTGAGCCCGACCGAGGGCCACCTGCTCACCTACCTCCGGCGATACGCCCCCGCCCCCGTGGGCGAGCTCTCCCGGGTGTTCGGCACCAAGCAGTCCACGCTCACCAGCATCCTGGACCGGCTGGAGCGCGACGGGCTGCTGCGCCGACTGCCCAACGCCGCGGATCGGCGCTCGTTCCTCCTCCGGCTCACGCCCAAGGGACGGAGTCTGGCCACCCGGCTCCAGCGGGTGCTGGTGGCGCTGGAACGGGACATCGGCCGGCGGGTAAGCGCGCGGGACCAGGCGGGATTCGAGGCGGTGATGGCCGCGGTGGACGCGGTGACCGGCGTGCGGGTGCGGGAGCGTTAGTCGTCGCGCGGCGGAATGTCGCGCAGGGCGTGCACCGCGCGGACCAGGTCGACCGGAACGCCGGGCACCGCGGCGGTGAGCTCGCGCAGGCGCCGGGCCCGGACCCGGTTCTCCCGCCGCGGGGACTGCAGTCGAATGCTCATGCCGCAGGCCATGCGCACCGCCTGGACCAGCGACCCCGGGCTGAACGGCTTGGGGAGGATGGGCAGCCGCCGGTCGTGGCTCACGCCGCTCAGGAACCCGGTGATGCCGAGGACCGGAAGGCCGGGATGAAACACGCTCACGACCTCGGCCAGCTCTCGGCCGCTCACTCGCGGCATGTTGAGGTCGGTGATGACCAGGTCGAGCCGGCCCTCGCGCTCGCCGATCAGCTGGAGGGCGGCCTGGCCGTCGCCGGCCTCGAGCACTTCCCACCCGTCGGCCTCGAGCACGCGACGGGCGATCCAGCGCACCTTGTCCTCGTCGTCCACCAGCAGGACGACCCCGCGAACGCGGCCGCCGGCCGGGCGCGAAGGGATGGAGGGGTCGTTGGTGCCCATGAGCTCACCGGGCTGTGGGAAAGGAGGGTGAATTCGAATATTCAGAGCCTCGGGAAGTCGCGCAAGTGACCGCGTCGGGCTTGCTTGGCCCGCTCCGGCCGTGTAGAATCCCGCCTCCCCGGAGCAGGCCCGGGCGATTAGCTCAGCTGGTTAGAGCGCGCGCCTCACATGCGCGAGGTCGGGGGTTCAAGTCCCTCATCGCCCATCGTTCAAACCCGTCGGCCCTCCCCCCCGGCCGGCGGCGGTCTTGCCAGACCGCCAGGTCGGCGCGAGCTTAACTCGCGCCACGAGCGGCCTTTCGGCCGCCGAAGCTCTGCATCCTTATCGCGAAGGCGGTTCGTTGACCCTTTCGGGGCTCGATGTCGACTCGGCCGTGCTCACCCTGACCGACCGAGTCTCGGGGGATCTGCTTGACTATGCCGGTCGTGAAGGGCACCCGGATTTCCCCTGCCTCTCCTCCACGCACAATCCCTCGAGCTGCGTTCCGACCACCGACTTCTCGCCCTGGCTGAGCGAGCGGGTCCGGCTGCACGATGTGGACGGCGTGGGGGAGTTCCTCTGGCGCGTCCGGCAGGCCAATCCCGGCGTCGGCGAGAGCGAGGACGAGCTGCGGGCGCGCTACCGCGCCCAGGGGCGCGCGATCCTGGAGGCGCCGATCGAGCAGACGCTCCGTCCCGCCGACGCGCTGGCCATGCGCGAGCTACGGGTGGCGCTGATCCTGCTCGCCGCCCACGAAGGATTCACCGGCTTCATCATGACCGGAGACGCTCCCGAGTTCGTCGCCTCGGCGCTGGCGCCGCACGGCTTCGAGCTGGTGGATCCCGCGGCACTGATGGCCACCCGCAACGCCTTCGTCACCCAGATGGCCGAAGAGATGAGCTACTGGTCCACCTGGCCCGAGCTGCAGGGCCCGACGCTCCGCAGCCTCACGCCGCCGAGGACCCCCGAGCTGCAGGCCGTGCTCACTCTGCTCCGGCAGCTGCCGCTGGTCGTGCGCGCGCACGCGGTGGACGCGCTGCAACACTTCAGCGCGGATGTCACCGCGCCCCGGACGCTCGCGAGCCTCAGCCGGTACGAGGTGCGCAAGCGGGGGCTCGATCTGACCGAATCGATCCGCCTGATCCAGGCGAGCGGCCTCGTCGTCGCCGCCACCGATCCCGCCGCCTGGCTTTCGGGCTGGACCCGGCGCGACCTGCTCGGCTTTCTCACCCAGTGCGGCGTGGGCCCGCGCAACTCGTGGTCCAAGGAGCGGCTGGCCGAGGTGGCGGTGGCGGAGTGCCGCGACGAGGTGACGCAGCGAATGACCGCCTCGGGCGCGGTGCAGCTCGCTCCGGAGCTCGCCGAAGGCGCGCGCCAGCTCAGGCACTACATGCGGCGGGTACGGGAAACCTGGCGGGTGTGGCTCGGGTTCGGGACGGGGGTGGCATAGGTAGCGAAGTGGCGAAGTGGCGAGGTAGCGCCACAGAAGAAGCCCTCCGATGATGGTCGTCGGAGGGTTGTCTATTTTCTCGCCACCTCTAAATCACTCCTCCGCGCCGCAGCCGTCCGAGCTGGTCGAAGCGCTCCTCGTGCACCGCCAGCACTTCCTCCGGCGACACGGTCGCCACGCCGGGCTTTCCGACCTCGACCCCGGCGGCATAGTTGGCCAGCTGGGCCGCCTCGCGCACGGAGGCGCCGGCGGCGAGCGCCGTCCCGAGCCAGGCGGTGACCGTGTCGCCCGCCCCGGAGACGTCGTACACCTCGCGCGCGATGCTGGGGATCCGGAGCGCGCTGCCGTCCTTGGTCACCAGCAACATTCCTTCGGCCCCCAGCGTCACCAGCAGGTTGTCCGTCTTGAGCCGCGCCAGAACCTCGGGCAACGCGTTGCGGTCCTGCAGGTCGACCGCCGCGCCGAGCGCGGACTCCAGCTCCCGACGATTGGGCTTGAACACGGTGGCCCCGGCATACTCGAAGAACTGCCGGTACTTGGGGTCCACCACGATGGGAATGCCCCGCCGCCGCGCCAGGTCCATCGCGGTGGCGATGAGCGCGGGCGGCAGGGCGCCCTTGTTGTAGTCCTCGAGCAGCAGCGCGTCGGCGTCGGCCAGCGCCTCGCGGGCGGCCTTCATCATGCGCTCCAATTCGGAGCCTTCGAGCAGGCTGTCGACCTCGTCGTCGATCCGCACGATCTGCTGCGCGCGGGCGATGATCCGGGTCTTCGAGGTGGTCGGGCGACCGGCGACCGGGATCACGAAGCGATCCTCCAGCCGCGCGATCGCGAGGTTCTGCCGGATCGCGGCGCCATCGGTGTCGTCGCCCACCACGCCGACCAGCAGGCAGGTCGCGCCCAGCGCGGCCACGTTGGCGGCGACGTTGGCCGCGCCGCCCAGCGCCGAGTGCCGCTCCCGGATGGTGACCACCGGCACCGGCGCCTCCGGAGAGAGGCGCTCGGTGTCGCCCACCAGGTAGCGGTCGATCATGATGTCGCCGACCACGACGACTCGGCTTCCCTTCATCCGCCCGATGAGCTGCAGCACGCGATCCCGGGGCAGGGGAGGCAGCCCGGTCATCGCAGCACTCCTCCGCGGCTCAGGCCCAGCGTGGCCTGCAGCCGACCCTCGAAGCGATTCACCGTGCGGCCCTCCTGATGGTCGGCATTGACGACGTGGTGCATGCCCGCGCTGGCACGGAGGTCGAGCGGACCCTGGCGCCCGCTCACGCCGACCGCCGCGCGGTAGGTCCGCTCCACCACGCCGATGAAGAGCTGCGGGATGGCGCCGGCTTCTTCCGGGGTGGCGGGAAAGGGATCGTCGATCTCTCCCTCGCCCTGGCGGAGCACGGTGAGCTCCGGCGTGAGCAGCCAGCGGGTGCCGACCGGTACGGTCGCCAGCGCGGAAAGCTGGTCCATGTCGGCGAAGTTGCGGCCGAGGCCCACGCCGGCGTCGGTGAAGCTTTCGAACGGGCTCAGCGTGCGGAAGGCGAGGCTGGATGCTTGCGTGTAGAACGCCCGCCAGCCCAGCCTGCTGCTCAGCGGCCCCGAGGCCGCCAGGGTGAACGCCCAGCGGCTGGGATACCGGTCGCTGCCGCCGGTATTCTCGTACTGCAGGTCGTCGAGCGCGAGCTGCGCCTCCAGCGTCAGCGCGCGGGATGCGCGCCACTGGCCGTCGAGCCCGAACATGATGTTGCCGTCGGCGCCGAGGCCGTACTGGTTGGCGAGCAGCAGGAGGGAAAGCGGGTTCCGGAACCGGGCGTCGAACTCCCGATCCTCGCCGGCGATCACGCTCGTCTCCCACAGCGCCAGGCTGAGCCGGCGACTCGGCCGCACCGTGAGACGATGGGCGAAGAAATAGCGGTGCACCCGCAGGCCCAGCGAATCCCGCTCGTCGGTCAGCGTGCGCGCCACGGTCTGGAGCCGGACCGTCTCGACCCCCACATCGAACCCAGCCTCGACAGCGTTGTAGGCGTAGTCGCTGAGGGGAATGCCGGTGATGCCGGCCGGGCCCCAATTGCGGTCCATCTGGCCGTAGAACACGCTGCCATACTTGAACTGGACGCTCCCGTACGCCTCCACCATGCGCCAGGCGAGCTCGAGATCGGTCCGCCCGGGCCACTCCGGGTCGTCGGGCAGCCGCGGCTCGGCGGCGGGGCGGCTCACCAGGACGATCGGCCCCATCGTTGCTTCGCCGGTGAAGTCGGCGTAGGGACGGACGCCGTCGGGGCCGAGGGGATGGAGGACGTCACGCCGGATGTGGCTGAAGGCCTGGGCGCCTCCGCGCGCGGCCAGGCGCCAGCGATCGCCGGAGGGGACCTCGAGCTGCTGGCGCAGACTCTGAATGAGGTCGCGGGCCGGCGCGCCCGCGGTGTCCGCTGCGGCGAGGGCGCGCGCCGCGTCGACCCACCGGAAGGGCCGCACCTGGGGCGAGGGGTCGGCCACGTCACCCCGGGCGATCAGGTGTTCGAGCAGTGGCAGCCGAGGGTCGTCCAGCGGCAGGTACGGCGAGGCCTGAGCCGCAGCACGTACGGGCACCAGCACGCCGCAGAGCAGGGCGGCGGCGCGAAGGACGCGGGCGGGTACGGGCATGGGCGGGAAAGGTAATCGCGGAGGGGTGGTGGCCAGGGAGGCTCCTCCTATTTTTCCGGTCGTGTCCGCGCGAGGCGGATCCGTTCCCGCAGCCCCGACGAGGTAGACTGGATGGCGAAACAAGACAGTCTCGATCCCCAGACCCGAGACCTGGTCCGCTTCGCGGCGGCCATCGCGCAAGGGTACGAGCCGGAGCTGCGCGAGCGGGTGGGCCCGCTCCGCTCCAGTCAGGTCCCGGTCGGGTGGGTCGAGGAGCTGCTGCTGCAGTCGGTGCTGATGGTCGGGTATCCGCGGGCGCTCATCGCCTTCGGGGTCTGGCGCAAGTTCAGCGGCGTGCCGGCGCCGGAGTCGGACGAAGGGCAGAATTACGCCCTGGTCGCGGAGTGGACCGGACGGGGAGAAGAGGTATGCGCCAGGGTCTACGGCGAGAACTACCGCAAGCTGCGCGAGAGTGTCCGGGCCCTGCATCCGGCCATCGATGCCTGGATGATCACCGAGGGCTATGGACGCACCATGGGCCGGCCGGGGCTGGATTTGCTCCGTCGCGAGCTGTGCACCGTGGCCCAGACGGCGGTGCTCGAAGCGCCCAAGCAGCTGCACTCCCACCTGCGCGGCGCGCTCAACGCGGGCGCCTCGTTCGGGCAGATCGAGGGCGTACTGTCCATCGTCAACCCGCTGCTCTCCTTCGATCAGTGGAAAAAGATCAAGGAGCTCTGGCGGACGGTTCGCGAAGGGTGGGCGCCGGGCAGCTGATGTTCATCGATCATGCGGTCGTGCGGGTTACCGCCGGCACCGGCGGGTCGGGCGCGTCGTCCTTCGCCCGCTTCAAGTACAAGCCCAAGGGTGGTCCCGACGGCGGCGACGGCGGCCGAGGCGGCAGCGTCTTCGTCCGAGGCGACGCCAACCTCGCCACGCTCCTCGACTATCGCTATCGCACCACCTGGCAGGCCGACCGCGGCCAGCACGGCAAGGGCAAGACCCAGACCGGCGCCTCCGCCGCCGACGTCTACCTGCCCGTGCCGCCCGGCACCGAGGTGCGGGACGCCGACTCCGGTGAGCCGATCGGCGAAGTGCTTCGAGCCGGCGACACACTGCGGGTCGCGCGGGGCGGACGGGGCGGCCGGGGCAACGCCCGCTTCGCCACCAGCACCCACCAGGCTCCGCGCGAGTGGGAGCCGGGCGAAGAAGGCGAAGACCGGCGTATCGAGCTGGTCCTCAAGCTGATCGCCGATGTCGGCCTGGTGGGAGAGCCCAACGCCGGCAAGAGCACGCTGCTCAGCGTCATCTCGGCCGCGCGTCCCAAAATCGCGGATTATCCCTTCACTACCCTCGAGCCCAATCTGGGTGTCAGCGCGCTTCCGGGTCACCGCACCTTCGTGGTGGCCGACATTCCCGGCATCATCGAAGGCGCCCACGCCGGGAAAGGGCTGGGGCTTCGCTTCCTGCAGCACGTGGAGCGGACCCGGGTGCTCGCGTTCCTGGTTCCACTGGACGCGTCGGATCCCGGGCAGGTATACCGGGGCCTCCGCCAGGAAGTCGCTCAGTACAGCCCGGCGCTCGCGGCCAAGCCGCACCTCGTGCTCCTCACCAAGCGCGACCTCCTGCCGCCGGACCAGGCGCTCCCGGCCGTCGCCGCTCCCGAGGCGGCGGGCATCCTCGCTGTTTCCAGTGCCGCCGGCACGGGGCTCGAGGAGCTCAAGGAGTTTCTCTGGAAGTTCGTCGAGACGGCCAAGGCGGACGACACCGCGGTCGAGGCCTGGCAGCACGAGGACGAGAGTTAGGTGGATCGCCAGCGGGCCGCGTGGGTGGCGCTCGCCCTCACGCCCGGCATCGGACCCAGCCGGCTGCACGCTCTGGTTCAGGCCTGTCACTCTCCGCTCGGCGCCCTTTCGGCGCCGTTCGAGTTTTTGCGCTCCGTCCCCGGGGTCAGCGTTCCCGCTGCCACCGCGATCGTCAACGCGACCCTGGCCCAGGGCGAGGAGGCGTTGGAGCGTACCGAGCGTCTGGGTGGCCAGGTGTTGGTGCCCGACGATCCGGACTATCCCGAGTCGTTCCGCACCATCGCGGAGCCGCCGGCCGTCGTATTTCTCCTGGGCCACGCCGAGCTGCTGGGCCGGCCGGCCGTGGCCGTGGTGGGAAGTCGCGACCACACTCCCTACGGGGCCGACGTCGCCCGCGCCATCGCCTGGCAGAGCGCATCCTCCGGGGCGGTCGTAGTGAGCGGGATGGCGCGCGGCCTCGATGCCGTCGCCCATCATGCCGCCCTCGACGCCGGGGGCCGCAGCATCGGCGTGCTCGGGAACGGACTGGGGGTCGTGTACCCAAGCGCGAATCGCCGCCTGTACGAGGCCATGGCCGACCGGGGCCTGCTGCTGACCGAGTTTCCGCCCGGCGAGCGGCCCCACGCCGGAAGCTTCCCCCGCCGCAACCGACTGATCAGTGCATTGGCCCGCGTCACCGTGGTGGTCGAAGCCGCCATCGGCTCGGGCGCGCTCATTACCGCGGATGCCGCGCTGGAACAGGGCCGGGAGGTCATGGCCGTGCCCGGGCCGATCACCAGCCCGCAGTCCGCGGGTACCAACCGCCTCATCCGCGACGGTGCCACCCCGCTGCTCGAGGCGGAGGAGCTGCTGGCCCACTACCGGGACGTGCAGCCGCTGAACCCGACACCGTCGCTTCCGCCCGCTGTCGCTCCGCTGCCCGACGCTCTCCCCGACCCGGAGTACGCCATCGCCGTGCTGCTCGGCGCCGACCCCGCCAGCGCCGACGAGCTGCACCTGCGGTCGGGCCGTCCGGCGGGTGAAGTGCTGGCGGCGCTGGCGTCCCTCGAGGTGCTCGGGCTGGTCGAGCGGCGGGCGGGCGGGCGGTTCCGCCGGATCTAGAGGGAAGGGCCTGGGCGGGGAGTAGATTTCGCGGGTGCACCTGTACATTCACGTCCCATTCTGCGCGCGTCGATGCAGCTACTGCGACTTCGCCATCGCGGTGCGCCGGGACGTGCCGTCGGAGCGCTTCGCCGATCTGGTGCTTCGGGAGTGGGCGGGCTGGCAGTCGCATGCCGTCTGGAGCCGCTCGCCGCGGATCAGCACGCTCTACTTCGGCGGGGGAACGCCGTCACGGCTGGCGCCCGAGGCGATCGCCCGGATCACCGAACAGGTCTGGATCGACCGCGGCATGGAGCGCGGGGCCGAGATCACCCTGGAGGCCAACCCGGACGACGTGACACCCGCCGCGGTCGAGGGCTGGCGGGCGGCGGGGGTGAACCGAGTCTCGCTCGGGGCGCAGTCGTTCGACCCGGCGGTGCTGCGCTGGATGCACCGTACCCACGACCCACGGCAGATCGGCCGCGCGGTCGAGCTGATCCGTGCCGCGGGCATCGGCGAGCTCTCGCTCGATCTGATCTTCGGCCTGCCGGGCATCCTCGAGCGGGACTGGCCTGCCGACCTGGATCAGGTCCTGACGCTCCAGCCGGACCACCTCTCCCTCTACGGACTCACCATCGAGGCGCGTACGCCGCTGGCGCGGTGGGCAGCCCGCGGCGCCGTGACGCCGGTGGACGACGATCGCTACGCCGCGGAGTTCCTGGTGGCGCACGAGCGCCTGGCCTCCGCGGGGTACGAGCACTACGAGGTGTCGAACTACGCCCGCGCCGGGCGGCGGGCCCGGCACAACTCCGCCTACTGGCAGCGGGCGCCCTATATCGGACTCGGGCCGTCGGCTCACAGCGCGATGGACGACGAGCGGCGGTGGAATCAGCGCGAATGGGCCGCCTACGAGCGTCGGCTGGACGAGGGCGCGCCCGTCGTCGAAGGCGAGGAGCGGCTGGGCCCGCAGGAAATCCGCCTGGAGGAGCTCTACCTTGGTCTCCGCACGGTCGGCGGTCTGGCCGCCGAGCGGATACCGGCGGAGACGACCGATCGCTGGATCGGATCAGGCTGGGCCACGCGCGCCGAGGGGAGAATCCGGCTCACCCCGGAAGGATGGCTCCGGCTGGACGCGCTGGTCGCGTCGGTCAGTGGATAGCCGCGGCCATCTCACGGCAGGTCTGCGCGCAGGCCCGACAGATCTCGGCGCACGCGGCCATGTGGGGATCCTCGCCCAGTTTGTCGCACTCGTCCGCGCAGCGCTCACACACGGCGGCGCACGCCGCGCAGGTGTGACCATGCAGCTCGGACCCCCGTTCCATGAAGTTGGCGCTGGTCTGGCAGATTTCGGCGCAATCCAGGAGCAGCCGCACGTGGGCCTCATGCCCTTCGGCCACGCCGCGCTCCCCGCGGAAGTGTCGGGCGGCGGTCTCCAGGCAGGTCCGGTGGCAGCGGGTGCAGTTGTCGATGCACTGTTCCATGTTGTGAGTCGTGGCGGTCGGCATGGGTGGCTCGATGCAAGAGGCGAGAAGGGCAAGGGACCAACGAGCGAACAGCCTACGCGCACGCGTAGCGACCGGCTGCGACCGGGGTCACACCGCTAGCCGGTGTTGTCCAAGTCGTTACATTTCTTCACAATGCCAGCACCGGATAAGCTCAGCGAGCGGGAGCTGCGGGTCCTCGAGGCGGTGGTGCAGACCTACATCGAGACCGCGGAACCGGCCGGGAGTCAGACCATTGCCCGCCGGTTCGGGCTCGGGGTGTCTCCGGCCACGATCCGGAATACGATGAGCGAGCTGGAGGACAAGGGGTATCTGTTTCACCCCCACACCTCCGCCGGGCGGATCCCGACCGATCGGGCCTACCGGGTCTACGTCAACGCCATCATGCGTCTCGCGCCGCCCAGCTCGGAGGCGCAGCACGCGCTTCGCAACGAGCTCTCGGGCGCCCGGAACGCCGTCGAGGAGATCCTCCGGCGGGCCGCGCAGGTGCTCGGCGTGTTGACCCAGGAGCTGGGTGTGGCGGTGGCGCCGGCGCTGGACGAGCTGGTGCTCGAGCGGCTGGAGCTGGTCGCGGTGACCTCCGAGCGGCTGCTCCTGGTGTTCAATCTCCGGAGCGGCGTGGTGCGCACCATCTTCGTCGAGGTCCCGGCGCGGACGGCCTCGGCGCCGATGCACGAGGTGGCCCGCGTCCTCAACGAACGACTCGGTGGGCTCACGCTCCGCAAGATCCGGGAGTCGGTGGGCGAGCGTCTCCGCGACGCGGGCAGCGCCGAGGGCCGGGAGTTGCTCAACATCTTCATCGCCGAGGGTGAGGAGATCTTCGATTTGGACGGCGACGGCGGCGGCGTGGTGCTGGGCAGCGCGCAGATGCTGGCGGAGCAGCCGGAGTTCGCCTCCAACACGCGGATGCGGGAGCTGCTGCGGCTCACCGAGGGCCGTGAGCTGCTGCAGGAGGCGCTCGCGATCCGCCGGCGGCACGGGCTCTCGGTCACCATCGGCGCGGAGAACCCCGATGCCCGCCTCACCGAGTTCACCCTGGTGACGTCCTCCTACGAGGCGGGCGGCGTGCGCGGCGTCATCGGCGTGATGGGGCCGACCCGGATGCCCTACGACAAGATCATCGGGCTGGTGGAGCACACCAGCCGCATGGTGGAAGGATTGCTGGAGTGAGCGAATTCTACGCGCTGTTGGGTGTCACGCGGGACGCGACCGAGGCCGAGATCAAGAAGGCCTACCGGAAGCTGGCGATGGAGTACCATCCCGACCGCAACCCGGCGCCGGAAGCGGAGGCCCGCTTCAAGGAGATCACCGAGGCTTACGAGATCCTGCGCGACCCCCAGAAGCGCTCGGCCTACGACCGCTTCGGCCGGGCCGGCGTGGGCGGGTCGAGTGGGTTCGACTACCATCACGTCGATCTCTCCGAGGCGCTGAACATCTTCATGCGCGACTTCGGCGGCCTCGGCGGCTTGGAGTCGCTCTTCGGCGGCGGGCGCGCGCGGCAGGATCACCGTCGGGGCCAGGACGTGCGGGTGACGCTCAAGCTCGGCCTCACCGAGGTCGCGGCCGGGGTCAAGAAGTCGGTGCGGCTCAAGACCCTGGAGCGCTGCTCGGTGTGCGACGGCAGCGGGGCCAAGGCCGGCACCAAGCCCACGACCTGCACCACCTGCGGCGGCTCGGGCGAAGTGCGCCGGGCCGCCCGGAGCATGTTCGGCCAGTTCGTGTCGGTATCGCCGTGTCCGACCTGCTCCGGGGAGGGCACGGTGATCGCGACCCCGTGCGAGGTCTGCCGCGGCGAGGGACGGGTGCGGGGCGAGCGGACGGTCCAGGTCGACATCCCGCCCGGCGTCGCGTCCAACAACTATCTCACGCTGCGGGGGCAGGGGGCGGTCGGCCCGCGCAACGGACCCAGCGGCGATCTCCTGGTGATGCTCGACATCAAGGAGGACGAGCGATTCGAGCGGCAGGGCGACGACCTGTATCACGACTTTCTGCTCTCGTTCTCCCAGGCGGCGCTGGGCGGGACCTTCACCGTCCCGACGCCCTACGGCGACGAAGAGATCAAGATCCCCGCCGGTACCCAGACCGAGACGCTCCTCCGGCTCCGCGGGCGTGGCCTGCCGGTGCTGGGTCAGAACGGCAAGGGCGACCTGCTGATCCGGGTGCACGTCTGGACCCCCGAGCGCCTGTCCTCGGAGCAGGAGCGCCTGTTCAAGGAGCTGGCCAAGACCGAAGGCGAGCCGCCCAGGCGCTCGCCCGGGTTCTGGTCCAAGCTCAAGGAAGCGCTCGGCGCATGACCTGGTGGGCCATCGACGTGCGGACCTCGCCGGGCCGCCGGGAATGGCTCAGCGCCTGGCTGGTGGCGCGCACCGGCCAGGCGGTCGAAGAGCGGGAGGACGGCACGCTCGTCACCTTCGCCCCCGATGAGGGCACGGCGGACGCGCTGATCGCCGAGCTGGGCGAAGCGGCCGGCGAGCCGGCCGTGGCCGAGCGGAGGCGGCTGGAGACCGTCGACTGGTCGACCCGGTGGCGCGAAGGGTTGGGGGCGCGGAGGTTCGGGCGGCTGGTGGTGGTGCCGTCCTGGGTCGCGGAGCCAAGTGATCCGGCGGCGGCCACGGTCGTGCTCGATCCGGAGACGGCGTTCGGCAGCGGCGAGCACGGGTCCACCCGCGCGGCGCTCGCCCTGCTCGAGCGCTGGGTGTCGCGGGGTGACCGGGTGCTCGACCTCGGCAGCGGCAGCGGCATTCTCGCGATCGCGGCGGTGAAGCTCGGCGCGCGCCGCGCCCTGGGCATCGAGACCGACCCCGAGGCCAACGTCGTCGCGGTGCGCAATGCGAGCCGGAACGAGGTGCGCGACCAGGTCGAGTTCCTCGACGGCGATGCCGGCGACCTGGCTCCGCTGCTGGGCCCCGCCGACCTCCTCCTCTCGAACATCCTTCGCAGCGTCAATGCCCAGCTGCTGCCCGCGATCGTGCGAAGTCTGCGCGCCGGCGGCGTGGCCATCTTTTCCGGCATGGAGCAGGCGGAAGCGCCGCTCTTCCGTCCCCTGCTCGCGCCCGCGGGTCTCACCGTCGTGGACGAGCAGCGCGACGCCGGCTGGTGGTCGGTGGCCGCTCGGCGGGAGTGATGCGGGTCCTGCTGCCGGCTGGTGTCGCGGGCGAGGGCGCGCGGTGCGGAGTGAGCGAGGAGGAGAGCCACCATCTTCGGGTCCGCCGGGCGGAGGCAGGCGAGCTGGTCGAGCTCCGTGACGGGGCCGGACTGGTCGGCACGGGACGGTTGGCCTCGGCGCGCGGTGGCTGGGAGGTGGAAGTGGTGCAGGCGAGGCGCGAGGCCCGGCCCGCCGCGCTCACGCTCGCCGTCGGCGCCGGCGACCGCGACCGGTTCGCCTGGCTGGTGGAGAAGGCCGTGGAGCTGGGGGTCACCCGGGTGGTGCCGCTGGAAACGGAGCGGACGGCGGGGGTCGCCAGCCGCCTTCGGGCCGGCCAGATCGACAAGCTGCGTCGGGTGGCGGTCGAGGCGCTCAAGCAGTGCGGGGCGGCCTGGGCCTGCGAGATATCCGAGCCGATGAGCCTGGATCGGTTCGTCGCCCAGGCGCCCGAGGGAGCCCGGTGGCTGGCCGACGCCGGCGGCGAGGCGGCGGCGGCGCTGGACGCCGCGCCGGCGACGATCGTGGTCGGCCCCGAAGGCGGTCTGACCCCTGACGAGATGGCACGTCTGGGGGCCGCCGGCTACCGCTCCCTCGTGCTTGGCCCATTCACCCTGCGCTTCGAGACCGCGGCGCTCGCGGCGGCGGCCTTCGTCGCCGCCGCGCGACGGCGAGGAACCCATGGCTGACTGTCTGTTCTGCAAGATCGTGGCGGGGGAGATTCCCGCGACCATCGTCAAGCGCTCCACCGACGCCCTCGCGTTCCGCGACATCGATCCCCGGGCGCCGGCGCACGTCCTCGTCATTCCGACCCGGCATCTCGCCGCCGTCCGTGACGCCCGGGACGCCGACGGGGAGCGCCTGCTGGGGCGCACCCTGGCCTTTGCCGCCGAGGTCGCCGGCGAGCTGGGCCTGGACACCGGCGGCTATCGGATCGTGACGAATACCGGAAAGGACGCGGGGCAGAGCGTGGATCACCTGCACTTCCACGTGCTCGGCGGCCGGAAGCTCAGCTGGCCGCCAGGGTAGGGCATGGCAGGTCTCAGCCGATCGAGCAGTCCGAACGGGAGCGCCCTAGCGTCGCGGCGCCTTTCCGTCTAAATTCCTGTCTCTCTACCATTTACGCCCATCCGGGCCCGAGAGGGGTGATCACAGGAATGCCGGAAGTCATCATTCACGATGATGAGAGCTTCGAGCGGGCGCTCAAGCGCTTCAAGAAGAAGTGCGAGAAGGCGGGAATTCTCTCCGACCTGCGCAAGCACCGTCACTTCGAGAAGCCGAGCGAAAAGCGGAAGCGGAAGATGAACGCCGCCGTCCGCAAGAACCGCCGAGGCCCCCGTGTCCCCCGCGGGTGACGTCGCCGAGGCTTTGCGGGCGGCCATGAACGCCGCCCGCAAGGCTCAGGACAAGGATCGGACGCTGGTGCTGGGTACCATCCTCGCCAATCTGCGGAACCGCGAGATCGACCTGCGGCGACCCGCCACCGATGACGAGACGATCGAGGTCCTGCGAAAGGGCATCAAGATCCGCCGCGAGGCGGTCGAGCAGTACACTACGGCGGCCCGGCCCGATCTGGCCGCCGTCGAGCAGTCCCAGATCGCGGTGCTGGAGGAGTTCCTGCCACCCGCGGTCGATCCGGAAGAGATCCGCGCGGCGGTTCGCGCCGCGATCGCCGGCGGCGCCAAGGAGCTGGGCAAGGTGATGGGACAGGTGCTGCCAAGATACAAGGGACGGGTGGACGGTAAGGTGGTGAGCCAGATCGTCCGCGAGGAGCTGCAGGCAGGGTGATGAAGACGGTGGAACACGATGCATCCAACGGGGTGTCGGCCCACGACCAGGGCGGCACCCCGTCGCCTTTGCCCGATGCCGCTTCGGCGGAGGCGCTGGAGACGATCGAGCTCGGCGAGGTCGTCGAGCGGATCGCGGCACTGGCCGCCGGTCCGCTGGGCGCCGAACGGGTGCGTCGGCGCCGGCCCACCGATGACCCGGCCTGGATCCGTGAGGAGCTCGCCCGGGTGGGAGAGACGGCCGGGCTGTTCCGCCGCGGGGACCGGCTCCTGGCGGAGGCGATTCCCGATGTCACCCGCGCTCTCGCCCGCCTCCGGATCGACGGCAGTGTGCTCGATGGCCGGGAGCTGGCCGCGATTCAGCGAGTGCTCGCCGCGGCTCGGCAGGTCCACGCCGACCTGCGTCGGGTAGCGGAGAGTGCGCCGCTGGCTGCCGCCCTCGCCTCGCCGCTGCCGGACAAGATGCTGGAGCGCCGGCTGGAGCAGTCGCTCGATCCCGACGGCGCGGTCCTCGATACCGCGAGCCCGGCCCTGGCGGCGGCGCGCCGGGAGGTGCATCAGGCCCGAGCCCGGCTGATCCGCCGGCTGGAGTCACTGCTGCGCGGGCTCGACGCCGGCGCCACCGTGGCCGATGCATCGGTGACGGTGAGGGCCGGACGATACGTCATTCCGGTCCGCCGCGATTCCCGGAGCCGGCCGGACGGCATCGTGCACGACGAGTCGGGCAGCGCCGGCACGCTCTTCGTGGAGCCCAGCGCCGCCATCGAGCTGGGCAACGCCCTCCGCGAGGCGGAGACCGCAGAGGAGCGGGAAACGCTCAAGGTGCTCCGGGAGCTCACCGGCCTGCTGCGGCCGGAGCTTCCCGCCCTCCGCGGGGTGGTCGAGATGTGCGTCGCGGTGGACGATCTGGTGGCGCGCGCGCGCTGGGCGGTCGGCTGCGAAGGTGAGGTGCCCGAGGTCCAGCCCGCCCCCGCGCCGCTCCGGATCGTGAACGGGCGGCATCCACTGCTGCTCGGCGGCGCGGAGCCGGTGATCCCGTTCGACCTCGAGATGGCCCCGGACGAGCGCACTCTGCTCATCAGCGGGCCCAACACCGGTGGCAAGACCGTGCTGCTCAAGGCGGTCGCGCTGGCGGCCGCCCTGGCGCAGAGCGGCATCATCCCCCCGGTCGGCGCCGGCAGCCGTCTCCCCGTGTTCACCGCCTTCTTCGCCGATATCGGCGATCGCCAGTCGATCGCGGCGAGTCTGTCCACCTTCAGCGCCCACGTCGCCATGCTGCGCCGGGTGCTCGACCGGGCCGACGCGGGCGCGCTCGTGCTGCTGGACGAGATCGGGAGCGGGACCGACCCGGCCGAAGGGGCGGCGCTCGCCGCGGCGACGCTCGCGGCGCTCACCCGTCGCGCGACGCTGACGCTCGCCACGACTCACCTGGGCGCGCTCAAGGACCTGGCGAGTCACACCGCCGGGGTGGTGAATGCCTCGCTCCAGTTCGATGCCGCGACGCTGACCCCGACCTACCGGTTCGTGAAAGGCGTCCCCGGCCGCTCCTACGGGCTCGCGATCGCCCGACGGCTGGGCGTGGCCCGCGACATCCTGGCCGACGCCGAGGCCCGGATGCCCGATGCCGAGCGGAACCTCGATGCGCTTCTCGCGGTGGTGGAGGAGCGCCAGCGCGAGCTGCAGGCCGCGCAGGCCGCCCAGGCGGAGCGCGCGATCGAGCTCGACGGCCTCGAGGCTCGGCTCCGGACCGACGCGGAGAGTCAGGCGGTCCGGCTGGCCGAGCTGGAGCGGCGGGAGAAGGCTGCCGAGCGGGAAGGGCGGCGCCAGGCCAAAGCGTACCTGATGGACGCCCGTCGGCTGGTGGAAGAGGCGCTGGGCGCCGCGCGCACCGCGGCCGACGATGCCGCGGCACGGGAGGCGCGCCGCATGGTGGAGGAAGGCATCCGCGATCAGGGCGAGCGCCTGGCCGCCTCGGAGCCCGCGGCGGCGTCGAGCGGCGCGGGCGACGGTGAGATCTCGCCCGGCGCCCGGGTACGGCTCCCCACCGGAGCCACCGGCGAGGTGCTGGAGGTCCGGGGCGATGGCAGGGCCGTGGTCGGGCTGGGGTCGATGCGGATGGTGACCGAGGCTGCCGGGCTCACGGTGCTGCCGGGCGGCAAGGCCGCGAAACAGACCGAGTCTCCCGCGTCGGCTGCGGCGCCCGCCAGGGAGGGTTCCCTCGAGATCGACCTCCGCGGGCTCACCGGCGACGAGGCGGAGCAAGCGACCCTCGCGGCGGTCGACGCGGCGGTGCTCGCCGAGCAGCCGTTCCTCCGCATCATCCACGGGATGGGCACCGGCGTCGTGCGCGAGCGGGTGCGCCGGATCGTGTCCCGCGACAAGCGGATCCGGAGCTTCGCCTTCGCGCCCCGCAACCAGGGCGGTACCGGGGTCACCATCGTGGAGTTCTCCGCGTGAGCATGATCCCCGACGAGACCATCGACCAGGTGCGCGAGAGCGCCGACCTGGTGGGAATCATCGGCGAGTCGGTGGAGCTCAAGCGCACCGGCTCCGACTACCGCGGGCCCTGCCCCTTTCACGGCGGCACCCACCGCAACTTCGCGGTCATTCCGAAGAAGGGGCGCTACTACTGCTTCGTCTGCCACGAGAGCGGCGACGTGTTCAGCTGGCTGATGAAGCGGTTCGGCATGGACTACCCGACGGCCGTCCGCGACGCGGCGCGGCGCACCGGCATCGTGATTCCCGAGCGCCCCGGCCGGTCCGGGCCCGACCCCAGAGAGCCGCTTTACCAGGCACTCTCGGCGGCGCAGGACTGGTTCACCCGGCGGCTGGTCGAGTCGGACGAGGGCAGGGAAGCCCGGGAGTATCTGGCGGGGCGGGACGTCACCCTGGAAACCGCGGAGGTGCACGGGCTGGGCTTCGCGCCGAAGGGGCGCGGGTTCCTGGCGGCGATGGCGGAGCTCGGGATCAAGGACGAGACCCTGCTCGAGGCGGGGCTCAGCGTCCGCAAGGACGACGGGGCGGTCATCCCGCGGTTCCGCGGCCGCCTGCTCTTCCCCATCCACGACCTGCGCGGCCAGCTGGCGGGGTTCGGCGGGCGACTGCTCGGTCCGGGCGAGCCCAAGTATCTGAACACGCCGGAGACCCCGATCTTTCACAAGGGGAAGCAGCTGTACAACCTGCACCAGGCCAAGAGCGCGATCCGCAAAGCCGAGACCGTGATTTTGGTGGAGGGGTACTTCGATGTGCTCCGGTTGCTGCTGGCGGGCATCGAGCACGTGGTGGCGCCGCTGGGCACGGCGCTGACCGGGGATCAGGCTTCGCTGCTCCGACGCTTCGCGCCCGCGGCCGTGCTGCTCTACGACAGCGATGCGGCCGGGCTGCGGGCCACCTTCCGCGCCGGCGATGAGCTCCTGCGCCACGGTATGCGTGTCCGCGTCGCCACGATGCCCGAGGGCGAGGACCCCGACACGCTGGTGCGCCGAGGCGGCGCGGCGGCGCTGGAGCCGCTGGTGGACGACGCGATGGATGTGCTCGAGCGGAAGCTCCAGCTGCTGCAGCAGCGGGGCTGGTTCGAGGGAGTGGAGCACCAGCGCGAGGCGCTCGACCGGCTGCTGCCGACCATCCGCGCCACCGCGGATCCCATCATGCGCGACCTCTACCTGAAGACCGTCTCGGAGCGCACGGGCGTGACTCGCGAGGTGCTGCAGCAGCAGGCGGCGGCCCGTCCGGCCGCCCCGGCTGGTGGAGAGGGCCAGCAGCGCCCTGAGGCGGGGTCGGCTCGAGCGACGGGCGGACCCGTGGCCCCTCGGCCTCGCTCGCGCCGCCGCCACGAGGACCTCAGTGCCGAGCGCGACCTGCTGCGGGTGCTGATGCGCGATCGCACCTGGCTCGCCCGCGCGGCGGACGAGGTTCCCCCGGAGTGGTTCGAGACCGAGCCGTTGCGGGAGGTCTACGAGTCGCTCCGGCGGAGTCCCGAGAACGTCGGCTCCGGACTATTCTTGGAGCAGTTGTCTCCGGCGGCACGGCGGGCCTGGGCCTGGCTCGACAGTATCGAGGCCAAGTACGGATCGCCGGACCCGGACCTCACCTACGTCGGCGCGGTCCGGACCCTGGAGGTACGGCCCCTGCGCCGCCGCCGGGCGGAGCTCACGCTCCGGCTACGCCAGGCCGGCCTCGCGCCGGAGGAGCAGGACGCCCTGATCCGGGAGCGGCGCCTGCTGGACGACGAGATCTCATCGAAGTATCCCGAGGAGCGCACCAAACGACACTTGCGACGAGGGGATGTTGATGCACGCTGATCTGGTCAAGCTGCTCGATCTGCAGGCAAAGGATGCGGTGGTGGCGGAAGTCGAACGGCGGCTGGAGGCGCTCCAGGGGGAGTACACCACGCTGGACCAGGCACTCGACAAGGCGCGTGGCGGTCTGGAAGCCGCCCGGCGCACGGCCGCCGATGCCGGCCGTCGCCGGGACGAGCTGGAGGCCAAGATCGAGAGCTACCGGCTGCTGCAGGATCGGCGGCGGCTGCGCCTGGAGCACGTGCGCAATCCCAAGGAGGCCTCCACCCTGATGGCCGAGCTGGATCTGGCCCGTTCCGTCGTGGCCAAGGAGGAAAACGACTGGATCCGCAGCGCGGAGACGGTCACCCAGCTCGAGCGCAAGGCGAGCGAGGAAGAGCGGAACGTCGAGCTGGTCGAGGAGGGACAGGCGCCGGAACGGGAACGGCTCGACAGTCGCCGAGCCGAGATCGAGGCTGAGCTCGCGGCGGCCAATGCCGACCGGGAGGAGACCGCCGGGCGACTGGATCGCCAGCTTCGCACCCGGTACGAGCGGCTCCGGAAGTCGCGATTAGCCGAGGTGGTGGTGCCGCTCATCTCCAACGGCTGCGGGGCCTGCCACACCGCCGTGCCGCTCAATCGTCGCAGCCAGATCCGCAGTGGGGCGGTGATCGAAGGGTGCGAGGCCTGCGGCGCGATCCTGTACCCGCCCGAGGAGGCGCGGTCCGCGGGATGACCAGCATGACGGGCAGATTGCCGTGGTGAGCGCCACCCAGACGCCGATCCTGCGCTGGATCGTCGCCCCTCGGCCGGACCGCGCCCGGGTTGCGGCGCTCGCCGAGCGGCTGTCACTGCCCGAGGCGCTGGCGGCGCTGCTGGTCCAGCGAGGGCAGCACGAGGCCGAGGCCGCCCGGCACTATCTCCGTCCGGCCCTCGGCGCGCTGACCGAGCCCTCCACGCTGGCCGGCATGGCGGAGGCGGTCGAGGCCATCGCCTTCACCGTGCGCGCCGGCGGCACCATCATGGTGCACGGCGATTACGACGTGGACGGCCAGTGTGCCACGGCCCTGCTGACCCGGGCGCTCCGGGCGGCCGGCGCCGATGTCGTGCCCTTCGTGCCGCACCGCCTCCGCGACGGCTACGACTTCGGCCCCGCGGGGCTCGCCGCCGCGCAGGCCGCGGGGGCGTCGCTGGTCATCACCTGCGACTGCGGCATCACCGCCGTCGAAACCGTACACGTCGCCCGGGCCGCGGGCGTCGGTGTGGTCATCACCGACCACCACCTCCCCGGCGACGAGCTGCCGCCGGCCATCGCCGTCATCGAACCCCAGCGCCCGGACGACTCCTCCGGCCTCACCACGCTCTGCGGTACCGGCATCGCGTTCAAGCTGGTGCAGGCGCTGGTGCCCGCCCTCGGGCTGCCGGCCAACCTGCCGTATTACCTGCTCGACCTGGTGGCCCTGGCCACCGTGGCCGACGTGGTGCCGCTGCAGGGCGAGAATCGCATTCTGGTCAAGCACGGTCTCCGGCTCCTGGGCGACAGCGCATGGCCCGGGCTCCGCGGGCTGGTGCATGCCAGCGGGCTCGGCGGCAAGGAGGTCCGGGCGGGCCACTGCGGGTTCATCCTGGGCCCGCGGCTCAACGCGGCGGGCCGGATCGGCGACGCGATGGACGGCCTCCGGCTTCTGCTCTCGGATGATCCGGCCGAGGCGTCCGCCCTGGCCTCCCAGCTGGACGGTCTCAACACGGAGCGGCAGGCGCTGGATCAGCGGATGCTCGACGAGGCGCTGGAGCAGGTCGAGCGCTCCGCCGATCTCGAGCGCGACGCGGGCTTCGTGCTGGCGGGCGATGGCTGGCACCCCGGTGTGGTCGGGATCGTCGCCTCCCGCGTGGTCGAGCGCTACGGGCGCCCCGCGTTCCTCATCGCCTTCGACGGCGAGATCGGAAAAGGCAGCGGCCGCAGTATCTCGCGCTTCGATCTCCACTCGGCGCTCCTCGCCTGCGGCGATCTGCTGGAGCGCTTCGGCGGTCACCACATGGCGGCCGGGCTCACCATCCGCCGCGGCAACCTGGACGCCTTCCGCGAGCGGTTCGCCGGCCTCACCCGCGATCGCCTCACGCCGGACGACCTGGGCCCCGAGCAGCGGGTGGACCTCGAGGTCAGCCTGGCGGATATGACCCACGAGCTGGAGCGGCTCTGCCGCTACCTGGAGCCGTGCGGGACCGGCAACGCGAGCCCGGTATTCGGGGTGCGGGGAGTGCGGCTGGCGGGCCGGAAGTGCGTCGGCGCAGGCCACCTCAAGGGCATTCTCGACGACGGGCGCTCGCGCCTTCCCGCCATAGGCTTCCAGTGGGCCGACCGGGTTCCCTGGCTGAACGATGGTCCGGTGGACGCGGCGTTCCGGCTGGAATGCAACGAGTGGAACGGGCAGCTGACGCTGCAGGCGCGGCTGTGTGCGCTCTCTCCCGCGGCAGGGGCGGCGTGACCTGACCCCATGCGCATCGTTGCCGGCATCTACGGCGGCCGTCGTCTCGCCATCCCCAAGGACGCCCGGGTCCGTCCCACCGGCGACCGGGTGCGGGAGGCGTGGATGAGCATTCTGGCCGCCGAGCTCGAGGGCGCCCGGGTGCTCGATCTGTTCGCCGGCAGCGGGGCCCTCGGCCTCGAGATGCTCTCCCGGGGCGCGGCGCACGCCGACTTCGTCGAGCTGGGCCCGGCTTCGCTCGCGGCCCTGCGCCAGAACATCGAGGCCCTGGGGGTCGGCGGTCAGGTCACCGTCCATCGGGGAGACGCCATCCGGTTCGCCGAGCGGGTCCCTCCGGGCGCCTTCGACATCGCGCTCGCCGACCCGCCCTACACCATGGATGCGGCCGAGCGGCTGGTGGCGCTCTTCCGCCGTCACCCGTTCGCCTCCATTCTATCCGTCGAGCATCCGGCCGACCGGGCGCTCCCAGGCGACGAGACCCGTCGCTACGGCGACACCGCTCTCACCTTCTGCCGCGCGACCGCACCCGGCCCATGACCCGGATCGCCCTGTATCCAGGCTCGTTCGACCCGCCTACCCGGGGGCATGAGGACCTGATCCGCCGGAGCCTGGCGCTGGCCGACCGGGTGATCGTCGCGGTCGCCGCCAACTCCGCCAAGCAGCCGCTGTTCACGGTGGAGGAACGGCTGGGTATGCTCCGCCGCGCCGTGGGCTCCGATGCCCGGGTCTCGGTCGAGACCTTCGAGGGGCTGCTGGCCGATTTCGCCAAGCGCAGCGGTGCCTCGGTCGTGGTGCGCGGACTGCGGGCGGTCAGCGACTTCGAGTACGAGTTCCAGATGGCGCTCATGAATCGGCAGCTGCATCCCTCGCTGGAAACGGTCTTCCTCGTGCCGGCGGTGGACCTCACCTATCTGAGCTCGAGCCTGGTGCGGGAGGTGGCCCGCTATGGCGGCGACGTCAGCGCGCTGGTCCATCCGACGGTGGCCGAGGCGCTGGCCCGGCGGTTCGGGCGATGAGCTTCCGCGCCGAGCTGCTGCGCCGGGCCGCCGGACGCAAGGCGCGGATCGTCCTCTGCGAGGGAAATGATCCCCGGGTGCGGGCGGCGGCCGACCGGCTCCGGCGCGAAGGCATCGCCGAGCCCATCGTGCTGGGCGACGGCGCGCTCGATCCCGCCAGGGATTCCCGCCTCGGCCGGGTGGCGCAGCATCTTCGCGACCGGCGTCCCGACCAGATCCGCGACGGGGTCCACGCCCTCGACGTGGGCGCCATGCCCACCAACTTCGGAGCCGGGCTGGTCGCGCTGGGCGAGGCCGAGGGTGCGGTGTCCGGGGCGGTCGCCCCCACCAAGGAGGTGATCCGGGCCGCCCTCTGGGCCATCGGCACCGCGCCCGGCGTGCGGCGGATCAGCTCGGCGTTCTACATGGTGCTCCCGAGCGACCAGGTGCTGACCTACACCGACTGCGCGGTGGTCCCCGATCCCTCCGCCGAGGAGCTGGCCACCATCGCGCTGGCGGCGGCACGCGACCGCTCCCGGCTGGTGGGCGACCAGCCCCGGGTCGCCTTCCTGTCCTACAGCACCCGGGGCAGCGCCGAGGGGCCCATGGTGGAGCGGGTCCGGGAGGCCGCGGCCAGATTCCGGGAGCTCGCGCCGCAGGTCGCCTCGGAGGGCGAGATGCAGGCGGACGCCGCCCTGGTGCCCGAGGTCAGCGAGCGGAAGGCCCCGGGCTCGGCGCTGGCCGGCACGGCCAACGTACTGGTCTTTCCCGATCTCGACGCGGGCAACATCGCCTACAAGCTGACCCAGCGGCTGGCCGGCGCGACCGCGATCGGCCCCATTCTCCAGGGCCTCGCGCGGCCGATGGCCGACCTGTCGCGCGGCGCCACGGTCGATGATATTGTCGAGGTGGCCGCGATGGTGGCCCTGCAGGGCAGTCCCACGAGCTGAGGGAGACACGCGATGGGGTTCAGCCAGTCCCGCGACGGCAGCGGGGTCACCGTGGTGAAGGTCGAAGGCCAGCTGATCGTCGGCAACCGGCAGGAGCTCAAGGATCTGGTCGCCGCCGCGCTGGACAAGGGTGAGCGCCGGATCCTGATCGACTTTTCCCAGACCGGATACATCGACTCGTCCGGCCTCGGCGCCCTGGTCTCCATCTCCAAGCGGGTCCGCGAGGCCGGGGGCGAGCTCCGCCTCTCGGGACTCAACGAGGATCTCCGCAGTCTGTTCGAGCTCACCAAGCTCGACACGCTCTTCGCCATCGCGGAGACTCCCCAGCAGGCCCTGTCCAGCTTCTAGTCCCGATCGCCATGACGTCGCCCCTTCGCCTCTGCGTCCGCCGCTCCCCGGCTCCGGACGCGGAAGGCGCCGCGACGCTCGTCACCCTGCGGCTGCCCAGTGACATCGCCTGCGTCGAGGAGGCGGTCGAGCTGGTGGTGCGGCACTGCCTGGCGGGTCACGAAACCACCCGGAAGACCCGGTTCCGGCTCCAGGTCTGCCTCAGCGAGGCACTCAGCAACGCCATCCTCCGGGGCAACCGCGAGGAGCAGGACAAGTGGGTGGATGTCCGGGCCGAGCTCTTCACCGACGTGATCCGGGTGTACGTGACGGACGAAGGACTGGGCTTCGATCCGTCCACTGTGCCGGAGCCGATCCGTCCCGAGCAGCTCGACGAGCTGGGAGGCCGGGGCCTCTTCCTCATCCGTAAGCTGGTGGACGCGGTCCATTTCAATCCTCAAGGGAACTCCATCTGCATGATGCTCCGCCGTCCTTAGGACGGCTCGATCTCGTGCTCGACCGGCTGGGATCGCTGATCGGGGGATCGGTGCGTCTCTGGCGGTTCGACGGGCGCGGGCTGCGCATCGCCGGGGGGACGGACCCCGGGTGGTCTCCGCCCATCCCGCGAAGCCCCGGGCTCGTGCCCACGCCCCAGGGCTCGACCTGGCTCACGCCGGTCGAGGAGGTCGAGGGGTTTTGGCTCGGGGTCCAGGGCGAGAGCGA
>DATEIR010000140.1:0-37152 GCA_035278885.1 Gemmatimonadales bacterium | reverse complement strand
GGTCGCGGATCCGCGCGTGCAGACGGGCACACAGCTCCGGGAGGTGCACCGGCAGTGCCACGGCATCGTCGGCCCCGGCCGCCAGCGCGGCGGCAGGGCCCTCGGGATCGGCGGTCGCGATCAGCACGACCCGCGGCGGCGCGTCGTCCGGCGGCAGCAGCTTCCGAAGTCGTATCGGGTCGGCATCGGGTATGGTGAGGAGCACGGCGTCGACCGCCTGGCCGCTGGATGCATCCTCCATTTCGACCAGGAGGAACCCGGCCCGGGTCAGCGCCCGCTCGAGTCCCTGCGGCCGCGCGGCCGCGTCACCGGCGAGCAGGACGTGGGGGCGAATCACCGGGTCGGAAGCGATACCGTTGGTCATCGGCGGCCCGGATGAGGAGTCGCGGAGCTCGCGCGGGGGGCCTGCTGGGAGCGCACGTCTCGGTGCAGGGCGGCATGGCGACGGGACCGGCGCGCGGGGCCGCCATCGGGGCCACCGCCATCCAGGTCTTCACCAAGACACCCAATCAGTGGCGTGAGCCGACCCTCGCGCGGGATTCCTGCGGGGAGTTCCGCCGCGCCTGGGAGCGCAGCGGCATCACCACTATAGTGGCGCATGATTCCTATCTAATCAACCTCGCCACGCCGGACCCGGTGCTGGCCGAACGCTCCCGGGCGTCGTTCGTGGCGGAGCTGACCCGGTGCACCGCGCTCGGCATTCCCTGGGTGGTCTCCCATCCGGGCAACTTCATCGACGCCCGGGAGGCCGGACTGGCCCGGAACGCGGCGGGGTACACCGCCTGCCTGCGGGAGGTCCCGGGCCCGGTCGGCGTGCTGCTGGAGACGACGGCCGGCTCCGGCACGGCGCTCGGCAGCACCTTCGAGGAGCTGGCGGCGCTCCGCGACCTCATCGAAGCGGACGTGCGGGATCGAATCGGCTTCTGCGCCGACACCTGCCACCTGTACTCGGCCGGGTACGATCTGCGCCGCGATTACGACGCCGTGTGGCGGCGGTGGGACGAGACCCTCGGGCTGGAGCGCCTGCGCTGCCTGCACCTCAATGACTCCAAGACACCCTTCGGCTCCCGCCGCGACCGCCACGCGCTCATCGCCGAGGGATCGCTCGGCCCCGAGCCCTTCCGCCGGATCATGCGCGATTCCCGGTTCGAGCATGCCGTCAAGGTGATCGAGACGCCGAAAGGCGAAGACGAGGTCACCTGCGATCGTCGCATGCTGCGACGGCTCCGCGCGTACGCGCGCGGTCCGCGTTGACCGTCGGCCCCCGGCCCGCTCATCTTCCACCGATGCCCAAAGCCATCTTGAGCTGTCTCCTCCTGCTCGCGGCGGGGGCGCCCCCGGCGCACGCCCAGGCGAACTACTTCGTCAGGGTCGGCGCGGTCGGCGCGAGCAAGCTGCTGCAGGATTTCATCACCAGCCCGATCACCGTGAAGCAGAGCATCGCGCCGATGGTCGCGTTCGGCGGCTCGCTGCCGGTCGGCACGCGGGGGTTTCGTGCCGGCCTCGAGGCCACCGTGGCCAGCGGAAGCTTTCACAGCAGCGAGAACGGCGTCGACACCGACCTCGGTACGCTGCGGACCGGTACGCTGACGGCGTTCCTGGAAGGACCCGTGGTGGAGCGGCTGCGGTGGAACGTGGGCCTGGGGGGGATCGCATACCGGCCCGCCGAGGAGAGCGGCATCTTCGCGCAGGGTGGGACCACCAGCTTCCTGGCCGCCGCCGGCGCCGACTATCGGTACCCCATCCACCAGAAGTGGGACCTGATGGCTTCCGCCCGGTACGACTATCATCGATTCAGCACCGACGAGCTCGAGGCGCGCGGCTTCTCCCATAGCCAGGGAGTCGGCCGGGTCGCGCTCACGGTCGGTATCGCGCGGGGCCTCCGGTGAGCGCCGTCTCCCGTCGGCTCATCCTCGGCGCGGCGGCGCTGGGCGCGCTGGCCTGCGGCGATATCGCCTCCCCCGAGCGCACCGACCTATATGAGTGGCGGCTGTTCGTGCCCGGGACGGGAGGCGGAACCGACACCCTCAGCTTCTTCTGGTCGCAGAGCCGGCTGCCGGTGCGGATCTGGGCCGAGGACGCGGCCGGCCTTCCGGGATACGCCGAACGGGCGATCGGGGTGTGGCAGTCGGGCTTTCTGTACCGGGAGTTCCGCGGCGAGATGGTGAGCGACTCTTCCACCGCCGACGTGCTGATCTTCGCCAACTCGGCGCCGAATCTGACCCTGGGCGTCCACCGTCTGCACAGCATGGCCCCCGAGTGCTCCGGGGCCACGGATGTCGAGGTGAGCGACGATCATACGGCGCTCCTGATCCCCATCCGGGTATTCATCGACCCGGTCCTGCCGGTGGACCAGCCGGCCACCCAGACCTGCCTGGCGCTCACCACCATCCACGAGCTCGGCCACGCGCTGGGCATCTTCCAGCATTCGCCGGACCCGGACGACATCATGTTCGCCGATCCCCGGGTCGAAGCCCCCAGTGAACGGGACCGGGGGACGATCGAGGCGATCTACCACTATCCTCCGACGCTGGAACCGGTTCGGCCCTGATCCGACACCCTCCCGGCCTGCCCGGAGGGCCTGAGACTTGCTCGTCACCCCCGGTCCAAGGTATCAGGTTGCACCTGGGGGCCCTCCCGTCGATCTTTCCGCTCCGTCGACGGCCCCCGGGGCGGGCGGGCCGGCCTCTGACGCGCTGAACGCGCACGGGAGCGTATGACCGAGACCACAGTCGTGCAGCGTGAGAGCCTCACCCTGGTCGATCAGGGGCTCTTTCCCATCAGGATCCACGCCAATCTTACCCCGCCCGCCCTGATCGAATATGCCCTGCAGCGCAGCGAAGGAAGCCTGTCCGATGCGGGCGCCTTCGCCGCGGTCACCTCGCCCCATTGCGGCCGGTCTCCCAAGGACAAGTTCCTGATCGAGGAGCCCGGAACCGCCGACCGGATCTGGTGGGAGAAGAACCCCCGCCTCGATCCCGCCGCGTTCGAGCGGCTGCACGAGGACGTGCGGGCTTATCTGGACGCCCGGGAGCTGTTCGTCCAGGACCTGTTCGGCGGCGCCGACCCGGCGTACCGGGTGCCGGTTCGGTTCATCACGCCCAACGCCTGGCACGCCCTGTTCGTCCGCAACATGTTCATCCGCGCCATGCCCGCCGAGCTGGCCCAGTTCCGCCCCGGCTTCACCGTGCTGCACGCGCCGGACTTCCAGGCCGACCCGTCGCGCCACGGGACCCGCAGCGGGACCTTCATCGTCCTCAATTTCGCCAAGAAGCTGGTGCTCATCGGCGGAACACGGTACGCGGGGGAGATGAAGAAGTCGATCTTCACCGCGCTCAACTACCTGCTGCCGGCGCAGGGCGTGCTCCCGATGCATTGCTCGGCCAACGTGGGTCCGAGCGGCGACACGGCGATCTTCTTCGGCCTGTCCGGCACCGGCAAGACCACGCTCTCCGCCGATCCCAACCGCCGGCTCATCGGCGATGACGAGCACGGCTGGAGCGACCGCGGCGTCTTCAACTTCGAGGGCGGCTGCTACGCCAAGGTCATCCGGCTCCGGCCCGAGACCGAGCCCGAGATCTATGCCGCCACGCGAATGTTCGGGACGGTGCTGGAGAACGTGGTGCTCGACCCGGCCCTGCGGGGGGTCGACTACGACGCCGACCGCATCACCGAGAACACCCGCGCCTGTTACCCCATCCACTACATCCCGAATCATCAGCCCAGCGGCGCCGGCGGCCCGCCCAGGAACATCGTGTTCCTGACCGCGGACGCGTTCGGGGTGCTGCCGCCGATCGCCCGGCTCACCGCCGACCAGGCGATGTACCACTTCCTTTCGGGCTACACCGCCAAGGTCGCCGGGACCGAGCGGGGCGTGACCGAGCCGTCGGCCACCTTTTCGGCCTGCTTCGGAGCGCCGTTCCTGCCGCTGCCTCCGGGGGTCTACGCCAAGATGCTGGGCGAGCGGATCGCCAAGCATGGGGCCAAGGTCTGGCTGGTGAACACCGGCTGGACCGGTGGCCCGTACGGCACCGGCTCGCGGATGAAGCTGGCTCACACCCGGGCCATGGTCGCCGCGGCGCTGGCCGGCGCGCTCGACAACGCCTCGTTCCGCACCGATCCCGTGTTCGGCGTCGACGTGCCGATGGCGGTGCCCGGCGTCCCCGGCGAGGTGCTCACGCCTCGGCAGACCTGGGCGGACCCGGCGGCCTACGACGCTCAGGCCCGGAAGCTGGCCACCATGTTCCGGGAAAACTTCCAGCAGTACCGGAGCCAGGTCCCCGACACCGTGGCGGCGGCTGGCCCTACGGCGTGAGCGTCACCCGCGGGGGCGCGGAGCTCGAGATCATCCGCGATCCGCTGTGGGACAACATCCGACTCGACCGCTCGGCGCTGCTGGCCCTGGACACCCCGGCCATGCAGCGCCTGCGCTATGTGCGCCAGGTGGGGCACGCCTTCCTGGTGTATCCCGGCGCCACCCATACCCGCTTCGAGCACGCGCTCGGCGCGTACCATCTGACCAAGCGGGCGCTGGCGTCGCTGGAAGAGCGGGGCGAGCTGGCCCGCGTCGACGAGGACGACCGCGTCGCGGTCCGGCTCGCCGCGCTTCTCCACGACATCGGGCACTATCCCTTCTCCCATGCGCTGGAGGAGGCCGGCTTTCCTCACCACGAGGCACTCGGGGTCGCCAAGCTCACCGAGGGCGAGCTGGGCGACGCCCTGCGCCGCATCGGGGGGCCGGACCTCGCCGGAGCCGTCGGAGCCCTCATCCGCGGCGCGAGCGACAGTCCGCTGCAGGGACTCATCTCCGGCTCGCTCGACCTCGACAAGATCGACTACCTGAGCCGCGACGCGCGGATGTGCGGGGTTCCCTACGGCACGGTGGACGTGGATCGGCTGTTGTCCACCCTCACCCTGGTGGTGGGGGAGCAGGGTCGGTTCGAGGTAGGAGTGCAGGAAAAGGGCGTGAGCGCCCTCGAGTCGCTGCTGTTCGCGAAGTACCAGATGTACCGGAACGTCTACTGGCACCACGCGGTCCGCGCCGCCACCTGTATGTTCAAGCGATCGGTGCGCCGGGCCGTAGCCCGCGGCGTGCTCACCGCGCATGCCATCGCCGAGGCGACGGATGACGGCCTCATGGAGCTGCTGATCCGGGAGGGCGACCCGCTCGCCACCGCCATCCGCGCCCGCCGGCTGCACAAACGGGCGCTGGACCTGCCCGCGAGCGACGTTCCCGTCGGGGTGCAGCCCTGGCTGGTGGATCATCCCGGCCTGCTGGAGCGGGTGGAAGACGCCCTCGCCGAGGAGGTCGGGCTGGCGCCCGGAGAGCTGCTGCTCGACTTTCCGGCCAGATCGTCGATGCTCGCGGTAGACCTGCCGCTCAGGACCCGGGCCGGAACGGTCGAGCGCCTCACCGACGAGGGGCGAGCAGGCCAGCTCGGATTGCCCCGGGTCGCCGACGAGCTCTACCGGACCGCGCGCCGGCTGCGCGTCTTCGTCACCCGCACCGTCGCCGCGCCGCTGGAGCGGCACCTGTTCGAGCTGATCACGCTGCCCGCTCCCGAGGTGGAGCGCCGGGTCGGCGCGCTCTCAACGCACTGAAAGGAATTCCCATGATTTCCCGCCGCTCGTTCCTGGGCCAGACCGCCGGCTTCACCCTCATCCTCGCCGGCGGGCGGCGTCTCTGGGCCTTGCCGACGGCCCCCGAGACGGTCACCGTGTTCAAGAGCCGAACCTGCGGATGCTGCGCCGAGTGGGTGGATTACCTCGAGGCCCAGGGCTTCGCCACGGTGGTGCACGACGAAGAGGACATGGACATGGTGAAGGACAACCTCGGCGTGCCGGGCAAGGTGCGTTCCTGCCACACGGCCCAGGTCGGCAAGTACCTCGTGGAAGGACACGTGCCGGCGGAAGACATCCGGCGGGCGCTCAAGGAAAAGCCGCAGATCGCGGGCCTCGCGGCCCCCGGCATGCCGGCGAGCGCGCCCGGAATGGCGCAGCCGGGCGCGCCCCACCAGCCCTACCAGGTCCTGGCCTTCCAGCGCGACGGGGCAACCGAGGTGTTCGCGAGCCGCTAGCGCCGAGCCCGCCAGACCAGCGCACCGGCCGCCCCGACCGCCGCGAGGCCGGCCAGCAGGCCGAGTCCCGGCGCGCGTGAAGGTGGGACCGAGATCACACCGTCGATCCCCGCTGTCGCGGGCCGGCCGACGTACCGGCCCCGACGCGGGACGGCTCGCCGATCGAAATGCAGCGCCAGGTCTGCCAGATCGGCCCGGAGTACGGCGCCGTAGAGTGGTCGTCCATGCCCGGTGGCGGCCACCTCGGGCCGGAGTGCCGCCAGCACCTCGACCGACCGCCGTGCGGACACCCAGTCAGGGGTATAGTAGGCCGGCGGCCCGTGCAGCTCGACCCGCTGCGTCAATGCCGCCCAGAGCGACTCCTGCTTGGTGGTGACGAACGCGTCCCCGGCGATCAGCGCGGCATCCTCCTCCCGCCAGAATGCCACGTGTCCCGGGGTGTGTCCCGGCGTGTGGATCCAGCTCCAGCCCGGCATCCCCGGCACGCTGCCGTCCTCCGGCAACGGATGGACCATCGGGCGGAAATCGAAGGGTCCCGGGCTGAACAGTGGGGAGAGGACCGCGAGAGCGCCCCCGCCCACCGTCGGATCCGGCGCGGGATAGGCCGAGCGGCCGGTCAGGTAGGGGAGCTCCAAGGGATGGGCGTAGATCGGGGCGTCCCAGCGCCGGGAGAGGGTGCGCAGCCCGCCGACGTGATCGTAATGGCCGTGCGTGAGCACGATCGCGGCCGGCCGGCTTTCGGGGCCGAACCGCCGGGCGGCCACCCGTGAGATCGGCCCGGCGGCGCCCGGCAGCCCGGCGTCGACCAGGACCCAGCCCCGGTCGCCGGCGCCCGCCGGACCCCAGAAGAAGAGATTGACGATCCCGTGCCGCAGGTAGGCCAGGTCGTGAGTGATCGGATGTTCCGGCATGCTGCCTCCTCGGCATCGGTCGAGCGGATCGTCCTCGAGACTCAGCGTCGGGCCAGCCGCCGCTCCGCCCCTCGATACGCGGGGTCGATATGGTGGCGCCGCTCGATCGCGGCGTCGCCCGGGACGTCCTCGGGAGCCGGCGGTCGGTGCTCCCGCGCCATGGCGGGCGCCGAGGCGGGGTGACGGCCGTGGGCGCCCGCATCGGCGGCGCCGCCCATGGCCGAGTCCGGTGGCGGATTGTCGGGCTGTGGCTCGGTCTGGTCGGCCTTTCGGGATGGCGACATCGTCGGCTCCGGTCGAAAGTCGAGTCAACCTAGACCAGGGTTGCGCGTCCCATTGTGCGCGGCCTCACACTTTCCAGGACGGATTCGGCGATGGCGGACGTGCTCACCTGGCGAGCGGACTACCGTGAGGCCTTCGAGCGGCTGAACCGGGAGTGGATCGAGACCTACTTCGCGGTCGAGCCGAGCGACCTGGCGGTCTTTCGCGACCCCGAAGGGGCGATCGTGCGGCCGGGGGGTCAGATCTTCTTCGTGGTGGACGATGCCGGTGTCCGGGGCACCTGTGCGCTCCTGCCGCACGCGCCGGGGGTGCTCGAGCTGGCCAAGATGGCGGTGAGTCCGGCGGCCCAGGGCAAAGGCTACGGCGAGCTGCTGATGCGGGCGGCGATCGGATATGCGCGCGAGCGCGGAGTGCGGAAGCTGATGCTGGTGTCGAATACCGGCCTGGCGGCGGCGATCGGGCTTTACCGGAAGTGCGGGTTCCGCGAAGTGCCGATCGAGCGCGGAATCGAGTATGCCCGGGCCGACATCCAGATGGAGCTGGACCTCACAGCTTCACGGTCGGAGTAGTCGGGCTGCCCGCGGCGGCGGTGGGGAGCTGGTGCTCTCCGGTATTGCTGTCCACCGATTCGATCCGCACCACGATGGCGGTGATATTGTCCAGCCCGCCCCGCCGGTTCGCTTCGGTGATCATCCGGTCCACCCAGTACTGCGGCCCGCCCTCGGTCGAGAGGATGCGGTTGAGCTGTTCGTCCTCCAGCATGCCGGTGAGGCCGTCGGAGGCGAGCAGCAGCACGTCGCCCTTCTCCAGGCTGCCGAAGTAGATGTCCGGCACCACATCGCCGCTGGCGCCGACGCAGCGGGTGATCACGTTGCTGTAGGGGTGCACCCGGGCCTGGTCCGGGGTGAGCAGGCCGGCGTCCACCTGCTCCTGCACGTAGGAGTGATCCTTGGTGACCTGCATCAGCCGGCCTTCGCGCAGCAGGTAGGCCCGGCTGTCCCCCACCTGTCCGACCAGATAGCGCCTCGGCATCAGGACCAGCACCGTGGCGGTGGTGCCCATGCCTCGCTTGTCGTGCTCGGAGAGGGTCCGCTCGAAGATGGCGTCGTTGGCCGAGCGGATCGCCTCGCGGATCCGGTCGCTCACCTCCGCGTCCGAGAGCCCCCGCACCGTGCCGATCTCGCTCGACGTGATCCGGACCGCCATCTCGCTCGCCACTTCCCCCGCGGCGTGCCCGCCCATTCCGTCCGCCACGATGAATACCCCGCGGTCGGAGAGCATCAGGTAGTTGTCTTCGTTGCCCGAGCGGACGATGCCGACGTCGGTTCGAGCGGCACAGGTAAAGCGCACGTGGCCCCGTCAGTGGTTCAAAAACAGGTAGGCGATCCCGAACGCGAGCAGGACCAGCACGACGACGAGCCACGTCGGCGGTCCACTCGGCTTGGGCACGGAGGCGCGGATGGGGCGGCGCTGCGGACGGGCCTCGGCGGGGCGAGCCTCGCCGGCCTCGGGCGGTTGCGCCGGCTCGGCGTCCACCCGGTCGATTACGCGCGTCCCCGCCAATGCACCCGAAGGTGCGTCGTCATGGGGCTCGAACAGCACGGCCACGTCGCCGAACCGGATCGTGGTGCCCGGCGCGAGCGGCGTCTCGCCGGTGACCGGCTCCCCTTCGACGTAGGTGCCGTTGGTGCTGCCAAGATCGCTGATGACCCAGAGCCCGTCGCGCCGCTGCAGCTTGGCGTGCGTGGTGCTCACGCTGGGCTCGGCCAGGACGATGTCGTTGAAGTCGGCTCGACCGACGTTCACCACCGGCACGCGGATGGGCATGCGACGGCCGCGCAGCGAGCCGGTGCGGACCAGGATCGAGGCGATCGGAGCCACCGCCGGCGTCGGCTGGGCCGGGGTCGGTGTCTCGCTTTCCTTCAGTGCTTCCGCGGGAAGCCCGAGCAGGGTGTCGGACAGCCGGTTACCGGCGCCGGTGGGCGGCCGCACCGGCTCGGGCGGGGCGGACCGCGGCGGCATCGGGGCCGGCGGCGGAGCGGCATCGGCGTAGAACCGGAACTCGTCGTGGCCGATGCGGATCACGTCCGCCCGCGCGAGCAGATGACTCCGGCCCACCCGCTGCCCGTTGACGTAGGTCCCGTTCACGCTCAGGTCCATCAGGACGTAGCCGTCGGCGCCGGCCGTAATCTCGGCGTGCCGGCGGGACACCTCGTTGCCGCTCACGACCACGTCGGCCGAGGCGTCACGGCCGAAGACCAGGGTACCGGCCTGGATGGGGTACTCCCGTCCATCGGTGAGGCAGACCAGGCGACCGCCGGTCGCGGCGGCGGCCTGCTTGGAGATGTTCCGGGGAATCAGGTCGGAAAAGGCGCCGGAATCGAAGAGCTGAGTGCTGCCGGCCCGGTTCGGATCAACCGCCAGGATCTCGTGGCCGGCGATCTGGATCTTGTCGCCGTGCAGAACGGGGGTGGGATCGGCGCCCAGCCGCACGCCGTTGATCAGGAGGTCCGCCCCCGGCTCGGCGGGACGGATGGCGGCGGTACCCTCCGAGGTGGTCTGGACCACCGCATGTCGCGGGCGTACGCCTTCGCCGGACAAGGGGATGGCGGCGTCCGGCGCCGACCCGATAACGGTCTCGCCGGCGGCCACCGGGTAACGCTTGCCCGCCACTTCTAGCTGCATCATCGCTCGTATCTCATCCAATTACACGGTTTTGCCGACAAACGTACGCCCTGCTCCGTAACCACGCAAGCGTAATAGTGTTACGCAATTTTCCTGATTTCCTGGCCACGCAGCTGCAGCTGATAGAGTCGCTGGTAGAGTCCACCGGCCGCCAGCAGGTCCCGGTGGGTGCCTCGCTCCCGGATCTCGCCGTGGTGCATCACCAGGATCTCGTCGGCGTGCAGGATGGTGCTGAGCCGGTGCGCGACCACCAGGCTGGTGCGGCCGGCCATGAGCTCGGCGATCGCGGCCTGAATCTGTGCCTCGGCCTCGGCGTCCACCGAGCTGGTCGCTTCGTCGAGCACCAGGATTGCGGGGTCGAGCGCCAGCGCCCGGGCGAAGCTGAGGAGCTGCCGCTCACCGACGCTCAGGTTCCGGCCGCGCTCGCCCAGGCGGTGCGCATAGGTCTCCGGCAGCCGCTCGATGAATCGGTCCGCGCCGACCCGCCGCGCCGCCTCGCGCGCCTGCGCCGGCGCGATGGGGGCGTCGAGGGTGAGATTGTGCAGAATGTCGCCGGTGAACAGGAAGAGATCCTGCTGCACGAACCCGATCAGCGCGCGCAGCTCCGCCGTCGACAGCTCCCGGATATCGACCCCGTCCACCGTGATCCGGCCCCGCTCCGGGTCATAGAATCGAAGGAGCAGGCTCACGATCGTGGTCTTCCCCGCTCCGGTATGCCCCACCAGCGCGATGGTCCGCCCCGGCGACGCGGTGAAGGTGATGTCGCGCAGCACCCATGGTCCCTCGGGGGAGTAGCGGAACCAGACGCCCTCGAAGTGGACCTCTCCCCGCACCGGCCGAGGCAGGCGTCGGGGCGCGGCCGGCTCGCGCACGGTCACCGGCTCGTCCAGAAGGGCGAACACCCGCTCCGACGAGGCCATCGCGCTCTGCAGCAGGTTCACCTTCTCCGACAGGTCCTGCAGCGGCTGGAAGAAGCGGCGGGTGTACTGAATGAACGCGGCGAGCACGCCGACCGTGAGGGTCCCGTCGAGCACCCGGAGCCCGCCGTACCAGAGGAGCAGCGCCATGGCGATGGAGGTGAGCAGCTCCACCATCGGGAAGAAGACCGCGTAGACCGTGATCGACCGCAGGTGCGCCGCCAGGTGGTCGCGGTTGAGCTCGGCGAAGCGCTGCGCCGACGCCTCCTCCCGGCCGAACAGCTGCACCACGCGCATCCCGGTGAGCCGCTCCTGCAGGTAGGCGTTGAGCCGGGCGAGCCGGATCCGGATGTCCCGGAAGGCCTCGCGGACCCGGCGCCGGAAGACGTGGGCGGTGAGCCACACCAGGGGGATGACCGAGAAGGTCACGAGAGCCAGCCGCCAGTCGATGGCCAGCATCATTCCCATGATGGCGAGCAGGGTGAACAGGTCGCCGAAGAGCGTCACCACGCCGGAGGAGAAGAGCTCGTTCAGCGTCTCGACATCCGAGGTGACCCGGGTCATCAGACGGCCCACGGGATTGCGGTCGAAGAAGCCGATGCTGAGACGCTGGAGCTGGGTGAAGATCTCCATCCGGAGGTCGTACATCACCCGCTGGCCGACCAGCGTGGTGAGCAGAGTCCCGCCGTACTCGACCACGAACTCCGCGACCAGCGTCCCGAGGTAGAGCCCGGCCAGGAGACTCAGCAGACCGCGGTCCGCGTGGGGGATCGCCACGTCGAGCGCGTGCTCGGTGAGGCGCGGGCCGATCAAGGCCAGCCCCGATTGGGCGAGCAGCAGGAGCACCGCCGCCAACGTGTGCCAGCGATAGGGACCCAGGTATCCCAGGAGACGCCGCAGAATCGCGGCATCGTACCCCGGTGCGCCGGTCTCCAGCTCCTCGCTCATGCCCCCGCTCCCGCGCCGGCCTGCTCCGGCTCGGCGATGGTGTCCTGCCCGATCGACTTGAGACCATGTCGCACCCACCCCGAGAACACCAGGAAGCCGAATGCGAGGGTCCAGTACGTGAGGGTGAGCCGCCAGATCAGGATGTAGATCGGGGTGAGCTCCCGCGGCACGTACGAGGACATGACTGCCGCGGAGAGCACCTCCCCGATCCCCGAGGCCCCGGGCGTGGGCGCGAAATAGAGGAGGAACATCACCAGCGTCTGGAGCAGCAGGATATCCACGAAGTTGGCGTGCAGGCCAAGCGCGCGGAGCGCGACGTATCCGGCCAGCAGCTTGTTGGCGTGCGACACCGCGCTCAGCAGCGTGCTCCAGAAGAGGATTAGCCATCCGCCGGGACTGTTGAACGCCACCACGCTCTCGTGCAGCTCGTCGATGCCTCGCTGCACCCGCTCCAGCCGCTCCGCCACCCGGGTGCTCCGCCGGCCGATCGCCCCCGCGGCCCGGTGGATCAGGTCGCGCACCATGCGGGGAAAGAAGATGACCACCGCCATCAGGACGCCGATGCCCGCCACGATGGTGAGGCTGCCCTTGAACAGGTCGAACAGCGACAGCCCCAGGACGTTGCCCCGCGACCCGAGCGACTTGCCGGCCCCGAACGCCACCGCGAGCGGCCCCGCGATGGCGAAGAAGAGCACCGTGGACACGAAGCTCATGAACGTCGCGGCCACGCCCACCGGCAGGGGGATGCCGTAGCGCCGGAGGGTGTACATCGTCATCGGGCCGGCGCCCGAGTTGAGCGGCGTGATGAACCCGGCCCACGCGCCCATCCCACCGGCCAGGATCGAGCCCTTCAGCGAAGGCCGCGGCAAGACGTGCCGGGCACAGATCCAGAGCCTGAGCCCACCGCCGATCCAGTCGAGCGAGGCCAGCACGATTCCCGCGGCCACCCACCCGAGGTGCACGTGGGCAAGGCCGCGCAGAAAGGCCGGCAAGTTGTTGCCGTAGAGCAGGGTAATCCCGAAGCCCACCATGGAGGCGAGCACCGAGATCTCGAAGCCGCGCAGGAGGAACTTCGGGGTGAGAAGGCGGGGCATGAAGGGGGAAAGGTAGGTAGACGGGCGGACGGGCGCAGGGGGGCGGAGGGGCGGAGGGTCGGACGGTAGGGAGGGGCGTCGGAAGTGCGGACCGGACTCAAGTAACGTGATGGCTGTCATTCTTCGCGGTGCTCTTCTCGCCTTGGAACTCTGGGCCCGCTGAACCCTCCGCCCCTCCGCCCCTCCGCCCCCACCGAAACTTTCCCGAACTCTCCCATCCCGCTATCCTTCCCCCGTGGCCGATTCCGTCATCCGCATCGTCAACGCTCGCCAGCACAATCTGCAGGGCATCACCGTCGAGCTGCCCCACCGAGCACTCACGGTCATCACCGGACCCTCCGGCTCAGGCAAGAGCAGTCTCGCCTTCGACACCCTCTACGCCGAGGGGCAGCGCCGGTACATCGAGTCGCTCTCGACCTATGCCAAGCAGTTCCTGGAGCGGATGCCCAAGCCGCAGGTGGACCGGCTGGAGGGCATCGCGCCGTCGGTGGCGATCGAGCAGCGCAATCCGACCGTCTCGAGCCGGTCCACCGTCGGTACCGCGACCGAGGTCTACGACTACCTCCGGCTCCTCTGGGCCCGGGTCGGCCGGAGCTGGTGCCGGGCCTGCGGTGGGCCGGTGCGGCGGGACACACCGCAGTCCGCGGCCGACGACATCGTCGCCGGGGTGCGCGGCCGGGTGCAGATCGCCTTCCCGCTCCCGCCGATCGCTCGGCTGGCCCATCCGGCGGTGGTGGAGAATCTTCGCGCGCTGGGCTTCGTCCGGATCGTCGCCGATGGCGCGGCCCACCATCTGGACGAGCTGCCCGCCGGCCTCGACCTCACCCGCGCGGCGGAGCTGCTCGTCGTGGTGGACCGGCTCAGTGCGGATCCGGGGTCCCTGGGTCGCCTGAGCGAGGCGGTGGCGACCGCCTTCCAGGAGGGCGAGGGGATCGCCCTCGCGCTGCACGACGGCGGGCGGCTCCGCTTCACCCGGTCTCCCGCCTGCAGCGCCTGCGACACGCCCGCAGCCATGGTGACTCCCGCCCTCTTCTCCTTCAACAATCCCCGCGGGGCCTGTCCCAACTGCAACGGCTTCGGTGCGGTGCTGGAGTACGACGAGTCGCTGGTGGTCTGCAACCCCGATCTCAGCCTGGCCCAGGGCGCCATCGATCCCTGGACCAAGCCGCGGTACGAGAGCCGTCGCAAGCTGCTGCTCGACTTCGCCCGGAGCATCGGCGCCGATCCCGCGAAGCCCTGGCACAAGCTCAAGGCCGGCCATCGGCGCGAGCTGCTGTATGGCCGCAAGGGGCGCTACGTGGGAATCTTCCCGTTCCTCAAGGACCTGGAAGCAAAGCGCTACAAGCAGTACATCCGCGTCTTTCTCCGGCAGTATCAGCTGGCGCACACCTGCGCCGAGTGCGGCGGCACCCGCCTCAACCCCGACGCGCTGGCCGTCCGCATCGGTAATGAGACCATCGCCTCGGTCGCGGCCCGCTCGGTGGACGGCATTTCCCACTGGCTGGCCGAGCTCAGGCTGCCGCCGTTCGAGCGGGAAGTCGCTCAGCTCATCCTGGATCAGCTCGACGCGCGCCTCGGCTTTCTCCGCGACGTCGGCCTCGGCTATCTGACCCTCGACCGGCAGACCCGGACGCTGTCGGGCGGCGAGGCCCAGCGCATCTCCCTGTCCAACGCGCTGGGATCGCGCCTGGTGGACACGCTCTACGTCCTGGACGAGCCCTCGGTCGGCCTCCACCCGCGCGACACCGATCGGCTGCTGGCCCTGCTGCGGCGGTTGCGCGACGCGGGCAACACGGTCGTGGTGGTCGAGCACGATCTGGCGGCGGTGCAGCAGGCGGATTTCATGCTCGAGCTCGGCCCCGGCTCGGGCGATCGCGGCGGTCGGGTGGTCCACGCGGGACCGGTGGCGCGCGCGTCCGAGTCGCTCACCGGACAATACCTCACGGGCCAGAAGCGCATCGCGGTGCCGAGCCTGCGGCGGCCCACCGGCCCGCTCTGGCTCCGGGTCCGGGGCGCGGAGCTGCACAACCTTCGCGGGGTGGACGTCGACATCCCCCTCGGCGCACTGACGGCGGTGACCGGGGTGAGCGGCTCCGGCAAGAGCACGCTGCTCTACGACGTGGTCTATCGCAACCTGGAGCGCCGACTCCACGGAGAGCACTCGGCCAAGTCGCACCTGGGCGAGGCGGTCGGCACGGTGGCCTCGCTCACCGGGTGGGAGCTGCTCAAGGACGTGGTGCTCATCGACCAGTCCCCCATCGGCCGCTCGCCCCGGTCCAATCCGATCACCTACATCAAGGCGTTCGACGAGATCCGGGAGCTGTTCGCCGCCCAGCCGCTGGCGCGGCAGCGCAAGTACAACTCGGCCACCTTTTCGTTCAATCTGCCCGGCGGGCGCTGCGAGGAGTGCGAGGGAGCGGGGCACGTGCAGGTCGAGATGGTGTTCCTGGCGGACGTCTTCGTGCCCTGCGAAGCCTGCGGCGGCTCCCGGTACCGGCGCGACGTGCTGGACGTGAGGATCCAGGGCAACTCCATCCACGACGTCCTGCAGTGGACCGTGGACGAGGCCATCGCGCGGTTCCGTCATCAGCCCAAGCTGGGGGCCGCCCTCTGGCACCTGCAGCAGGTCGGACTCGGATACCTGCGGCTGGGACAGCCGGCCACCACCCTGTCGGGCGGGGAAGCCCAGCGGCTCAAGATCGCCCGCGAGCTGATCCAGGCGGGAAAGCGCGAAGGCCGGAAGCTCTACATTCTCGACGAGCCTACCACCGGGCTGCACCTCGACGATGTGCGGGTGCTGATCCAGGTGCTCGATCGCCTGGTGGACGCGGGGCATACCGTCGTCGTGATCGAGCATCACCTCGACGTGATCAAGCGCGCCGACTGGGTGGTCGACCTGGGCCCCGAGGCCGGCGACGCCGGCGGGCGGGTGGTCGCCCAGGGAACCCCCGAGGCCGTGGCCGAGGTCGCGGCGTCCCACACCGGCCGCTATCTCCGCCCGCTGCTGCCCGCCCTCAGCGCCGCGGCGCTCGCCGGCTAGGAGCTTCTCGCCGCTTCACGGACCAGCCCCCACGCCTCCTCGACGTGGCGGCGCTCCGTGGTCCGCTGGCCCACGACCAGGCGAATCGCGTAGCGCCCCCCGAGCCGGGTGTGCGTCAGGAACACCCGCCGGCTCGCGTTGACCCGTTCCAGCAGCCGGCGGTTGAGCTCATCCACCTCCTGGTCGTCCAGCCCGGCCGGGCGGTAGCGAAAGCACACCAGGCCCAGCGGCACAGGTGCCATGACCTCGAACCCGGGCTCGTCCCGCACCCATCGCTCGAGCTCCCGTGCCAGGGCCACATGCCCGCGGATCATCGCCTGGAGACCTTCGACCCCGTAGCTCCGCAGCACGAACCAGAGCTTGAGCGCCCGGAACCGCCGGCCGAGCTGGATGCCCCAGTCGCGGAAGTTGACGACCTGGGGATCGTACGCGGTCCGCAGGTACTCCGGGCTGGCCTGGAACGCGCCCAGGAGCGCGGCGGGGTCCCGGACGTAGTAGGCGGTGCAGTCGAAGTTGGTCAGCAGCCACTTGTGCGGATTGAGCACCACGCTGTCGGCGCGGGCCACCCCGTCGAGGATCCATCGAAGCTCGGGCACGATCGCCGCGGGTCCGGCGTACGCGGCGTCCACGTGGAGCCACGCGCCGTAGCGCGCGCAGATCTCAGCGATCGCCGGCACCGGATCGATGGCGGTGGAGGAGGTCGTGCCCACCGACGCGATCACGCAGGCGGGGCGGACGCCGGCGCTCGCGTCCTCCGCCAGCGCGCGGTCCAGCAGCTCGGCACGGAGGGCGAAGCTTTGGTCGGTGCCGATCCGCCGGAGGCGCGCGAGCCCATACCCGGCGAGCTTCACCGCCTTGTCCACCGAGGAATGCGCCTCGGCGGAGGCGTAGACTCCGAGGGGCGGTCCGCCGGCGAGTCCCTCCGCGCCCGCCGCGCCGCCGGTGGCGCGCTCGCGCGCGCTGAGCAGCGCCACCAGCGTGGCGGTGGAGGCCGTGTCCTGGATGACGCCGACGAACTCGGCCGGCAGACCGATCATCTGCCGGAGCCAGTCCATGACCGCCTGCTCCAGCTCGGTCGCCGCCGGAGACGTCGCCCAGGACATGCACTGCGCCCCGATGGCCGACGTCAGCATCTCGGCCAGGATCGACGGCGGGCTGTTGTTGCAGGGGAAGTAGGCGAACCACCCGGGGTGGTTCCAATGGGTCATCCCCGGAACGATCAGCTCGCGGAAGTCGCGGAACAGCCGGTCGAACGGCTCTCCCGAGGCGGGAGGGCTCGGGGGGATGGCGCGGCGGATCTGTCCGGGCGCGACCGCGGGGGTGATGGGGAGCTCGGCGACGCCGGCGAGATAGTCGGCCATCCAGTCCACCATGGCGTGGCCCTGCCGGCGGAACTCTTCGGGGTGCATGGGCCAAAGCGAACCCGTGCCCTCCCGAGCGTCAAGGATGTGCCGCGGGCGCGGCGGGAGACGATCGGTTACGTTTGCGCCTCCAACCGTCCAACACTTCGCCGAGGGAGGTCCGCTGGCTGCCGTCCGGGTGACCACCGGGCTGGGCTGGATGGTGCTGGCGCAGCTCTGCTTCGCGGTGATGAACGTCTCGACCAGACTGGGCGCCGCCCACCTGCCCTGGCCCGAGATCGCCGCGGCCCGTTTCCTCATCGGCGCGCTCATCGCCGTCGGCCTTGGACTCGCGCGGGGATCACCGCTCCGGGCCGCCGATCGGGTCGGCACCCGCTGGCGGAGCGGCTTCGGCACGCTGGCGGCGATCGGCAGCTTCTTCGCGCTGGGGTCGAGCCGGATCGCCGTGGCCGACGCCGCCACCCTCACCGCGACGGCGCCGATCTTCGTCGCCCTCCTGTCCGGGCCGCTGCTGGGCGAGCCCGTGGGACCGCGGCTCTGGGTCGCCCTGGCGCTGACCTTCGCCGGCATCATCGCCCTGCTCCAGCCGGCCTTCGCGCTCGCCTGGCCCGTCGTGCTGGTGGCGACGCTGGGCGCCCTCGCGTACGCGATGGCCATGATCTGGCTGCGCCGCATCGGCCCGGGCGAGAGCCACGAGGCCGTCGTGCTGCACTTCTCGCTCACCGGACTGGTGACGATGCTGCTGCTCGCGCTGCCGGCCTGGCGCTGGCCCGATACGCCCGGGGCGCTCTACCTGCTCGGCGCCGGCCTGGGCGGGGGCGGAGCCCAGCTCGCCATGACCCGCGCCTACGCCCTCCAGCGCGCGGCGCCGGTGAGCGCCCTCTCCAGCCTCGGGATCGTGTTCACCTACCTCCTCGCCCTCCCGGTCTTCCCCGAGCACCCGACCGGCTGGCAGGTGGCGGGGTCGCTGCTCGTCATCCTCGCCACCGCGGAGATATCTTTCCGGCATGACCGCCATTCCGCTCGCGCCGCGCGGCCTGGGGTATGACCCCCGGGTGGCGCGTCGTCATCTGCGCGAGGTCGATCCCCTCCTGGGCGCGGTCGTCGAGCGCGTTGGGGACTGTACCATGCGGCCCGAGCCGACCCAGAGCCTCTTCGCCGCCCTGGCCCGCTCCATCGTCTACCAGCAGCTGAGCGGGCGCGCCGCGGCGACCATCCTCGGCCGGGTCCACGAGATCTTCGCCCCCAGGCGGACCATCACCCCACGGGATATCCTGGCCACGACCCCCGAACGGCTCCGCGCCGCGGGGCTCTCCACCGCAAAGACCGCCGCCCTGCGGGACCTGGCGGCGCGGACCCTGGACGGAACCGTGCCGTCGATGGCCGCCGCCCGGCGGATGAGCGACGAGGACCTGATCGAGCGTCTGGTCCAGATACGTGGCGTGGGCCGCTGGACGGTGGAGATGCTGCTCATGTTCCGCCTCGGCCGCCCCGATGTGCTGCCGGTGAGCGACCTGGGGATCCGCAAGGGATTCGCGCTGACCTTCGGCGTCCGCCGCCTGCCGGCCGCGGTGACCATCACTCGCCGCGCCCACCGGTGGCGACCCTACCGCTCGGTCGCCTGCTGGTACCTCTGGCGCGCGCTGGAGCTCTGACCCGGAGAGCATGCCATGAACGACATCACCCAGCCGCTCCCGGGCCACGAGCCCAGCCTCCATACCGTCGAGATGGTCTGCGATCGCCTCGCGGCGATGGGCGTGCAGGTCGGGCCCGACACCGCGCGCGACCTGATCCGCGCGGTTCTCGCCGCGGAAGCCCCGCGGGTGGATGCCCGGCTTCGCGAGGCGCTCGACACCACGCTGCAGACCATCCGGGTGGCCGCTCAGGCGGCGATGGGCGTGCTGGCGACGACGTCGCCGTCCGAGCCGCGACGCCCACCCGCGCCGAAATCCGAGCCGGCGGACGCAGCACCGGCCAGATCCCACCAGCCCGCGGCTCCCCGTCGGCCCGCCGGGCGCATCTCCCAGCCCCGCCGGGTCGAGCCGGACACGCCGCCCCCGCCGCCCAGACGTCCGCGCGACGACGAGGAAGTGGAGCGGCGGCCCGTCTTCCGCCGTCCGCGGGGCCGCTGAGATGCTGCTGCACCGGTTCTACGATCACGGACTGGCCCAGACCAGCTACCTGCTGGGATGCGAGCGCACTGGCGAAGCCCTCGTGGTCGACCCGAACCGCGACGTGTCGGAGTACATCGAGACCGCGGCGGATTATCGGCTCCGGATCACCCGCGTCACGGAGACCCACATTCACGCCGACTTCGTGAGCGGGAGCCGGGAGCTGGCCGAGCGCACCGGGTCGAAGCTCTACCTGTCCGGTGAAGGCGGCCGGGACTGGTCCTACGGCTTTGCCGCGGAGACGGGCGCCATTTTGCTCCGGGACGGGGACACGTTCGACGCCGGGAGCGTCCAGATCCGGGTCCTGCACACGCCGGGGCACACTCCGGAGCACCTCACGTTCCTGGTCACCGACGGCGAGACCGCCACCGAGCCCATCGCGGCGCTGACCGGAGACTTCGTCTTCGTGGGCGATGTCGGTCGCCCCGACCTGCTGGAGCGGGCGGCACAGGTCGCGGGCACGATGGAGGATTCCGCCCGGATGCTGTTCCGGAGCCTGCAGCGGTTCAAGACTCAGCCCGACTACCTGCAGCTCTGGCCCGGGCACGGCGCCGGAAGTGCCTGCGGGAAAAGCCTCAGCGCCATTCCCCAGAGCACGCTGGGCTACGAGCGTCGATTCAACTGGGCCTTCGCCTCCACCGACGAAGACGAATTCGTGCGGCTCGTCCTCATGGGGCAGCCCGAGCCGCCCCGCTACTTCGGCACCATGAAGCGCATGAACCGCGACGGCCCCCGGCTGCTCGGCGGGCCGCCGGCGGCCCCGCTCCTCAGGCCCGAGGAGCTGCGCTCACTGCTCGACGCGGGCGCGTTCGTCATCGATGCCAGGCCCGCCGCCGACTTCGCCGCGCGCCACGTCCCGGGCACCATCAGCATTCCGCTCAACCGCTCGTTCACCACCTGGGCCGGCTGGCTCGCGCCCTACGACCAGGACCTTTACCTCATCGTCCGTGACGCGGCGGGCCGCGAAGTCGCGCAGGCCGAGCTGGACCTCTCGATGATCGGACTCGATCGGGTGGCCGGCGTGTTCGGCGCGGACGCGGTGGCTGCCTGGGGAGCCGGGGGGCACCCCACCGCCGGCGTGCATCGGATAGGGTCAGCGGAGGCGACCGAGCGGGTAAAGGCGGGCGCGGTCCTGCTCGATGTTCGGGGACAGGCGGAGTGGGAGGCTGGCCACATCCCTGGCGCGGTGCACATTCCCCTGGGATATCTTCAGGAGCGGATTGCCGAGCTGCCGGCTGACGCGCCGGTCGTCGTGCATTGTCAGGGCGGCTCGCGCTCGGCCATCGCTGCCGGGGTCCTCCAGCGAGCGGGGGTCGGCGAGGTGTACGATCTCACCGACGGGTTCAAGGGGTGGCGGGCGGCAGGGCTCCCGGTCACCAACGGAAAGGTCTCTTGACGGCACCGCGGTCCCCCGGCTCCTCCCATCATCTCAGCATCGCGTTTCGACTCGCGGGTCTCGCCTGGCTGGCGATGGCGGTCCAGGAGGCGCTCCTCTTCCTGCGGCCCAACCCTTTCGGCGAGCCGTACGTCGGCTTCTGGAAGCCGTACCTCGCTTACGCCCTCATCTACAATCTCTTCGGCGTGGCCGTCGTGTCTGCGCCGGCGGTGCTCTTCTGGCTGCTGCGGGATGTCCGCTCCGCCACTCCCCGCACCGCGAGCCGGGTGCACTACGCCCAGCTCGCCGCCCTCACCGCGACGGTGGTGCTGGACCACCTCGACAACGAGGTGATGCGCTTCATGGGCATTCACCTCAGGATCGGACTGGTCCGCACCTACTTCCGGGTGCAGGCCTGGGGCGACGACATGGGCCACATCATCCTGGGCGACCGCGGCGGCCCGGGCCTGCCGTTCCTGATCCTGATCGTGATGCCCGTGGCGGTCTGGTGGCTGGGGCGGCGGATCATCCGGTCGCGGCCGCTTCGCTTCGCGTTGCCGCTGCCGGCGAGTCTCGCGATCACTGCCGTTCCGCTGGCGCTGTTCCTCTTCGTGACTTTCGTGAAGCCGCCCGGCGGCAGCCGGCGGCTGCGCATCCGGCCGGAGGTCATGACGTTGTACTCCGAAGTCAAGGAAAACATGCTCGGCGCCGCGCGCCCGAGCGACCTGCCGGCGCTCGCGAAGGATTACCAGGCCGCCTGGTACAGCCGCAGCGGCGACTCGGCCTGGCGGTTCGTCGATCCGGAGCGGCCCCTCGTCCGGGCGCCGGTCGTGCCTGCCGCGCCGAAGGAGCAGGACCGCTGGAACGTGATCTTCCTCCAGCTCGAGACCTTTCGAGGGTGGAACACGGGGCACCTCAACCCCGACTCACTGCCCAGCCCGACGCCCTTCCTCGATCGCTTCGCGAAGGACTCCGCATCGGCGTACTGGCGCCGGCACATGAGCTTCGGCCCGCCCACGGTGAGCGGCTTCATCGCGGCGCACTGCTCGGTGAAACCGCACTCGGTTGCCAGCATCGTGGCCAGCTTCACCTACACCGCGCTGGATTGTCTCCCGACGGTGCTCCGGCGCTACGGCTATCGAACGGAGCTGTTCACCGGCACGGACCCGGACTGGGACAACCAGACGATCTGGATCCGGCGGTGGTACGACGCGTATCACTACTACAGCGACACCAAGAACATCGACCGCCCGGCGTTTCGCCGCGCCGCCGAGCGGATCAAGGCGCTGGGACGCTCGGGGCAGCCGTTCATGGCGACGGTCATCTCGGTGTCCAATCATCTCCCCTTCCGGGCCCGCCGCATGGGCCCGGGCGAGGAGCGCTTCGACGTCTATCCGGATCACCCGCCCTGGATGGCGATCCGCAACACCATCCATTACACCGACGACGTGGTCGGGGAGTTCATCGGGTCGCTGCAGAACGAGCCCTGGTTCGCCCACACCATCGTGGTCATCACCGGAGACCATGGCTACGACCTGGGAGAGCGCGGGACGGCCACGCAGGGGTCCGGCTGGCGGGAAGCGACCTGGGTTCCGCTGGTCATTCACGGAGCTCATCCCCGGCTGCGCAAGGGGGCCCACGAAGAGCCGGCCTCGCTGCTCGACATCGCACCGACCGTGGCGCACCTCCTTGGTATCCGGGAAACCAATCCGTGGATGGGCTCGAGCCTCGTGGAGCCGGGACACACCGGCAGCCCGTTCGCCTCGGGTCGCGGCACAGGCATTTTCGGGGAGTCGGGCCGGTGGAGCCTGGTCGTCTACCCCAACACGGGGCGGCCGGGGCTCTACGACTGGAACGAGGATCCGCTGCAGCGGCATGACCTCGCCGACCAGCACCGACCGGTCGTCGATTCCATCGAGCGGCAGGCCACCAGGGAGCGCCTGCTGCTGGACTACCTGATCGAGGCCAACCGGGTCTGGCAGGCGGCCGTCACACCGCCTGCGCCGGAACCGGCTGCGGCCGGGCCATGAGCCGCCGCTCGAGGCGCCAGATGCCGTAGCCTACCATGACAGTCAGCCCCAGCGTCGCGAGCCCGCCGCCGACCTGGACATACCACACCTTCGACCTCCCGATCCCCCAGAACAGCCCCCGCAGATAGCCGTTCAGGAAGAACATCGGCATGGAGATCTCCCCGATCAGCCGGAGGGACCGGCTGCGTCGGAGCGTGGGCGCTACCCAGCCATAGGCCCAGAGCATGACCACAAGTGCGGTGACCGGGGTGAAGTACCAGAGCGGACCGATGAGGTTTCCCAGCAGGAACACCACGAGGGAGACCAGGCCGATACTCGGCGTGACCCTGGCCCCGAAACGGGCATAAGCGATCCCCAGTGAGAGCTCGGGAAGATGGCCGACCGGAAGCATCAGCAGATTGATGCCCAACGGACTCTGGTTCCACGAGAGCACGCCGATGGCGAGGGCGGAGAGTGCGAGCAGTCCGGTCGGGCCGCGGCGGCGGGCCAGCTCGGCGAGCCAGGGCCAGACGAGGTAGAACTGCATGATGAACGGCAGGAACCACCATGGCCCGACCGGCGGCAGGTCGTGGTGCGGGACCAGCGTCAGCACGCCGAGCGCGGTGAGGAGCAGCTCACCGCCGTGCCGCCCGAGGAAGGCGATCAGGCCGTCCGGACCATCCTGGATCAGCTTGAGCAGGAGGTAGAGACCGAATGCCAGCGCGAAGGTGGGATAGAGCTTCGCGATGCGCGAACGGAAAAAGTCCCGCCGATCCCCAGCGTCCCAGTACCTGAGCGCCAGCCCGTAGGCGCTGAGGAAGATGAACAGCTGCACTCCATAGTGGCCGAAGTAGGAAAACGACGCCTGGATGAAGTGGCGAGGGTTGGACGCCTGGATGAGCGCCTCGGCAAAGCGCCCGCGCACCCAGCCGAATTCGTTCTGGACCGCGGCGCCGGGCAGGTGGTGGTAGTAGTTGTGCAGAACGATGGCGATGATCCCCACCGCTTTGAGGATCGCGCTGTCGCACAGATCGAGCGGCGGGGCGGGACGATCGGGAACGGCGCGAGCGTCCGGAGCCTGAGTCATCGAGCGACTCCATTTTGTCATGGAAAGCGTGAGGCCGATCGGACGAGCCCGGGGCAGGGCGCATCTCAATGGTACCGCCCGGGTGGCCCGGCGGAAGGTGAAAGATCTGCCCACGGACGCTCAGTCGGCACACGGGCCGGAGCCGTCCTCCGGAGGAGATGGGCCGTTTCCAGAACAGCAGCGGCGGGTCGGGCTCCGCGCCGGACCGGACGGCGGTCGCGAGTCCCAGCGCGCGTCCGGACGAGTCGCTCGCCGACCGGTCGCCCACACAGAGGCACATCGATCCGCTCTCGAGGGGATAAGGGCCCATACTAGGACCAGGACGGACTCGCCAGGCGCAGGGCCCACCTGAACCGGGACATGGAGGAGCGCCGGCCGTGGTCACACCCGCGGGACGGCACGGCACCATGAACGGATCGACGGACGCGGCGAGGAGGGCGAGGCGGCCCAGGCGAGGAGCGGGACGAGGGCGAGCACGGCGAGCCGGCGGCGCCATGGCTCGGAGCCTACGGACCTGGCGGGGCGCAGACCAGCGGAGTAAACGGACCGTGACCGGGTTGGGACACTGCCAGGGAAGAGAAAGCGCGAAGCGGCAAGAGCCAGAATTATGGTCCTTGCCGCCGTCAGCTCCCGAGGAGGGACTCGAACCCCCGACCCGGTGATTAACAGTCACCTGCTCTACCAACTGAGCTACTCGGGAAAGCGCCGCAACCTAAGACAACGAACCAGCTTCCGCAACTCCCGCGAGCCGCCTTTCCCGGTTAACGGTCCGGGCATTCCGGTCCGCCCGGCAGCTAACCCATGCAAGCCGACCGGCGGCCGGGCGAAGTGCTAGATGAGCGAATGCTCACTCCATACGAGAGTGCAGGACTTTGCACTCTAAGAAGGAGCCTCCCGCCCGGCCAGATCATCGTAAGTCACTGTGGGAATGACACCTACGATGTTTAAACTGGCGTTTTCCCCTCCCCGGCTTACCTTCTCTCCCATGTCATTGCCGGACTTGATCGGACACCGGGAAGCCCGCAAACGGCTGGGTCAAGCCGCCCACGCCGACCGGCTGGCGCAGGTGCTGCTTCTCACCGGGCCGGCCGGCGTCGGAAAGCAAAGATTTGCACTCTGGCTGGCCCAGCTCGCCTTCTGTGAGCGGCGCGAGCCCGAGCCCTGCGGACAGTGCCGGGCGTGCCGGCTGGTCGGCGGCCTGAGCCACCCCGACCTGCACTGGTTCGTGCCGATCCCCCGCCCCAAGGCGGGCGATCCGGATAAGCAGATAGAGGAGGCAGCGGAGACGCTGGCGGAGGTCATGGAGGAGCGGCGGCAACGGCCGCTCTATGCCGCGCCCGACGGGATGGCCAGCCATCCGATGGCGTCGGTGCGGCTGCTCCAGCGCCGCGCGGCGCTGACGGCGGTGGAAGGCGGCCGCCGAGTGTTCATCGTGGGGGAAGCCGACCGGCTGGTGCCGCAGGAATCGAGTCCGGAAGCCGCGAACGCGCTGCTCAAGCTGCTGGAGGAGCCGCCGGCCGGATCGCTGTTCGTGCTGACGACGATCGACCCCCGGCGGGTGCTGCCGACGATCCGCTCCCGGACGGTGCCGGTTCGGCTGCAGCGGCTGAGCGACGATGAAGTGCGAACGTTCCTGCGCGGGCGCTCCGAGCTCTCGCTCGCGCCTGCGGAGCTGGAGGAACGGGTGCGGCTCGCCGAGGGGTCGATCGGCTTGGCGCTCGCCGTGGGCGAGGGGACCGGGGCCGCGTATCGCGCCGCGGAGGAGTTGCTCGAGGCGGTGGCCAAGGGACGCGGACCCATGCTCGAGCGGGCGCTCCGGCAGCCGGCCTACGCCGCCCGGGGCGAGTTCGCGGCGATGCTCGACGCCCTGGCCGACACGCTGGGCGAGGCGGCGCGCGGAGCGCTGGGCCAGCCGGTTCGGCGGCCGGTACCGCCGGCTCTGGCACGGGCCGGCCGGCCGGATCGGCTGCTCCAGGCCCTCGAACGGGTCGCGGAGGCGCGCGAGGCGGCGGCGGGCAACGTGAACCCGCAGCTGCTGCTCGCGGTCCTCGGCGCCGAGCTGGCGGAGGTGCTGTGAAGCTGAGCCATGTGGACGCCGAAGGCCGGGCGCGGATGGTGGACGTGGGCGACAAGCCGCAGAGCGACCGCACCGCTGTCGCCAGCGGCGCCGTCCGGATGTCCCGCGAGGCGTACGATCTGGTCGCCGGCCAGGCGATCGCCAAAGGCGACGTGCTGGCGGTGGCGGAGGTGGCGGGCGTGATGGCCGCCAAGCGGACCGGCGAGCTCATCCCGCTCTGCCATCCGCTGGGGCTGGACCACGTGCAAGTCGATGTGGCGCTTGACCCCGAGCTCCCCGGGGTTCGGGTGACGGCCACCACGCGCGTGACCGGGCGCACGGGGGTGGAGATGGAGGCGCTCACAGCCGTCTCGGTGGCATGTCTCACAGTTTACGACATGGCGAAAGCCGTGGATCGGGGGATGGTGATCGAGGACGTCCGACTGGTGAGCAAGAGCAAGCAGCCTGCTCACACCTCATAGAAGGAGGCACCTGTGGTACGACCGACCGACACGTACGGCGATCCGCCGAAGGGGACCCTGCAGCGCGTGGTGGTGAAGGGCGCGCTGCTGGCCGTCACCGCCGGCGTCATCGGCGCGCTGGCCGGCTGGACCCGGCAGGTGGACGCCGTGGATCGCGTGTCCGCTCCGGATGCCGGCCTGGTGGCCCACGAGATGGGCAGCCTGTCCGACCAGCTGGAGTCGGCTCGCGGCGAGATGACGCTGATCAAGGTGCAGCTCGAGCGCGCCAACGCGATCATGGCCAACTCGGCCAAGTATCAGATTCCGGCCGATCTCGCGGCCGACATCTACGATATCGCGCTGAGCGAGGGGATCGATCCGGCCCTCGGCTTTCAGCTGGTCAAGATCGAGAGCAGCTTCCGCGGCAACGCGCGGAGCTCGATGGACGCCCTGGGCTACACCCAGCTCCAGGTCGCCACCGCGCGGTTCTACGACGCCGGCGTCCGGGAGGAAGATCTGTACGACCGGGAGACCAACCTGCGGATCGGTTTCCGCTTTCTGAACGACCTGCTGCACCAGTTCAAGGGCAACACCGCGCTCGCGCTGGTGGCCTACAACCGCGGGCCCGCCAAGGTGGCCGACATCCTGGCCGAGGGCGGCGATCCGGCCAACGGGTATGCCCAGGCGGTGATGGAAGGGTACGTCGCGCCGGGAACGCGGTAGGGGCGGAGGAGCGGAGCAATGAAGGAGGCTTGCCACCTTTGTGCTGGCAAGCCTCCTTCGCATCCTATTCGGCTCTTACGGGCAGCTTGGACCGTCCGACCGTCCGACCGTCCGACCCTCCGCCCGTCCGCCCCCTACCCCGGAATCCTCAGCGCCGCCCCCGGCCGCAGCGTCTGCCGCTCGGACATCCCGTTTGCCTCGCGCAGTGCTTCCACGCTCACGCCGTAGCGTCGCGCGAGGCCGGTGAGGGTATCACCTCGCTTCACCGTGTGCGTGCGGGTGGTGGTGGACGAGGCGTTCGTGGCGCTTGCGCGGTGATCGGAGGACTCCGCCGGCGGCGCGGTCACCCGGATTCGCTGCCCGGCGCGGATGGCGCCGTCGGTGTCCAGGCTGTTCCAGCGAAGCAGATCGCGAACGGTGACGCCGTAGTCGTCGGCGATGGCCGTGAGGGTCTCCCCGCGGCGGACCTTGTGCCAGCCCGAGCGGCTGGTGCCGGCAGGCTTCGGGGGATCGGCCATCTGTCGCGCCACCGAGCTGGAGATGGCGCCCCCGGTCGGCACGATCAGCCGCTGCCCTACCTGGAGACGATTGGCGCGCACCTTCGGGTTTGCATCCTGGAGGAGCCGGCTGCTCACGTGATAGCGCCGCGCGATGCCGCCCATGGTCTCCCCCCGGGCGACGAAGTGCTCGACGAAGGTGACCCGGCGATTGGGCGGCAGCTCCGCGTATGCCGCCACCGTGGTCGGGCCGCGTCCCGTGGGCACGCGCACGATCGACGCCACGCCCGGAGGCGTCGCGAGCCGGAGGTACTGTGGATTCATCTCCCGGATCGCGGCGACGGTCGTGTCGGCCAGCCGGGCGATGACGTCGAGCCCGGTCATCGTGGGCACGACGATCGAGTCGTAGGTGGCCGGCGCCGCCGCGGTGATGGTGAAGCCGTAGCGCGCCGGCTCCTTGGCGATGAGCGCGGCGGCGATGAGCTTGGGGACGTAGTCCTTGGTTTCCCGCCGGAGCAGCTTGGTGTCGTAGAGCCGGAAGAACTGCGCGTCGGCGCTGACGGAATCGGCCTCGTCCTCATCGGGGAGGCGCCGCAGCCCTCGGGAGACCCTGCCCGAGCCCGCATTGTACGCGGCGGCCGCGAGGTACAGCGAGTTGAACCGGGTGTTCAGGTCTCGAAGGTGCCGCGCCGCGGCGTCGGTGGCGCGGTAGGGATCCCGGCGCTCGTCGACCCAGGAGTCCACCCGCATGCCGTACAGCTTGGCCGTGCCCTTCATGAACTGCCACATCCCCACCGCGCGGGCGCGGCTGGTGGCGGTGTTGGAGAATCCGCTCTCGATCAGCGCAAGGTAGACCAGATCGCCCGGCAGCCCTTCCTGCTGCAGCCGCTCGCGGATCATCGGCTCGTAGCGCGGCATGCGGTTGAGCCAGATCCCGAACCGCTCCCGGCCCTTGCCCTGGAAGAAGTCCAGGTACCAGCGCACCCGATCGTGGGAGTTGTAGGTGGCGACGTCGATGTCCCAGGTGACCGCGCCGGCGAGCTCCTTCGCGTCGTCGCCCTCGATGTCCGATTCGCCCGGACCCGTGGGCGTCGCGTCCGCCAGCTCCTCGAGGACAGCCTCGTCCGCCGCCGAGTCGGCGGCCAGGCGGATTTCCGCGGCGAGCTCCTCAGCCGGGATGATCGAGTCCAGCTCCGGCGCGGGCGGCAGCGCACGCTCGGCGGGCGTCGGCTTGGACTTCGAGGTGGTGGCGGTTTTGGTAGACGAGGTTGCGGTGGGTTTCGCGGAATCCGACTCGGGTGCCGGGACGGTACCCGGTGCCTTGTGCCCGCCGCACGCGGCGAGAGCGAGGAGGACGATTAGCGGGGCATACCGGGGCATGGACGCCGCTCCTGATGGCCGGGAAACGCTGCGGCATCCTGCGCGCAGGCTGGGTTCGGTCGGTATTCGGGGCGCAATCCGCCGGGAGCCCGCGCGTTCTGAGGCAGTGCGGCGGCCGGCCTGGCCCGCTTACCGCATGAAGAGGCGGTTACCGAGGATTCGATTGGTTGCATTGAGCACGGCCAATGCCGCGCCGCGCGCGGCGTCGTCTTCGGTGAGGTAGGAGCCGACCACCCGGTGGCCGCTCCCCTCGCCTTGCGCCGCCAGAGATACGATGATCACGGTGGCGTCGAACGCCCGGACCGCCTTGACGCCGAGCAGCTCGAATCCCATTCCCCCCTGCACCGCCTGGCACAGCGCCTTGACGCAGGCCTCCGCGGCGCAGCGCAGCTCGCCGGCCTGGGAGGCCAACCCTTCGCTCTCGCCGGAAAACGCCTCGGAGTCCCGCCAGGTGAGCGCGACCCGCGCCCGGCAGCGGCCATTCGGCAGGCGGTCGAGAACGAACTCCGCGAAACGCAGCCGCTCGCTGAGTGGGTTCGATGACATGGACGTCACTAAGGGGCAAGCCCTATGCCAGGTGCTCGGCGAGAAACGCGGCGAGCGTGTCGGACGACAGGCGGTCGGCCTGTGCGAAGAGGGCGGCCTTGGAGGCGGAAGAGAGCGGGTACGTCACCCATAAGGTGCGCTGCTCGGGTTCGACGCTCCGAAACGAGAAGACGAGGTTCCACTCAGCCGAATTGGCCCGACGCTCCGCCGCGACGGTGACGTGCCACCGCCGCGCTTCATGCTCCACCACTCTCCATACCATCAGAGGGCTCCGTGGTGTCGTTCCGGGAAGTCGGCCAATAGTGGCCGTGGCCGGGGATCAGGTCAAGAGGCCTTTCGTATACACGGCGCCCGGCATCAGCACACACGAGCGGCGGACCCCGCGTGGGACCCGCCGCAGTCGAGAATCATATGAACGGACCGTGCCGCGGCCGGCTGCGCCGTCGTCAGCTACGAACCAATGCCTGGAACCGGGCGCGGAGATCGCGCGTGACCGGCCCCGACTTGCCGGCCCCGACGAGCCGCCCATCCACCTGCCGGATGGCGACCACCTCGGACGCGGTGCCGGTGAAGAACGCCTCGTCCGCGGTGTAGACGTCGTACCGGTTGATCATGCTCTCGTCCACCTCGTAGCCCGCACCGCGCGCGAGCTCGATGACCACGTCGCGCGTGACGCCCTTGAGGATGCCGGCGTACACCGGGGGGGTGGTGATCCGCCTGCGCTTGACCACGAAGATGTTCTGTCCCGACCCTTCGGCCACATGGCCCTGGCTGTCGAGCATGAGCACTTCGTCGGCCCCGGCCTGCACGCCCTCGATTTTGGCTAGGATATGCGGCAGGTAGTTGAGCGACTTCACCCGGGGCGAGAGCGATTCGCGCTGCGGGATCGGAGTTCCCGCGGTCACCACCTTGAGCCCCGTCTCGTACACTTCCTCGGGCCAGAGCTTGATGGTGTCCACGATGATGATCACCGAGGGCCGGGGACACTTGCGGGGATCGAGTCCCAGATCGCCCACGCCCCGGCTCACGATGTGGCGGATGTACGCCTCGGTGATCCCGGAGCGGCGCACCGCTTCCTCGGTGACCTGCGCCATCTCCTCCTTGCTCATCGGGACGGTGAGCCAGATGGCCTGGGCCGAGTCGTACAGGCGATCGAGATGCTCGGCGAGCTTGAAGATCTTGCCGCCGTAGACCCGGATTCCTTCGAACACGCCGTCACCGTAGAGCAGCCCGTGGTCGTATACCGAGACCATGGCGGTGGAGCGATCGCACCATTGTCCGTCCAGCCAGATGGTCGGGGTGCCGGTGTCCTTGGTGGGAGCAGTACGGGAGGGATGCAGTTGGGTCGACATGTCCAGAATGTATACCCGGGGTCACCCCGGAGCCAGCAGGCTCAGCGTACGCCCGCGGCCACCCGCTCCCGCGCGATCCAGACCGCGAACCGGCGCAGCTGATCGGCGAGGAGCCGGCGAGTGCCCTCGTCGATGAGACGGAGCTCGGCGTCGAAGCGCTCGTGCGCCCGCGCGACGAGCAGCTCCGGCGGCGGCAGTACGCGCGCCTGCACGTGCGCCAGCACCTGCCGCAGGTGAAGCTGCGCCCGGGCGGTGCCGACCTGGCTGGGCGAGGCGCCCATCACCATGGCCGGCTTGCCCGCCAGCGGCGACCGCCCCGGCAGCCGGGAGCCCCAGTCCAGCGCGTTGGTGAGCACCCCGGGAATGCCGTCGTTGTACTCGGGCGTGGCGATGAGGATTCCGTCGGCGCCGGCCACGGCCTCCTTGAATTCGGCGACCGCGGGCGGGTCGCCCTCGGCCTCGAGGTCGGCGTCATAGAAGGGCAAGGCGCCGATCTCCACCGACTCGATGGTGAGGGCCGGCGGAGCCATCTCTCCGGCGGCCGCGACCAGCGCCCGGTTGAACGAGCGACGCCTGAGACTGCCCGCGAACGCGACAATGCGCGCCGAGGCCTCAGCCACGGGCGGTGGGCCGATCGAGCCGCAGCAGGACCAGCGCCTGCCCGCACCACACGCAGGCCTCGATGTGCTCGGCGATCGCCAGGGATTCTCCCCGCGGCAGCGTGCCGAGGAGATAGCGCTCGAGCCGGATGGTGATCTGTGCGCAGGTCCAGCCCGGCGGATACTCGACGGAGGTCATGGCCCTACGTTGTGTATCGCACCCGCGAGCGTCAACCCCGCCTCAATGATGGTGATGCTCCATCGGGCCCGGCGCGCCGGGCGCGCTGTCGGCCTCGACCGGCGGACCGAAGGCGGGGCCGCCCATCGCGTCCACCCCGCCCATCTGACCGGCCATCGCGCGCCACTCCCCGGGACTCAGAATGTTGCGGCCGTGCGTTCGGAACTCGGCGAGCTGCGCGGCGATCACCTCCCGTTTGCGCTCGCGCGGGATGTCGGCGGAGGCCAGGACGTCGGAGATGATGTCGTGCATCATGTGCAGGTTGTCGAAGATCGCGGCCGCCCGCGGGTGCCGCCGGGAGAACTCGGGAGCGATGGCCGCGGTCATGGGCATGACCCGGGGATACCGCTCGGTCGCGACCATCCCCCAGAACCGGCTCACCGCGGCGGCGATCCCGCTCTTGGCTTCGGCCGGCGTGCGGGCCCGCACCAGAGGCTCGTAGAGTCCGACCTGCAGCCAATGATAGGCCCAGATCAGGCCGTTGAACGCTGGCTGCCGGCCGCGAAAGGTCCGGCTGAACGCCTGCTCCTCCATGAGCGTCATACTCTTGGGCTCGGCAACGAAGGCGGTGCCGACCCGCGCCAGGTACCGGTCGGTGAGCCGCTCCACGAGCGAGTCGCGCTCTGCCGGCGTCAGCCGGTCGTCGGCGTAGACGTCGTAGATCTGGCGGTGGAGGACGTGAGCCCAGTCGAACATCTGCTTCGCCTGCCAGATCTCCCTCGCATACCGCGGCATGACCACCTCCTCGGCCACCCCGAGGCGGGGGGGTCGAACCAGGAGGTCGCGGGTGAGGTAGCCGTACTCCCGGGCCAGCGCGGCGTCGGCCGAGTCGGCCTGGGTCAGGAGCAGCTCGTAGAGAACGGCATGGCCGTAGTCGAACGCGTTGAACAGCCGGGCCGCCTCGGGGTAACGAGCGAGAAAGCTCCAGTTGAAGGAGCCCGGCAGGTAGAACTGCTCGTCCTGCCGGGGCGCCGGCGGGCGCGCGGGGGGCTGGCGGGGCGGGTGCGGATGCAGCGCGGCGAGGCTGAAGGCATGGGACAGGCCGAGGGTGAGCCCGAGGTCGGGACCGGCGGAGCCGAGCCGCCGGCGCAGCCCCGCATCGAGCACCAGCGTCGGCGTGAGCTGATACCGGGCGCCCGCGGCGACGGTCGCTTCGGTGGCGTCGGCCCCGGGCTCCTCGAGCGCGCCGAGCTCGCCCAGCAGGAGCACGCTCGAGCGGAAAAACGTCCGGTCCACCGCGAGCCCGGCGGACCACTCGGGCTCGGCCGCGGGCCCGGGCTCATCGGAGGTCGGCGTCACCGACGCATTCAGGTGCGCCCGCAGCGGCCCCCAGCTCCGAGTGGCGATCGCCTTGAGCGCCAGCACCGGATCGTCCCCCGCGAAGCCGCCGACCGGCAGGATCAGATCGGCCCGGAGCGCCAGCGCGGGCGCTCCCGGCCTCTCGTAGGCCAGCGTCTGCAGCCCGAACAGCCGGGCGCCGGCTACCGCCCACGTGGTGCCGCCGATGTCGTCGAGCGCGGCGATCGGCAGGGAGACACCGATCTCGCCGCCCGGCCGCAGGCCGTAAACGAGCTCGGGCGTCGTCAGATGGAGGCGGACCTCGTCCTCGGCCTCGAGGGTGTAGGGCAGCGTGAGCTCGAGCCCGTAGTGATCGACCGGCAGCGCATCCTCGGTGCGGACGGGGCGGCCTTCATCGAGATTGCGAAAGTCGACCTGGGCCGCGAGCGGAGCGGCGCCGAAGATGGCGAGGGCAGCGGCCGCGAGGGGCGCGCGCATCGGGTGGTGCATGGTCCTGGTCCTCTGATGAAGCCGAGCGACCGCGCGCCGAAGCGCGCGGCACGAGCGCGATCAGAGGACCCGTTGTGGCGGAGGGATGGGCGGGGTGGTGCTGGTCGAGCGAAGGGGATCGGTGACGCTGTCGTACCGAGGCGGGGCGGAACGGCGGAACGACGTCATTTGCGCGGCCTCGGCGGCCGCGAGCGGAGAGGACGTGACGCAGTGCCCTGGAGTGGTGCATCCGTGGTCGCACCCGCCGCAGCCGCCCCCGCCCTCTCGCAACGACGGCGTTGCGGAGTGCGTCTCATGCGCGTGTCCCACGCCGGCGCAGGACGACCGCGCCTCCGGCACCATCCGGGCCCGCACGGACGTGAGCCCGCTCGTGATGCTGGCGAAAGCGAGGAGCGCGGCGACGAGCGCGCGGAGACGGGCGGACATGCCGGTACTATAGAACCGTGACGGTCCCCCCGGCAGTGCTAAGGGTGGCTGCCTGCCGTCGTCGCCAGGATATCCCCGGCGATCCGCTGCGCGATGACGGCGTTCCCGCTCTCACCGAGGTGCATCCAGTCGACGTACACGGGATCGCGCCGGGTGGAGAACACCTGGGCCAGGTCATGAACCCGCCCGTCGTGAGCGCGCGACTCCATCGCGGCGTAGGTCTGCTCGAAAAACCGGGCGAGCTCCGGTACCTTGGCCCGCTCGCTCTGCTCGTACTTCGACAGCGTCGGCTTCTGGAAAATGGTCGGCTGCCAGTAGGCCAGCGGCCTGAAGTGATAGTGTTCGCCCAACGCCCGCAGCATGTCCAGGTTGCTCAGGTAGGTCGTCACTACGAGGGTGGCGAGGGAGTCCGGATTGGATGGTTGCCAGAGGGAATCGCTTCCGGCCGGCTTTCGCACCAGGCGCTCGACCAGGGCCACCGTGGCCGAGGCATCGGCGGCATCACGCAGGAGCAGCCGGGCATGTCGGGCCGGCCCCGCCTGCGACAGGTTGAAATCGGCGGCCCGGTTGTACTCGTTCTGCGGCAGCCCGGGCCGCTGCTGCGAGAACGCGGAAAACGTATCGTTGACGCCGTCGTAGAAGACGACCACGTCCGGCCGCCGGTCGGACCGCAGCTCGAGGAGCAGCGCGACCAGGCTTTGCGTGCTGACATACCCGCTTTCGCCGAAGTTGAAGACGTCGGCGCTCAGCCCTCCTGCCTGCAAGTCGCGCGCGACCAGCGCGGGAATGGTGAAGGCGTCCCTCGCGCCGGTGCCCCACAGCGTCGAGCCACCGAACATGAAGACGGTGAGGGGCCGGCTCGAAGGAGCGGCCGCCAGCGCGGGCATGATCCGGAGGCCGCTGCTGTCCACATTGATGAATCGCCCGCCGAAGGGCCTCCTCCGCCAATAGACGTAGGGTCGCCACCGGAGCGCATCGGAGCGGCGGAACTCCGCGTAGTAGTCCGCGACCCATGATGAATCCCCGTATGTGTCGGCGCGGGCTCGCCAGTCTCCTGGCGGCTCCGACGTCGCCTCCGCCCAGCGCAGTCCGAGGAGCACCAGCCGGGAGCCGGCCTCGAGCAGGCAGAACAGGATCATCGCGAGGCCAAGCATCAGCCAAGCGTCTCGGACCAGCCTGCCGGTCGTGATGAGCCGCCGCACGGTGCTCTCCGCGGTCTTGGTCTGATGGATCGGGGGTGTGTCTGGAGCGATGGCGCACGCGGGCACGGAGCGGTGCGCGTCGACCTGCGAGAGGGAGAATATCCGGACGCGTGTGGCCCGGACAAGCCGCCCGGGACCGCGACCGCGGCGGGAGGAGTCCCCGCCGCAGCCGTCGTGCCGGGTCAGTTGGCGGGCGCGGTGACCGGTGTCGGGAGCGGGCGGATGAGCTGCGGCGATTGCGCCCCGTCGCCGATCGCACCGTAGCGGTTCTCACCCCAGCAGTAGCCCTTCCCCGCCGTCGTCACGCCGCATCCGTGGCTGTCTCCGGCGCTGATCTGGGTGAGGCTCAGCGGCTGCGTCAGCGTCAACGGCACCCCGAGCGGCGTGGGGACCTTCCGGGTCGTGGTGCTGCCGTCACCCAGCTCGCCGCGGGGGTTGGACCCCCAGCAGTAACCCCGGGCATCGGTGCTGAGGCCGCAGGTATAGAATTGGGTCGCCTGAATCTGGCTGAACTTGAGCCCACCCGACACGGGAATCGGCCAGCTCCGCGCGTTCATGTTGCCGCCGTCTCCGAGCTCGCCGCTGAAGTCGGGACCCCAGCAATAGGCCACGTGCGCCTGGGTGACGCCGCAGGTGTGGTAGTAGCCGGCCTCGAGGTGGGCCCAGGCGAATCCGCCATGGACCTGGACCAGGGTCTTCCGCACCTCGATGGCCGTGCTGTCGCCGATCTGGCCCTGACTGTTGTCGCCGATGCACCAGGCCTTGCTGTCGGTGGTCACGCCGCAGGTGTGCGCGAAGCCCGGAGTGATCCAGCGCCATTGCAGGTTGTGCTGGACCCGCGTCGGCGTGGTGTGGCGCCACCGGGTGCCGTCGCCCAGCTGGTAGTGGTCGTTATTGCCCCAGCAGTAGGCCACGTTCGTCGTGCTGATGCCGCAGGTGTGGTTCTCGCCGGCCCGAACCAGGCGCCACGAGTGGCTGCCGGCGACGATGGTGGGAACGGCAGCGACCGAGGCCTGCACGCCCCCGGTGCCCAGCTTTCCATAGCCGTTATAGCCCCAGCAGTAGGCCTTGTCGTCATTGGTGACGCCGCAGGTGTAATCCAGCCCCGAGCTCACGTTGCGCCAGCGAAGGTTGCCCGCCACTTCCCGCGGGGTCGGGCTGTCGCTGCCGCTGCTGCCAAGCTGTCCCACGAAGTCGCTCCCCCAGCAATAGGCGCGGTTGTCCGTGGTGACGCCGCAGGTGTGGTTCGCTCCGGCGCTGATGAGGCGGAAGACCAGGGCCGTCGAGGTCGTGGCCGCGGAGGGGCCGGTCCCGGGAGGGTCGGTGGGAAGAGGGGCTTCGTCGTGGCAGGCCGCGACGGTCAGGACGGTGCCGCAGGCGGCCAGGGTGGCGAACCAGTACGCGAATCTCATGGGCAGACTCCGGTCGTGGGTCGAGTTCCGACCCAGAGTTACCGCCCGGGTATCAAGCCGATCTCAAGCGAGGCGGCCGGGCTAGCCGTCCGGTCGTCCCCGGATGCGACTCCACATGGTCCAGAAGAACAGGGCCAGGCCGAGCACCTGTCCGGCCCCCGCGGCCACGATCGTCCATCGGGTGATCGCGCCGGCGCTGGACGGGCGCGCCAGCTCGCCCGCCACTCGAGCCGCCGTCCCCAGCGTCAGCAGCCAGTACGCCACCTCGGCGAAGCGGGGGTCGAATCGGCGATCCTCCCTGGCCGGCCGGGGGAACATCCACAGCGCCACGCCCAGAATCATCATCATCACGAAGCCGACCAGCAGCGCGTGGGTGTGGGCGCTGACCCACCAGGGACTGGGCCACGCGCCATTCAACTCTCGTCGGGCCAGCATGTAGAACCCGAGTCCGATGCCGAAGAGCAGAAAGGCGATGGCCGTCTTGAGAAATCGGCGGACGAGAGGGGACATGCGAT
>DATEIR010000139.1:0-6491 GCA_035278885.1 Gemmatimonadales bacterium | reverse complement strand
TCCCCGTCTTCGACGTCAGGGTCGAGCTCTCCGCGCCCTTGATGTCGTAGAAGGTGACCTTGACCCGGCGAAGGTCGGTGATCTGCGAGCTCTCGTAGAAATATGCGGTATCGGCCTCGACCCGGCTGCGGCGGACCCCCTGATTGGTGACGTAGTGGGAAAAGCCCTCCAGGATCTGGTCGGCGCTGTCCGAGGCGGCCACGGTCGTGGTGGGACGGGCACCGGTGTCTTCGCAGGCGAGCACAACGGTCAGGAAGAGCGATGTCATGGCCGCGAAGGCGCACGCGCGCACCGTCACACCGCCCCCGCCCGCAGCAGGTCGTGCAGGTGCACCACCCCGACCACCCGGCCGCCGTTCTCGACCACCGGGAGCACGATGACTCCGTGCCGCTCCATGGTGGCCACCGCCGCCGCGGCGAGGTCGTCCGGCGCCGCGGTCTTGGGCGCTCGGGTCATGACCTCCACCGCCGGCCGCCCCAGGAAGTCCGCATCCCGCTCGGCCAGACGGGTGAGGTCCCCGGTGGTGAGCACGCCGGCCAGGCGCTCGCCGGCAACCACCATCGCGAGGCCGCGGTCGTGCGCCAGGCTCACCACCGCATCGCGCATCGTGGCCTCGGGGCCCAGCGGTCGGCCGGGCTGAATCATGACGTCGCCCACCCGGAGGAGCAGCTTCCGGCCCAGGCTCCCGCCCGGATGCAGCGCGGCGAAGTCCTCCCGGCGAAACCCCTTCACCTCCAGCAGCGCCACGGCGAGCGCGTCGCCGAGCGCGAGGGCCACGGTGGTGCTGCAGGTGGGCGCGAGGTCGTGGGGACAGGCCTCCTCCGCGACCCCGCCGTCGAGCACCACCCGGGCCACCCGGGCCAGCATGGAATCCGTGCCGCCGGTGATCGCGATGATGGGGACAGCCAGCCGCTGCAGGGAGCCGAGCAGCCCGAAGAGATCCGACGACTCGCCGCTCTTGCTCAGCACGACGGCGACGTCGTCGCGTCCCACGATGCCCAGGTCGCCGTGCAGCGAATCGATGGGATGCAGGTAGCTCGCCGGCGTGCCGGTCGAGGTGAACGTCGCGGCCAGCTTCCTGGCGATGAGACCCGACTTGCCCACGCCGGAGACGATCACCCGCCCGCGGGCGGCGGCCAGCAGCTCCACCGCCAGCGCGAAGGAATTCTCGAGCCGGTCCGCCGCATCCCGGATGCTCGCGGACTCGAGGCGAAGCACCCGGCGCCCCAGCTCGACCAGCGCCCCGGGATCACGCGCCACGGATCGAGGGCTCGGTGAAGTACCGCTCCAGCATCTCGGCCCACACCCCTCTGGCCTTGAGCAGGGCCTCGATCACTTCGCGCACCGCGCCGTGGCCGCCGGACGCGCGGGTGGTGGCGTGGGCTGCGGCGCGCACCTCGGCCACGGCGTTGGCGACCGCGAGCGGCAGCCCGACCCGGCGCAGCACCTGAAGGTCGGCCAGGTCGTCGCCGACGTAGGCGACCTCGTCCCAGGTCAGCCCGCGGCGCTCGAGCACCGGGCCGAGCGTCTCCAGCTTGGCCGGGCCGGGAACCTGGAGCACCTCTTCGACCTTGAGCTCGCGGGCGCGCAGCTCGGTGGCGTCGGAATGGCGCCCGCTGAGCCAGATCACCGGGATCCCCGCCGTCCGGAGCAGCACCAGACCCAACCCATCCTGGATGTCGAAGCGCTTGAGCTCGACCCGTTCTCCCGCGATGGGGCCGAGCCAGATGCCGTTGTCGGTGAGCACGCCATCCACGTCGAGCGCGAGCAATCGCACCCTCGCCGCCCTGGCGGGATCGATCCGCATCTCCGCCGCCATCAGGGCACCCCGGCCCGCTCTCGGGCGCGGGCCCAGAGGTCGAGGGTGCGGTCCAGCAGCTCGGCCAGCCGATCGAGCGGCCATTGTGTCGCCGCGTCGCTCAGGGCTCGCGCCGGATCGGGATGGGTCTCGAGAAAGAAGCCGTCGGCGCCGGCCACCGCCGCCGCCGCGAGCAACGCCGGCACGTGGGCCCGGTCTCCACCGCTCGTCCCTGACGCGCCCTGCCCCGGCCGCTGCACCGCGTGGGTGGCGTCGAAGATCACCGGAGCGCCGGTGGCGGCGCGGAGGCGCTCGAAGTTGCGCATGTCCACTACCAGATCGCCGTAACCGAAGAAGGTACCCCGCTCGGTCACGGCGACCTCCCCGCGCCCGGCCCCGCGCACCTTTTCCACCGCGCCGGCCATCGCCTCGGCCGGCATCCACTGTCCCTTCTTCACGTTCACCGGCCGGCCGGTACGGCCCGCGGCTTCGAGGAGATCGGTCTGGCGACAGAGAAAGGCGGGAATCTGGAGCGCGTCCACGGCCTCGGCGGTCGGCGCCGCCTGCTCGGGAAGGTGGATGTCGGTGAGGACGGGCAGTCCGCTGCTCCGGCGTATCTGCTCGAGCACGCGGAGGCCCTCGTCGAGTCCGGGCCCGCGAGCCGACCCGGACCGCGCGCGATTGGCCTTGTCGAAACTGGCCTTGAAGCACACCGGAACGCCCCGCTCCGCGCCGAAGCGGGCCAGCCGCTCGGCCACCCGAGGAAGCACGTCGCCCGGCTCGACCACGCAGGGGCCGGCGATGACGAACGGCGTCTGCGCGAACGACCAGGCCATCAGCGCGCCGCTTCGGCCAGCTCCTGAGGGACGGACGCACCCGCCCCCAGCCGCCGCCGCAGCGCGGCCCCGATGAATCCCGTGAACAGCGGATGCGGGCGGGTCGGTCGGGACTTGAGCTCGGGATGGAACTGGCAGCCGATGAACCAGGCGTGATCGGGCAGCTCGATCACCTCGACCAGGCCGCCGTCGGGGGACTGACCCGAGAGGCGGAGCCCATACTCGGCCAGCACGTCCCGATAGGCATTGCTCACTTCCCAGCGATGCCGGTGCCGCTCGCTGATCTCGGTGACGCCGTAGGCTTGCGCCGCGCGCGATCCGGGCCGCAGTCGGGCGGTGTAGGCGCCGAGCCGCATGGTGCCGCCGAGGTCGCTCACGTCGCGCTGCGACTGCATCAGGGCGATGACCGGCGTCGGGCAGTCGGGGGCGAACTCCGTGCTGTTGCTTTCCGGCAGCCGGCACACGTCCCGCGCGAACTCGATGATCGCAACCTGGAGTCCGAGGCAGATGCCGAAGAACGGCAGGTCGTTCTCCCGGGCCCAGCGGACGGCGTTGATCATCCCCTCGATGCCGCGCTCGCCGAAGCCGCCCGGCACGAGCAGTCCGTCGAAGCCGGCCAGCACTCTGCCGGCGGCGTCCTGATCGAGGAACCGGTCGCTCGCGATCCACTCGATCTCGACCCGCGCGTCGTTGGCGATGCCGCCGTGCACCAGCGCCTCCTGCACCGACTTGTACGCATCATGCAGCGCGGTGTACTTGCCCACGACCGCGATCCGCACCTTGTGGCTGGGCCGGAGCACCCGGGCGACCATGGCCTCCCAGGGACGCAGGTCGGGCTGCCGGGTGTCCAGCCGGAGCCGCTCGCAGACCACCCGATCGAGCCCCTGATCGAGGAAGCGGAGCGGGATCTCGTAGATCGAGGCCACGTCCGGGCTCTCCACCACGCAGTCGAAGTCCACGTTGCAGAAGAGGGCGATCTTGCGCTTGATGTCGGCGGAGATCGGCTGCTCGCTCCGGCAGATCAGGATGTCGGGCTGGATCCCGATCTGCATCAGCTCGCGGACCGAGTGCTGGGTCGGCTTGGTCTTGAGCTCACCGGCCGCCGCGATGAACGGCACCAGGGTGAGGTGAATGAAGAGCGCGTTGTCCCGGCCGACCTCCTGGCGGAACTGGCGGATCGCCTCGAGAAACGGGAGCGACTCGATGTCGCCGACGGTGCCGCCGATCTCGGTGATGACCACATCGTGCCCCGGCGCGGTGCGCCGGATCGCGTTCTTGATCTCGTCGGTAATGTGGGGAATGACCTGCACCGTGCTGCCCAGGTACTCGCCCCGGCGCTCCTTGTTGATCACCGACTGGTAGATCCGGCCGGTGGTCACGTTGTTCTGCTGCGAGAGCGACCGGTCGATGTACCGCTCGTAGTGCCCCAGGTCCAGGTCGGTCTCGGCGCCGTCGTCGGTGACGAACACCTCCCCGTGCTGAAACGGCGACATCGTGCCGGGATCGACGTTGATGTAAGGATCGAATTTCTGCATCGTCACGCTCAGGCCCCGTTCCACCAGCAAGCGCCCAAGAGATGCGGCGGCGATGCCTTTCCCGAGGGAAGAGACGACGCCGCCGGTGACGAAGATGTATTTGGTCGCGTTGGGACCCGAAGTCATAGGCTTACCCCTGAAATGCGTGCCAATGGGCTTCCGCCCGTCGAAGGTCGTCGCCGGTATCGATGCCCGGCAGGGCCGCCTCGGTCAGCGCGGCCACGCCGATGGTGAGGCCAAGGTGAAGCGCGCGGAGCTGCTCCAGCTGCTCGGCCAGCTCGGCCGGGCTCGGCGGCGCCGCCACCCAGCGGAGCAGCGCGGCGCGCGTGTACGCGTAAATCCCGATGTGCTGGCGATAGAGGTCGTCCCCGTCGCCGCGCGGGTCGCGGCGATACGGGATCGGCGCCCGCGAGAAGTACAGGGCCCGCCCCGCCCCGTCGGTCACGACCTTGACCCGCGACGGGTCGCCGGCCAGCGCGGGATCCAGCGGTGCCGCGGCGGTGCCGACGTCGTCGCCTCGTTCTACCCGGGCCAGGGCGCCGGCCATCGCCTCGCGGGCGAGGAACGGCTCGTCCCCCTGCACGTTGACGACCAGCTCGAACCCGCGGTATTCCGGGCGGCCGGCCACCTCGGCGACCCGGTCGGTGCCGCTCGGATGACCCCCGTCCGTCAGGACGGCGCGAACCTTGGCGCGCTCCACCACCTGCGCGATCATCGGCGAATCGGTGGCGACCACCAGCTCGTCCGTCAGCCCATGCTCCAGCACACGTTGAATGACCCGGGTGATGAGGGGCTCGCCGGCCAGCAGCTGAAGGGGTTTGTTGGGGAGTCGGGTCGAGCCAAGACGGGCCGGAATGACACCGAGGACGCGCATCACGGAAACTAACAGCCCGGAGGGCCGGAGTCAAAACTCGTGCCAGAAACGCGTTAGGCGGCCAGCGCGAGGAAATTCTGGAGCAGTCGCTTGCCTTCGGCGGTCGCCACGGATTCGGGATGGAACTGCACTCCGTACACCGGCAGCGAGCGGTGGCAGAGCGCCATGATCTCCTCGCCGGGCGTCCGATCCGACGACCAGGCGGTCACCTCCAACTCCTCCGGCAGCTGCTGGCGCGCCACCACCAGGGAGTGGTAGCGCATCGCCTCGAACCGCTGCGGGACCCCCCGGAAGAGCGGATGGTCGGAGTGGGCCACCATGGTAGTCTTGCCGTGCATCAGGCGGTCGGCGCGTACCACCCTGCCCCCGAAGGCCTCGCCGATCGACTGGTGACCCAGGCAGACGCCGAGCAGCGGGATCCGGCCGGCGGCAGCGCGGACCAGGGGAACCGAAATCCCCGCCTCGCGGGGGGTGCAGGGCCCGGGCGAGATGACGATCGCGCTGGGGCGGAGCGCCATCGCCGCCTCGACGCTCAGGGCATCGTTGCGATGGACCACCGGATCCGCGCCGAGCTCGCCGGCATACTGGACCAGGTTGTAGGTGAAGCTGTCGTAGTTGTCGAGGACGAGGAGCATCGCCCCGAAGATTACTGTTGCCCGGCGGAGTCCGCCACGCGGTCTGCTGCGCGCTCGGCCGCCTCCGCGCGATGGGCCTCACGCCGCGCCGAGTCCGCCTGGCGCAGCCCGACGGCCCGGAGCGAGTCGCCCAGGCGGCGGGCGCTCGCCTTGATCGAGTCCAGCGCCCGTTGCCGATCCTCGCCCTTGAGCTCGAGCGCCCGCTGGACCGCGGCCGAGATCGAGTCGCCCTGCTGCTCGCTGGCCGCGGCGATCGAATCCGCCTGGGCTTCCGCCGCCTCGCCCTTGCCGAAATCGATGTGCTGAAGCTCCTTGACCAGATCGCGGGGCAGGAGCAGCGGGATCTCGATCTCGCCCGGCTGCAGGATCGCGTGACCGTACTCCAGCAGGTCGGCCTGTGCGGTGTCGCCGGCGCAATAGAACACCGACTGCGCCCTCGGCCCGACGTGGATGTTGACCCCGCTGTCGCCCTTGCTCTCCATGTTGGCCACCAGGCGGCATCCCTGGAGGCCTCGCGCGACCATGGAGTCGGCCAGCTGGACCTCCAGCTCGACCGCGGTCACCTCGTTGGCCGACTTCCGCATCAGGGTCACGTGGTCCAGCTTGCCGAGGCGCTCGCCCTGGAGCTCGAACGGAATGAGCCCGAGCGGAATGGTGAGCGGCTCGTCGCTAGCGACGACCTGCGCCACACCGGCGATCCCCCGTCGGGCGAGGGTGACGCCCACCATGCCGACCGCGAAGATGGCCAGGGCGCCGATCAGGATCTTGAGCCAGTAGTTTCGCATGCGCTGCTCCGAGGTGACCGGACAATGT
>DATEIR010000138.1:0-5079 GCA_035278885.1 Gemmatimonadales bacterium | reverse complement strand
CGCCGCGCTCGGCACAGCGGCCTTCAGCCGGCGGCGGACCGCCGCCCCCGGCGTCGGCCGCACCTGGCTGCTGTTCGGCGCCTTGCTGGCCCTCGGCGCCCTCGCGCCCAACTTCTGGACCGCGCTGGTGGTCTTCACCGTCACCGGCTGCACCATGGCGCTCAACAGCATCCTCGCCAACACGCAGCTGCAGCTCCAGGCCCCCGACGAGCTGCGCGGCCGGGTGATGGGCTTCTACTCCTTCGTGGTGCTCGGCATGGCACCCTTCGGTGCGCTCCAGGCGGGGTGGGTGGCGGAGCATTTCGGGGTGCGGACGACGTTCGGAATGGGTGGGGTGGTGTGTCTGCTCGCGGCGATGGTGGTGGGACGCTCGGCGGGCGGACGGGCGCAGGGGCGGAGAGTCGGAGGGGCGGAGGGTCGAGGGTCGGAGGGTCGGAGGGACGGAGGGTCGGAGAGTCTGACGGGCGGGCAGGCGGACGCGGGAGCAGCGGCGGGTGCCGGAATCTCGCCCGGGCAGGAGCCGGAAGCCGCCGTCGGTGTACCAGAGATTCGTCCGGACGTCGCGGGCTCGCCGGCGACACCGGTTGCGCAGGATCCGACCGGCAACTAACCCTCCGCCCCTTCCCCTTTCGCCCGTTCTCCCCCACCATCTCAGCATGCTGATCACCATCTCCCGCCAGTACGGCGCCGGTGGATCGCTCGTGGCCCAGCGAGTGGCGGACCTGCTCGGGTGGCGAGTGGTGGACAACGAGCTGATCGAGCGGGTCGCGGCGGAGGCTGGCCTGGCGCCGGAGGATGTGGCCCGGCGGGAGGAGCGGGTTCCGGGTTTCGTCCAGCGGTTGGCGCAGGCGCTGGTGGCCGGGACGCCGGAGGCTGGGCCAGGGCCGGCGCTCACCGTCCCGCTCTCCAGCCTCGCCGAGCCGGAGCTGGTGCAGGTCACGGAGCGGGTGGTAGCGCAGATCGCTGCGGAGGGCAGGGTGGTGCTCGTCGGTCGCGCGGCGGCGGCGGTGCTCTCGAGCGAGCGGGAGGCGCTGCACGTGCGGGTGGTGGCCTCTCGGGAGTACCGGATTCGCGTCGCGGCCGAGCGGCTGGCGGTGAGTCCGGAGGAAGCGGCGCGGATCACCGACACTACGGACAAGAACCGCGCTCGCTACCACAAGGAGTACTACAAGCGTGAATGGGCCGATCCGGTCAGCTACGACATGACGCTGAACACCGAGACGCTCGGCCTGGACGGGGCGGCGAGGGCGATTGGGGATCAGGCGAAGGCTAGAGGATGGGCCGGAGGGGAAAGGGGAAAGGGGAAGGGGGAAGGGGGCGCACCGTAAGCTCCTCGCGCGCCCCCTTCGCCCTTCGCCTTTCTCCCTTCCCCTCTCACCCTTCCCCTCTCACCCGAACGAGATCCCTCCCTTCCCCCCAAACCCCGGCTCCCGCCGCTCCGGCTTGGCTCTGGTATACCCCAGCTCCTCGCTGCGGCTGATGCGCTTGGCGGCGGCGAGTCCTTCCAATACCAGCTCGCAGGCGGCGACGGCACGAGGGTGGTCGGACTTGGGAGAGAGGCCGACGTCTTCCACCAGATCCAGCAGCCCGGGCACCACGGCGAAGCCCTTGTAGCAGAGCTCGCTCCGCTCGTCGCCGGGGACTTTGAGCGCGCCGCCCTGGTCGAACCAGGCCACGATGCGCACCAGGTCCGCGCCGCCGGCGCGCTCCTCCAGCACCTTGCCCGCGGCCCGGCGGATCAGCTCCCGCGCGATGGTGTCGCCCCCCTGCAGCTCGCCCTCGTACTCCAGCTCCAGCTTGCCCGTAATCGAGGGCACCGCGGCGTAGACGTCGCTGATCCGGGGGACGATCCGGTCTTCCCGCGCCGAGGCGGTCCGCCGCTCGGCGTTGGAGACGGCGTTCTCCAGCACGCTGATGGGGAGCCGCTGGCTCACGCCCGAGCGCTTGTCCACCCGCTTGTCCTCCCGGGCCTCGAACGCGACCCGCTCGATCGTCTCCAGCACGAAGTCGGGGACGTCGAGCGGCCGGCCGCCTCGGCGGGTCCACGCCTCCTGGGCGGTGATCTCCATGCCCAGCTGCACGGTGCGCGGGTAGTGGGTGATGATCTCCGAGCCGATCCGGTCCTTGAGCGGCGTGATGATCTTGCCGCGCGCGGTGTAGTCCTCCGGATTGGCCGTGAACGCGAGCAGGACGTCGAGCGGCAGCCGCACCGGATAGCCTTTGATCTGGACGTCCCCCTCCTGCATGATGTTGAACAGGCCGACCTGCACCTTGCCGCTCAGGTCGGGCAGCTCGTTGATGGCGAAGATGCCGCGGTTGGCCCGGGGCAGGAGCCCGAAGTGCATGGTGAGCTCGTCGCTCAGCAGGTGGCCGCCGCGCGCGGCCTTGATCGGGTCGACGTCGCCGATCAGGTCGGCGATGGTGACGTCGGGCGTCGCCAGCTTCTCGACGTAGCGCTGCTCCCGTCCGATCCAGGCGATCGGCGCCGCGTCGCCGCACTCGGCCAGCAGCTCGCGGGCGTACTTGGAGATCGGCGCGAACGGGTCGTCGTTGACCTCGCTCCCGGCCACGATCGGGATCCGCTCGTCGAGCAGGCCGGTGAGCTCGCGCAGGATCCGGCTCTTGGCCTGGCCGCGGAGACCCAGCAGGATGAAATGGTGCCGGGCCAGCAGCGCGTTCACCAGGTGGGGGAGGATGGTGTCCTCGTAGCCCACGATCCCGGTGAAGAGCGGCGTGCCGCACTCCAGCCGCGCGAGCAGGTTGGCGCGGAGCTCGTCCCGCACCGTACGGCCCCGGTAAGGCGGCTCGGCCCAGCGGCTGTCGCGCAGCTCGCCGAAGGTACTGGGCTCGCCCGACTCGTATTTGTAAGTCATTGTATTGCAGCACCTTGTGAAAATGATTCGGGATCGTGTCGGGCCTCGCCGGCGGCCCATCCGCTTGACAATCAATCGCGCGCGCTTAGCTTCGCGCCCGTGCATCCGGCGACGATGCAGGCAGGCGTCTACCCTGATTCTGGCTGGCCAACCAAACCGTGCAAGGAGTACCTGATGAAGAAGCTGCTCTTGATCTCGGCGGTGCTCGTGCTCGCCGCGTGTGGCAAGAAGGAAGAGGCCGCGCCGGCCGGGGAGACCACCGGCGAGATGGCGCCTGCCGCGGCTCCGGCCGATACCGGCATGGGCGGGATGTCGCACGACAGCAGCGCCATGGCGCCGTCGTCCGACACGATGATGACCCGGGACAGCGCCAAGTAAGCTCCTGGTTACATCGCTGACTTCAGGGCCCCGGCACGAGCCGGGGCCTTGCTGTATCTAGCCGTCGAGCTCGTCGCCCCGGAAGGGGAGCGCCACCACCGTCGCCCGCCGTCCTCCCGCGATGACCTCGGCGCCCGGATCCACCTCCCGGCGGATCACCGCGAGGCCGATCGCTCGCCCGTCCACGCTGAGCCGGCTCCGCACCGATCCGACCTCCCGCTCGCCCGACAGCACCAGGCGGCTGCCGTTGCCGTCGGCCAGCTCCGGCTCGTCGGCGCGCCACCACAGTCCGCGGAGCTCCCGGTTGGTGTGCCCCCGGAAGTGGAGCCGGGCCACCGTCTCCTGCCCGGTGTAGCACCCCTTGGTGTACGACACGCCGCCGATCTCGTCGAAGCGCACCTCCTGCGGCAGGGTCCGCTCGTCGATCTCGGCGCCGAGCGCGGGCCAGCCGGCGAGAATGCGGGCGGCGTGATGGTCGCCCTCGTCGCCCGGGCGCGCGCCGGCCGACACGAGCTGCTGCACCAGCGGCTCGAGCGCGGCGACCGGTCCGGCGAGGCAGGCCGCGAACGGCGCCGTCTCCGGCGCCAGCGCGATGGTGACGGCGTCCTCGCCCGAGCCCACCTCGTGAATCCGGCCCGCGCCTTCCGGCGCGCCGATGCCCGACTTGGCCAGCACCTGGAATCCGCGGTCGCCCAGGAGCCAGGCCACCCGCACCTGGCCGGTGAGGTCGGCCCAGCGCGCGATCCGGGGCGGCAGGGTACGGCCGAAGATCTCGAGCGCGGCGGCGCGGCCCTCGCACGGCAGCAGCAAGGTGACCACGTCGCCCCGGCGAAAGACCCAGGCGTCGGTGACGATCGCGCCCTTGGGCGTCAGCATCGCGCCGTAGAGCAGGGCGCCGTCGCCGGGCGCGAGCAGGTCGCTGGTCAGCAGTCCCTGCAGGCAGGTGAGCGCGCCGCTGCCGGTCACCCGGAAGACCGCCGGCGTGGTCTCCACCACCACGGCGCCGTGCCGCAGCGCGTCCAGCCGCGCGCGGTCGAGCGTCAGGTCGAGATCAGGCATGGGTCCAGGGGAGATCGGAGGGACGGCGCCCGGCGAAGTCGGACCAGACCAGGTCGGCATCGCCGAAGGCGTCGGTCGGATGCGACGTGGTGAGCACGGCGCAGTGGAGCCCGGCGGCGCGCGCCGCCGCCAGGCCCGGCAGCGAGTCCTCGACCACCACGCACCGCCTCGGCTCCAGCTCCAGCCGCGCGAGCGCCTGGAGATACCCCTGCGGGTCGGGCTTGCACGCGCCCACGTCCTCGGCGGCCACGATCTCGGCGAAGTGGGGGCGGAGGCCGGCGAGCGACAGCACCAGCTCGATCTCCCGCCGGAGCGCGCCGGACACCACGCCGAGCTGGTGCCCGTCGAGCGCGGCCTCCTCGATGAACTCGGCGGCGCCGGGGACGAGCTCCATCGAGCCGCGGATGGCCCGCTCGTAGTGGGCGTTCTTCCGCTCGATCGCCTCCTGCAGCCGGCGCTCCTCCACCGCGGCGCCGCCGCGCGCGAAGGTGAAGCGGAAGCACTCCCGATCGTCGAAGCCCAGGTAGTCGCGGTAGTAGGTGTCGCGGTCGAGCGGATAGCCGTATTCGGCCAGCGTGGTGATCAGCGCCTCGCAGTGCTGCGGCTCGTCGTCCACGATGACGCCGTTGAAGTCGAAGAGGATGCCGGTGGCGGACATTACTTAAGAGATAATTGGGTGGGCGCATGGGCGCACAGGCGCACGGTCGCACAGGCGCACGGCCATGTGATCATCCTTATCGCGCGAGGCGTGCGCCCGTGCGCCCGTGCG
>DATEIR010000137.1:0-19044 GCA_035278885.1 Gemmatimonadales bacterium | reverse complement strand
CTCCGCCCGCCGATGCCCCCCGGACCTGGTCGACCAGCAGGCCGCCGCCCTCGACCAGCAGCCCGACCAGCTGGTCACCGTCCTCCCCCCCATGCTCCGCCAGCACCGCGCAGAGGTCCTCCAGGGCGTGGGCCGATTCCTGAATCGGGGTGAGGCCCATCATCGCGGAGTTGCCTTTGACGGTATGGAGCCAGCCTTTCACCGGGCCCAGGAGCTCGTCCCCGCCGTCTCCCGCGCGGCGCCGCCGCTCCAAGTCCACCAAGGCGTCGGCGGCCCGCTCGGCCAGCGGGAGACACTCGACGACGTACTCGTCGATCAGCTCGCGGAACGCGTTGTCCTCCGCGCTCATCTCAGGCGGCGCTGCCGGCGGCTTCGGCCAGTGCCCGTGTTACCAGGCGCTCGACGTCGGCCGGCTGGAACGGCTTGCGGAGGTAGTCCCAGGCCCCGGCGGATCGCGCCCGCGCCTCGTCCTCCTCGGTGCTCTCGGTGGTGACCAGGACGATCGGCACCTGCGGGTGCAGCCGCTCCGCGGCGCGGCGGGTCAGCACCTCCAGGCCGTTCATCTCCGGCATGTTGAGGTCGAGGAACACCAGGGCCAGCTCGGGATGCTGGGTCAGCAGGGCGTAGCCTTCGCGCCCGTTGGTGGCGTGGTAGAGCGTGTTGCCGGCCAGCGCACCGCGGGAGAAGATGAGCCGGTACATCTGGTGGTGCAGCGCGGAATCGTCGACGAAGAGAAAGGCGTGCGCCATGTCACCTCCCCGGTGCCGAGAGTGCGGTCTGGACGACATCCTTGAGGTGCTGCGGCTTCCACGGCTTCTTCACCACGGCGGTCACCCCGAGGCCCTTGGCCTCATCCAGCATCGCGGATCCATCCGGCTCGACCGTGGTGAGCACCACCGGCAGCCTGCGCAGCCGAGGGCTGCTGCGCAGCTCGCGCAGAAAGGCGACCCCGTCCATGTCCGGCATGCGGAGATCGAGCAGAATGAGATCGAACGGCTGAGTCGGGTCGGCCAGGATCTCGAGCGCACGGCGGCCGTCCTCCGCCGTGGTGAGCTGGTGCTCCCGCGGCGAGAGCGCCAGCCCGTACATCTTCCGTACGAGCGGCGAATCCTCCACGATCAGTACCTTCACGCCGTCCTCGCGTCCGCCCTCAGGGCGGGCAAACCATCCACCATCAGGGGGAGTACGAGCCATGCTTCGGCGCGTAACCGGCGCATCGGGGGGCAAAAGGTGGACCGGAGCGCGGCTGGAGTCCGCAAGTGACGTGATGGGCGGGAGCTACGCGGGATGTCGCCGGGGAACTCGCTGTTTATCCCCTGGTCGGTGTGAAGGAATCTGCAATGCCCTTTCGCGCGGAGACTGAAGGTCAGATATTGCGGAGCGCCCTGCCTGACACCGGCGCCGTCCCGCGGCACTCACCCCAGTCCGTCGAGCCCATGACCTCGCGATCCCGCATGGTGACGATCCTCGCGGTCCTCGCCTTCGTGGCCTTCCTGTTGTACTCGACCATGTCGTCCCAGCAGTACGAATGCACCGTCACGGTCGAGTTCCACGGCGGCCGTCAGACGGCGACCGCCTCGGCCGCCACCGAGGACGCCGCGGCGGAACAGGCCCAGACCGCCGCCTGCGGTCCGCTGGCTCAGGGCATGGACGAGAGCATCGGGTGCGGCCGCCGGCCCCCCGCCAGCCGCTCGTGTCGCACCCTGTGAGCGAGCGGGGGTCCCGCGCCCGCTTTCCCCATCCGCTTGCCCTGCTCGTCAGCTGTATTCTCTTCGCCGCCGCCCTCACCTGGATCCTCCCGGCCGGACGGTACCAGCGCCATCAGGACCCCGTCACCGGCAGGAGCCTCGTCGTTCCGGGGACATACGCTCCGGTCCCGGCCACGCCGGTCGGCCCGATGGACGCGCTGGACGCGATTCCCAAGGGGATGCTCGACGCGGGGCTGATCATCTTCTACGTGTTCCTGGTCGGCGGGGCGTTCTCGGTGGTGGACCGGACCGGTGCGTTGGCGCGGCTGGTGAACTCCATGGTCCGGATGCTGTCCGGGCGAGGGCTGCTGGTCATCCCGATCGCCGGCGTGGCATTCGCGACCGGCGGCATGCTGATTCAGATGGAAGAGGAGCTGATCGCCTTCGTGCCGGTCCTCCTTCTCCTCACCAGGCGACTCGGCTTCCGCCCGATGGTCGCGGTTTCGATGAGCCTGGGCGCCTCGCTCGTGGCCGCGAGCTTCAGCCCATTCAATCCGTTCCAGGTCGGCATCGCCCAGAAGGTGGCCGACCTGAAGCTGGCCTCGGGCTGGCAGTTCCGGCTGGCATTCCTGGTGCCTGCGGTCGCTATCTGGCTGGCGGCAACGATGGTCTATGCCAAGCGCACCCGGACCGAGCCCGAGCAGGTGGAGGACGATGCCGGCCCGGGCGCGGGGTGGCGCCACGCGGCCGTGCTGATCGTGGTGCTCGCCAGCTTCGTGGTGTTCGTGGTGGGAGAGCTCAAGTACGGCTGGGACTTCGATCGCCTGGCGGTCGTGTTCTTCACCATGGGCGTTCTCGCCGGCCTGATCGGCGGGCTCGGCATCGCCGGCACGGCGGAAGGGTTCGTGGAGGGCTTTCGGGCGATCGCCTATGCGTCGCTACTCATCGGATTCGCCCGGGCGATCTACGTCGTGATGGACCAGGGGAGCATCGTGGACACCATCGTCCACGGCCTGTTCACGCCGGTCGCCGGCCTGCCCGTCACCGTGTCCGCACTGGCGATGATGGGTCTCCATACCCTCGTCCACCTGCCGGTCCCCAGCACCAGCGGGCACGCGGTGCTGACCCTGCCGGTCCTGGTGCCGCTCTCGGACCTGATCGGCCTGTCCCGGCAGGTCACCGTGCTCGCCTATCAGTACGGGGCCGGCCTCACCAACATGCTCTGGCCCACCAACGGGGCGCTGATGGCGATGCTGGCCGCCGCGGGGGTGACCTTCGACGCCTGGCTCAAATTCGCGGTCCCGCTGCTGGCGGCCCTGCTCGTCCTCGCGGGGGTGGCCATCGGGGTCGGTGTGGCGGTAGGGATCTAGGGGTCCGCGCTCAGACCAGCCCGACCAGCTTCTCCAGCGCAGGGACGTCGGCGATGCCGATGTGTCGGCCCCGCTCCTTCCCGTGCTCGAAGGCGATCAGCGTGGGAATCCCCTTGATGCCGAGCCGCGTACTCAGAATGGGGTTCGCGTCGGTATCGAGCTTGAGCACCAGCACCTCGCCGGCGTGCCGCTGCGCGAATTCGTCGAGCGCGGGGGCCATCATGCGACAGGGGCCGCACCAGTCGGCGTAGCAGTCCACCAGAACAGGCGCGCCGGCACTCCCGATCGTCTGGTCGAAGCCGTCGTCACCGGTCTTGATCGGCCGGTCGAGCCGGATGGGGCGTCCGCAGCTGCCGCACTTGGGGCCGGCGGACAGGCGGGCCAGGTCCACCCGGTTAGGGGTGTTACAGAAGACGCACCGCACGACGACCGGGCGGGCCTCGGGAGTGGCAGTCGTATCAGACATGGGTTCGGTCACCGGCTGAGTCCATTCCTCAAGCTATTTCGCCCCGGAACCAGCGGCAAACGGGCTTTCGGAACATCGGCCGCATCACGAGCCGTTACAGCAATGGAGGCTGTGACCGGCGGGTGACCTTCCCCACAGATGGCAGATCGGAGTGGCACTAGTGTTGCACTGGAGATGGCAGTCCCCTGAAGGCCAAGGAACCATGAGCGAGCTCTCGATACGGGAAATGGAGCAGGACGGCGACTTCGCCGCCTGGTACTCCGAGCTGCTCGAGCAGGAGGAGGAGGCGGGTGGCTGGTCGGGTACCGCCGACCAGCGTTACCTCATTCTCAGCAACGAGATCGGCGACTGGATCGGGGGTCTTCGCTACTGGTTCCGGGGCGGCGTGGCCCACCTGGAAGACGTGGTCATCCTGCCCCAGGAACGCCATCGCGGCCATGCCCACCGCCTCCTGGCGGCCTTCGAGCAACGTGCGATCGACGCCGGCGCCCATCTGGCGGAATTCTGGACCGATGACACCCGCTCCGAGGGGCTGCTGGCCGCGCTGGGGTGGCGTCGCGTGTTCGAGCGCGACAACTACATGGGCCGGCGGCGCTGGAGCCTGATGGAAAAGGCGCTCTAGTCGCCCTCCACACGCCGAATGGCGCTGACCGGACCGGCCCCGCTATCTTAAGAGGCTGGTCCGCCTTGTTTTGTCCGATTCAACGTCCCTGGAAGGAACGGCATGGGTACCCCCGTCGTCACCGATACCGAGCGGGATCTCGCTGCCAAAATGGAAGTCCTCCGGGACCTGGAGGACCGCGTCCGCGAGCTCATGGAATCGCACGAGCGTAAGCGTGAGATCTGGTATCCCTCCGAGCTGCTCCAGCCCGAGCCGGACACCTGCCCCGATGAGTTCGTGCGCCGCCTTCGGGCTCAGGCCGAGGGAATTCCCGATCCGGTGCGGGCCGCGCTCGCGCTGAACATGTTGACCGAGGAGGGGCTGCCCCACTTCCATCGGCTGCTCGCGGTGTACCTTGGCGATGCGAGCTACTGGCGGCTGTGGAACAACCTCTGGACTGCCGAGGAAGACCGGCACGGGGCAGTGCTGCATGATTACTGCCACGATACCCGCCTGTTCGACCAGCGCAGAATCGAGGAGATGCAGTTCGAGTACATCCGGGCCGGATTCCATCCCGAATGGGACCGCGATCCCTACCGGGTCTTCGTGTACACCACGGTCCAGGAACGGGCGACCCAATTCTCCCACGCCGAGACCGGGCGGATCGTGGGGGAGTACGAGCCCCGGCTGGCCGAGGTGCTGGGACACGTCGCCAAGGACGAGGCACGGCACTACGCGTTCTATCGTTCGGTGTTCGACGAGATCCTGCAGCGCGATCCGGACCAGGCGCTGCACTCCGCCTCCTTCATTCTTCCAGCCATCGACATGCCCGGCGTCACCATGCCCGGGTTCAAGGAGCTGGCGGAGGTGATCCGGCGAACCGGGATCTACGGCCCGCGCGACTACCTGCGGATCGTGCAGGAGCAGATCCGCTACTGGAAAATCGAGAGCCTGCAGGGACTCGGTGAGCTGGGCCGGAAGGCCCAGGAGAAGATCATGGGGATCCCCGCCCGGCTCAAGCGCATCGCCGAGCACATGGAGACCCGCAGCCGGGCCAAGACCTTCCGGTTCGAGGTCGTGTTCAACCGCGAATTCGCGATGGAATGAGTCGCCGCACGCTCGGTTGGCTGCTCGCGCTCGCCTGGGCGGCGGGCGGGTGCGCCGGCGAGAAGGCGCCCGAGCAGAGGCAGACGGCGCGACAGCCCGCCACCGGCCCCCAGGCCGACGCCGAAATCCTCGGCCGGGAGGTGTTCGACCTGGTGGACCGCGCCGTGGACTACCGCGGGTCTCACCGAGGACGACCGGCCGGCTCCCTTCGACAGATGGGCGTGGACAGTTTGACACCCGCCACCGCTCGAGTCCTGGTCAGCGTGGAGCGCGAGCCCGTGGTCACGGTCACCTACCGCCGCAACGAGGGCCGCGAGATCGTCGCCTGCCGTGGCGACAGCCAGGTTCTCGAAGAGGCGTCCCTCAACGGCGGCCGCTTCACTCTCATGTGCACCACCCGCGGCGGCGCCCAGCGCCCGATCCAGGTCGGCGGCGACGGTGCGCCCTGATCTCCCTCTCGTGATCGCCGGGGCGCTCGACACCCTGGTGCGCTACGTGGTCGTGGTCGCCCTGGCGTATGCCGCCGTCGTGGCCCTCACCCACTGGGCCGTCCGGCGACGCACCATCGGCCCGTTCGGCCCCTGGCCCCGGTTCGTCCGGCGGATCAGTGATCCGGTGCTGCTCCCGCTCGAGCGCCGTGTCGTGCGGTTTGGCGGCAGTCCGCAGGACGCGCCGCTCTGGCTGCTCGGCGGCGTGATCGTCGCGGGACTCATCCTGGTGAGCCTGGTCCGCTGGCTGGTGGGCATGGCCTTCGGGCTCACCGCGCTCGCGGGCGCGGGCCCGCGGGTGTGGGCCCAGGTAGCCGTCGGCGCCCTCTTCAGCCTCCTGATGGCCGCGATCCTGGTGCGGGTCATCGCCTCCTGGTTCGGCATTTCGCCCTACAGCCGCTGGATGCGGCCGGTGATGACGCTGACCGATTGGCTGATCGACCCGATCCGCAGGCTCATGCCGCCGGTCGGGATGATCGATCTGAGCCCCATGGTGGCCTGGGTCGTCCTGTGGATCGCGCGCGGCGTGGTGCTCCGGATGCTCTGAGCCGGGTCGTCCATATGGCGCCCCTCACCCCCACGCCGTCCGGCACCCGCCTAGCCCTCCGCATCCAGCCCCGAGCCTCCAGCAACGCCGTCGTCGGCCTGCACGGGCAGTCCATTCGGATCCGGCTTACGGCGCCCCCCGTGGACGGGGCGGCCAACCAGGCTCTGATCTCCTTCCTGGCGGACCGTTTGGGCCTGGGGCATGCCGCGGTACGGATCGTGGGTGGCCGGGGGAGCCGGAACAAGGTCGTCGACGTCGCCGGCCTGGCGCCTGTGGAGGTGGCGCGACGCCTCGGCCTCTGACCTTGCCCCTCGGGCGCCCGCCGTTAGACTTCGCGGCAAGGACAATTGATCCGTGGCGATTTGCGCTGCTTGCGGCCACGCTAAACAAACCGCTAAAAACGCATGTCCCCGTGGCGTTTGGCCTCGGGGCTTTTCGTTGGAGGCTCTCCTGGTGACATCATCCCCCACCCTCGACCTGGTCCGCACCCGCACCGAGCGGCTCGCCCTGCTCGAGCCGCTGCTGGCACGACGCATCCTGGTGCTCGACGGGGCCATGGGTACCATGATCCAGGGCTATGGGCTGGGTGAGCGGGAGTACCGGGGCGAGCGATTCCTCGACTGGCCCCGTGATCTCAAGGGCAACAGCGATCTGCTCTGCCTCACCCAGCCGCGCGTCATCCGGGAGATCCACGGTGCCTACCTGGAGGCGGGTGCCGACATCATCGAGACCAATTCATTCACCTCGAACTACCCGTCCCAGGCGGATTACGGGCTGGAGGCGCTGGTCTACGAGCTGAACCGCGCGGCGGCAGCCCTGGCACGTGAGGCGGCGGATGACTTCGAGCGCCGGGATCCGGATACGCCGCGCTTCGTGGCCGGTGCGCTGGGGCCGACCAATCGCACCGCGTCCATCTCGCCCGACGTGAACGATCCATCCTCGCGGAACATCTCGTTCGACGAGCTGGCCGAGACCTACGCCGACGCTGCCCGCGGCCTGCTCGACGGCGGGGCCGACCTGCTCCTGATCGAGACCATCTTCGACACCCTCAACGCCAAGGCCGCGATCTTCGGGATCGAGACCGTCTTCGAGCGCGTCGGGCAGCGGGTGCCGGTCATGATCTCGGGCACCATCACCGACGCGAGCGGACGGACGTTGTCCGGGCAGACCACGGAGGCGTTCTGGCACTCGGTGGCCCACGCGCGCCCGCTCAGCGTGGGCCTCAACTGCGCGCTGGGCGCCCGGCAGCTCCGCCAGTACATCCAGGACCTCTCCCGGGTGGCGCCGATCTACGTCAGCGCCTACCCCAATGCAGGGCTGCCCAACGAATTCGGCGAGTACGACGAGAGCGCGGAGCTGATGTCGGGGGTGATCCGGGAATTCGCGGAGCAGGGTCTGGTGAACCTGGTCGGCGGGTGCTGCGGCACCACGCCGACGCACATCCGGGCGATCGCCGAGGCGGTCCGGGAGCTGCCGCCCCGCCAGCCGCCGGCGGTGGCGCCGCGCACCCGGCTGAGCGGACTGGAGCCGCTCTCGATCGGGCCCGACTCGCTGTTCGTGAACGTGGGCGAGCGGACCAATGTCACCGGCTCACGCCAGTTCGCCCGCCTGGTGCTGGCGGGGAACTACGAGGGAGCGCTGGAGGTGGCCCGGCAGCAGGTGGAGAACGGGGCCCAGGTGATCGACGTGAACATGGACGAGGGAATGCTCGACTCGGAACGCGCCATGACCACGTTCCTGCGCCTGGCCGCGTCCGAGCCCGGCATCAGCCGGGTGCCGGTGATGATCGACTCGTCCAAGTGGTCGGTCCTGGAAGCCGGGCTCAAGTGTATCCAGGGCAAGGGCGTGGTGAACTCGATCAGCCTCAAGGAGGGTGAGGAGGAGTTCGTCCGCCAGGCGACGCTGGTCCGCCGCTATGGCGCCGCGGTGGTGGTGATGGCCTTCGATGAGCAGGGCCAGGCCGACACGGTCGAGCGCAAGGTGGCGATCGCCGCCCGGTGCTACCGGATCCTGACCGAGCGGGTAGGCTTTCCGCCCGAGGACGTCATCGTCGATCCCAACATCTTCGCGATCGGCACCGGGATCGAGGAGCACAGCGGGTACGCCGTGGCCTACATCGAGGCGGCCCGCCGGATCAAGGCCACCCTGCCCCACGCCCTGGTGAGCGGGGGGGTGAGCAACGTGTCGTTCTCCTTCCGCGGCAACGACGCCGTGCGGGAGGCGATCCACGCCGTGTTCCTCTACCATGCCATCGCCGCGGGCATGGACATGGGGATCGTGAACGCCGGCCAGCTCGCCGTTTACGACGACATTCCACCGGACCTCCTCCAGCGGGTCGAGGACGTGGTGCTGAACCGACGGCCGGACGCGACCGACCGCCTGCTCGAGATCGCCGATACGGTGAAGGGCCAGGCCTCCGGCCGCGAGGCGGACCTCGCCTGGCGGAACGATCCCGTCGCGAAGCGGCTCAGCCACTCGCTGGTCGAGGGGATCACCGAGTACATCGTGGTGGACACCGAAGAGGCCCGCCTGCAGGCGGCTCATCCGATCGAGGTGATCGAGGGCCCGCTGATGGACGGAATGAACGTGGTGGGCGACCTGTTCGGGGCCGGAAAGATGTTCCTGCCCCAGGTGGTGAAGAGCGCCCGGGTGATGAAGAAGGCCGTCGCCCATCTGATCCCGTTCCTCGAAGCCGAGCGGGAGCGCGGCACCGCGGCCAAGAGCAACGGCAAGGTGCTGCTCGCCACGGTCAAGGGCGACGTGCACGATATCGGCAAGAACATCGTGGGCGTCGTGCTCCAGTGCAACAACTACGAGGTGATCGACCTCGGCGTGATGGTCCCGGCAGCGCGCATCCTTGAGACCGCCCGCCAGGAGGGGGTGGACCTGATCGGGCTGAGCGGACTCATCACCCCGTCGCTGGAGGAGATGAGGTTCGTCGCCGGAGAGCTGGACCGGTCCGGACTTGGCGTGCCGCTGCTGATCGGCGGAGCGACGACCTCCCGGGTTCACACCGCGGTCAAGATCGCCCCGGAGTACCGCGGGCCTACGGTCCACGTGCTGGATGCCTCCCGCGCGGTCGGGGTGGCGGGCAGTCTGTTGAGCCCCGGCCTGCGTGACGAGTTCACCGCCGGCGTGGCCGCGGAGTACCAAAAGATCCGTCGGGAGCGGGCCGGCCGCCGCAGCGCGGAGTCGCGGCAGCCGATCGCCGCGGCGCGGGCCAATCGCCTGGTGCCGGATTGGAGCCGTACAGCGCCGGTGCCCTGTTTCACCGGGGTCCGGTCCTTCGACGACTATCCCCTCGCCGAGCTGGTCGAGCGGATCGACTGGACGCCGTTCTTCCAGACCTGGGAGCTCGCCGGCCACTACCCGGCCATTCTCGAGGATCCCGACAAGGGCCCGGCGGCGCGGAGCCTCTTCGCCGATGCGTCGGCGCTGCTCGACCGGATCGTGCGGGAGCGGCTCCTGCGGGCTCGCGGCGTGATCGGGTTCTTCCCAGCTGCCTCGGTGGGAGACGATATCGAGGTCTACCGGCACCCCGACCGGCGAGAGCAGCTCGGGGTGATCCACACGCTGCGCCAGCAGATGGCGAAACAGGCAGGCCGGCCCAACCTCGCGTTGGCGGACTTCGTGGCCCCGGCGGATGCCGGGGTCACCGACTGGATCGGTGGGTTCGCCGTGACGGCGGGGCACGGCCTGGAGGAGCTGGTCGCGCAGTTCCAGGCCGCGCAGGACGACTACAGCGCGATTCTGGCCAAGGCTTTGGCCGACCGGCTGGCCGAGGCCTTCGCCGAGCGGCTGCACGAGCGGGTGCGCCGCGAATTCTGGGGCTACACGCCGGAGGAGACGCTGGAGAACGAGGACCTCATCCGGGAGCGCTACCAGGGCATCCGCCCGGCGCCCGGCTACCCGGCGTGCCCGGACCACACCGAGAAGGCGACCCTCTTCGCGCTGCTCGGCGCGGAGGATCGGGCCGGGATCCACCTCACCGAGAGCTACGCGATGCTGCCCGGGGCCGCGGTCAGCGGCTACTACTTCTGGCGACCGGAGGCTCAGTACTTCGGCGTGGGCAAGATCGATCGGGACCAGGTGGAGGACTACGCCCGCCGGAAAGGCATGGACCTCGCGGCCGCGGAACGCTGGCTGGCGCCGAATCTGGGGTACGAGGCGGACGGTCGGACGGGCGGACGGGCGGAGGGTCATTAGCAGCCCATGCCGACTCTTCGCGATCTGCTCGCCGACGGCCGGGTCCACGTGGTGGACGGCGCCATGGGCACGATGCTGTACGGGCGCGGCGTCTTCCTCAACGTGTGCTACGACGAGCTCAACCTGCGCCAGCCCGAGCTGATCCGGGACATCCACCGGGAATACTTGCGCGCGGGCGCCGAAGTGCTGGAGACGAACACCTTCGGCGCCAATCCGGTCAAGCTGGCGAGCTACGGTCTGGCCGACGACACCGAGCGGATCAACTCGGCCGCGGCGGGGTTGGCACGGGAGGCGGCCGGGGCGCGCGCTGCCGTGGCCGGAGCGATAGGTCCGCTGGGTGTCCGGATCGAGCCGTTCGGTGAGCTCTCGGTGGACGAAGCCCGCCACCTCTACCTGCGCCAGGTGCGCGGGCTCCTTGCCGGAGGCGTGGACGGCTTCGTTCTCGAAACCTTCAGCGACGTCAACGAGCTCGGCGCGGCGCTGGCGGCCGTGCGCGAGCTGTGCGACCTGCCCGTGATCGCGCAGATGACCGTGGGCACCGACGGCAAGACGCACTACGGCACCGATCCGGACGTGTTCGGGCCCGCGCTGCAATCATTGGGCGCCGACGTGGTGGGCGTCAACTGCTCGGTCGGGCCGCACGGCGTGCTGGAGGCGATCGAGAAGCTCGCCCGGGTGGTGACCATCCCCCTCTCGGCCCAGCCCAATGCCGGACTTCCCCGCGAGGTCGGCGACCGCAAGATCTACATGGCGTCCCCCGAGTACATGGCGAGCTACGCCCGGCGGATCGTCGAGGCCGGGGCCCGCTTCGTCGGCGGCTGCTGCGGGACGACGCCGGACCACATTCGCGCCATCGTGGGGTTCGTGCAGAGCGTGTCGCCTCGCACCATTCACGCGGTGGCCGCGGAGCCGCGTCAGGCGGTCGAGGTCGAGGCCGTTCCCCTGGCCGAGCGCTCGGGGCTCGGCGCCAAGCTGGCCGAGCGCCGCTTCGTCACCACGGTGGAAATCGTGCCGCCGAAGGGCGTCGATCCGGGACCGATGTTCGAGCAGGTGCGCCTGCTCAAGCAGGCGGGGGTCGATGCGGTCAACGTCCCCGACGGTCCCCGGGCACAGAGTCGCATGGGGGCGCTGCTGGCGGGCCTCATGATCCAGCGCGAGGTCGGGATGGAGCCGGTGGTGCACTACGCCTGCCGGGACCGCAACCTGCTGGGCATGCTCTCGGACCTGCTCGGCGCCGCGGCCGCGGGCATCCGCAATCTCCTCATCGTCACCGGCGACCCGCCCAAGATGGGCCCCTACCCCGAGGCGACCGCGGTCTTCGACATCGACAGCATCGGCCTCACCAACCTGGTGTCCCGGCTCAACCGCGGGCTGGACCCGGGCGGCAACCCGATCGGCGCGCCGACGCGCTTCGTGATTGCGGTCGGCGTCAATCCCGCCGCGCCCGACCTCGACCGCGAGCTTCGCCGATTCGCCTGGAAGGTCGAGGCCGGCGCGGAATGGGCGATCACCCAACCCGTCTTCGACCTGAACCAGCTCGACCGCTTCCTCAAGCGGACCGAGCAGTTCCGGCTCCCCATCGTGGCCGGCATCTGGCCGCTGGTCTCGCTGCGGAATGCCGAGTTCCTGGCCAACGAGGTCCCGGGCGTCTCGGTGCCGAGCGAGGTCCTGGAGCGGATGCGGCGGGCGAGCGCGGTGGGCAAGGATGCCGCCCTGGCGGAGGGGGTGAAGATCTCTCGAGAGATGCTGGCCGCGGTGGCGGAGCGGGTGCAGGGTGTCCAGGTCTCCGCGCCGCTCGGACGGGTGCCGGTGGCGCTCGAGGTGATCGGCGCCGATTGAACCGGTTACGAGCCGGGGATATAATCCCGGCACCTGAACCCTGCCGACCCGACCCGGAGCCCATCCGATGCAGGACCTCCGCACCGCCGCTCCCGCCCTCACCACCCTGTCCGACGAAGAAGGTCTGTTCCGCGATTCGGTGCGCGAGTTCGCGGAATCGGAGGTGCGGCCCCTGGTGTCCAGCATGGACGAGGCGGCACGCTTCGAGCCGACCCTCATTCCGAAGTTCTTCGAGCTCGGCCTCATGGGCATCGAGGTCCCGGATCGCTTCGGCGGAGCCGGAGGCGGGATCTTCCTGGCCGTCCTCGCCATCGAGGAGCTTGCCCGGGTGGATGCATCGGCGGCGATCTACGTGGACGTCCACAACACCCTGGTGAACAACGCGCTGCTCCGTTGGGGCAGCGACGAGCAGCACGCCCGCTACTTCCCCCAGGTGACAACCACCATGCTCGGCGCGTTCGCCCTGTCCGAGCCGGGCAGCGGCAGCGATGCGTTCGCGCTCGCCACCCGCGCCGACCGGGTGGGCGATCACTGGGAGCTCACCGGCCGCAAGTTCTGGATCACCAACGGCGCCGAGGCCGAGCTCTTCATCGTCTTCGCCAACACCGACTTCGCCAAGGGCTACAAGGGGATCACCGGGTTCCTGGTGGAGCGCGGGTTCGCCGGATTCTCGGTGGGAAAGAAGGAGAACAAGCTGGGGATCCGCGCCTCCAGCACCACGGAGCTCATCCTGGAGCAGTGCGTAGTGCCCGAGGCCAACGTGCTGGGCCCGGTCGGCCAGGGATACAAGATCGCGATCGAGACGCTGAATGAAGGCCGGATCGGGATCGGCGCGCAGATGATCGGCGTGGCCCGGGGGGCACTCGAGGCGGCCACGGCCTACGTCAAGGAGCGCAAGCAGTTCGGCAAGCCGATCGCCGAGTTCCAGGGGGTGCAGTTCCAGCTGGCCCAGATGGCCACCGACCTGGAGGCCGCCCGACTCATGGTGTACAACGCGGCCCGGCTCAAGGACGCGGGATTACCGTTCCAGCAGCAGGCCGCCATGGCCAAGCTGTTGAGCAGCCAGGTGGCCGACCGAATCACCTCCAACTGCCTGGAGCTCTTCGGCGGCTATGGCTACTCCAAGGAGTATCCGGCGGAGAAGTATTACCGGGATGCCAAGATCGGAACGATCTACGAAGGCACCAGCAACATGCAGCTCCAGACCATCGCGAAGACCCTCCTGAAGTAGGCCCGCCCCAACGTCCCGCGCCGTCTTCGGCGGCGTGTGCATCCGTACCGCGTCGGGTCCAGATCGGTGCCCCGCCTGAAGCCGGACAGTGCCGAAGCGTGAGGTACGTCACCCGCGCAGGTCCAGGTCGGCTCGGCTCTTGCAAAGCTCCGCCAGACGCCGGAAATGCTTGCCGCGTCGAAGCTTCAGACCCCTGCGGTTTGTGGGTGTAACCTCATGTTGTAACAAACCTTAGGGTTGACATTGAGGCCGTCCGGGGAAAATTCCTCCGGGGATCCTGCTGTGGCTGCCCCGCCATAACCGGCCCAACGCCCGACATCTGGTACTCTGCCTGACCTCACGCACGGGAACGTACGTGTCGCTAGCCGCTCGCTTCGTTCGACTCGGACCTGCCGCCGCACTCACTGCGGCACTCGGCCTCACACCGGCCGCGGTGCTGCACGCCCAGACCGATTCGTCCTGGCTGGCCGAGCGGATGGCCAACTGGTATCGCAGCACGACCCGTCACGCTCCGGGGTCCTGGGGAATCGCCGTCGCCGATGGTACCGGTCGGCTGCTCTGGAGCGTGCGGCCCGATGAGCCGATGGTCCCCGCCTCCACCGTCAAGCTCTTCACCACCGGATTCGCCCGCACGATGCTGGGCGGGGACGCGCGCCGGTCCACCCGGGTCATGGGCGAGGGTCAACTCGATCCCGCCACCGGGGAGTGGATGGGCACCTGGTCGCTCGAGCTCAACGGCGACCCCTCGCTCGAGCGGGCGGAGGGGTCCGGCCCGACCTTCTACGATCTGGCGATGCAACTCGCCAACGCGGGGGTCCGCACGCTGAACGGTCCGCTGGAAGTGAGCAGCTCCGAAGGAACCGCCGACGCGATCTATCCCACGGCCTGGTCCACGCGCCATCGGGGCCGGCTGTTCGCGCCACTGGTCGGTCCGCTCACCCTGCACGAGAACGTGGTATGGCTGACCGTCCGCCCGGGCGACAAGGTCGGTCACCGGGTGCGGGTGGTGGAGACGGCTCCGGATGGGATCGCTCCGCTGGTGACGGTAACGGCCACGACCCGCTCCGGGCGGCGCAGCCGGCTCGCCCTGCGGCAGCGCACCGATGGCGGATGGGTGGTGAGCGGGACGCTGGGTGTCCGCGCGGCGCCACGCCGGCTGACGGCGGTGGCCTCCGACACCAGGGCCGTGCTGAACGCCGTCTGGGGCGCCGCCTTGAACCGGGCGGGAATCGTCTGGAACGCCAAGGCGATCGCGACGCCCGCGGTGGCGGGTGACCCCCAGATCCTGGCCGAAGTGGCGTCCGCCCCGCTCGACTCGCTGGCCAGTGAGATCAACCGGCGCAGCCTCAACCTCGGGGCCGAGCTGCTGCTGCAGTGGGCGGGCGGCAGAGAGCGTGGACCGGAGCGGCTCACCGACCACGTCCGCACGATCACCGGCAGCAGCGGCGTGCACCTGGTCGACGGCAGCGGACTCTCCTTCGACGACCGGGTCACCCCGTCCACCTTCATCTCGTACCTCGCCAAGTTCCCTGGCACCTCGGCAGGGCACAATTTCCCGCAGCTGCTGCCGGCCAATGGTACCGGCACCCTGCGGCGGCTCAACAGCGGGTTCCCCGGAGTTGGGGTCGTCCGGGCCAAGACCGGCACGCTGGGCCAGGTTTCCACCGTGGTGGGGTACCTCGGCCGGCCCGAGGGGACGCTGCTGATCTCGCTGATGTACAACGGGCGCCGCCCCTACGCCGCCCGACAGGCCCAGTGGAAGCTGTTCCGCGAGCTGGGGGCCAATGGCGTCGTGATCCCGGCCGACAGCGTGGGCAGCGGCCCGCCGGTCCAGCTCGGCGGCGACGAGGAGTCCCACCCGTCATGGTGGCCGCTCGGCGTGGCGGGGGATTCGACGGGGAACTGAGGGGCGGAGGGGCGGAGCGCAGCTAGCCAGGCCGCGGGCTGGCGCCAGATGCGCCCCACGGCCTCATCCTTTTGCCGGAGTCACCTGATTGACGTCGCGATTGCGACGCATTCCTACTTCTAACCGACCGTCCGACCCTCCGCCCCTAGAACATCACATGCGCCAGCTGCATCCCCTGCGGCTCTGGGGAGTGATTCACGGCCGGCTCGACTGTCAACGCCGCGCCCATGACAGGCGCCGACTTGCCGGGCATCCCTACCGTGAGAATGGCGGGGTGGGTCGCGTTGGCGTCCACTTCGACCGAACGCACCATCCCGGTCGTGGTGATGAACCAGAACTGGTAGACGTTCCCCGGCGGCGCCGGCGGCAGCCCGTGGACCACCACGCACCAGCGGTGGGAGGCCGCGTCGCGGAAAATCACCAGCCCGCCCCGATACTGATCCATCGAGATGTTCGCCTGAGTCACGGCCTGCGCCTGCCGCAGGATCGACAGGGTGTCGGACAGCGCCATCAGCCGGTGCTCGCGCGTCGCGAGCGCGTGCTCCAGCGATCGACGCTCCCGCTGCCCCTGCCACCCCAGGCCGACGGCCACCAGCAGCGCCGCGGCGGCGAGAGCCGACGGGAGCACGACCTGCCAGCGGCGCGGCCGATCGAGCACCCTGGCGGCGAGGCGGCGGGTGAGGCCGGGCCGAGGGGCCACCGGCGCCGTCCCCATCGCGAGCCAGCCCAGCTCGCGCTCCAGCCGGCTCACCTCCAGGATGCATTCCTCGCAGCGCGCCAGGTGCTCGCGGAAGGTGCGCTCCTCGTCGGGCTCGAGCGCACGGGCGACGAACCCGGCCCGATTCTCCACGTACCAGTCGTGCGGATTCATAGCACCCAGTCCTTGATCGGGGCCAGCGCCACCCGAAGCTTGTCGAAGGCGAGTCGAAGCCTGGTCTTCACCGTCCCCATGGGTATCTCCAGCGTGCGTGCGATCTCGGCGTGGGTGAGCCCGCGGAAATAGGCCAGCTGGACGGCTTCGCGCTGCTCGGCCGGGAGGCCGGCCAGGGCCGCGTGCACCGACTCGTGCACGTGCCATCCGGGCCGGGCGGCCTCGTTGGGCTCGACCGGCGCCACCGCGTCGTCGGGCAAGGCGCCCTCGGCCTTGGCCCGGGCGAGCCTCGCCCGGCCGCGGGCCCGCCGCCGCAGGCGATCGATAGCCCGGTTGCGGGTGATCCGGAGCAGCCAGGGCATGAGCGCCTCGTGCTCCTCGCCCAGGGCGCCCGCATGGTTCCAGGCCGAGGTGAAGGCCTCCTGCACGACCTCCTCCGCCTCGTCGGGGTCGCTCAGCATTCCCTGGGCGACGCCGAGGAGCCAGGGTGTCGCCAGGTCGATCAGCTCCACCAGCGCCTGCTCCTCGCGCGCGGCGAGACGGCGGCGGAGAGAGCTCTCACGCTGCAGGGAGAACGGGCGCGCCGACGCCGGATCGGGCTTCGCCATCGCGGCAATCCCGGGTGAGGGACGCAAGCGGAGGACAGAGCAAGAACGCCGCACCAGGCACCGGCGGTTTCCCGCCGAGGCGGCAGTCCAGCATGTAGGGGTAAGATAGAGCGGCGGCCGCGAGCCGAGGCCCGCGGCCGGTGGTCAGCTCCGGCGGGTCCCGGCGACCAGCAGCACCACCCCGCCCACGAGGGCGAGGCCGGCGAGGATCGGCGGGATGGGGACCGACTCCTTCTTGTCGGCGCTGGCCTCGATCGGCCCGAGATCGACGACCTTCTCCTTGTGGGTGAAGGAGAAGCCGCCCAGCGCCAAGCCGACCACACCGAGCACGATCAGGATCAGCCCGACGATCGCGGCCGGTTTCATACCGGGCGCCGTCCCTGGATCACGCGGATCAGGACGATCGCGAGCGCGATGACCAGCAGAATGTGAATGAAGCCGCCGAAGGTGTACGAGGACACCATGCCGAGCAGCCACAGCACCAGCAGGATGACGAAGATGGTCCACAGCATACCGGCCTCCGAGTCGGTTTGACGCCGTCCGGGCTGTGATCGCCCGGCAACCTTCCATCGTGGCTATGGGACAGCGAAAAACGCCGGCGACCGGCCGGCGCTGACACAATACTGTGGACAGCGCCAGACTGCGGTGACCATGCTCACCCGGGCGCCGTGGCAGGCGCAACATTTTGCACCATTCCATTTCGGGACGAGGTTGTCAGCCGGTGGGTCGATGGGATAAGTTAGGCGCCCATGCCCGAGCCGCCCGGCTCGGGCGACATCCGCTCAATCCGCAGGACTATCGCTCCCGCTCGACGTGCCGAACCGCGCCTCGTACGTGCCGATGTCCGATCTGTGTGGAGAGATCTCACTATGCGAACTGCCTGTCTCGCGCTTTCCCTTTTCGGCGTACTCGCACTGGCAGCCTGCCAGGACAACGCTTCCCCCACCGTCGATCACCCCGCCACACCCGCTCTCGCCGCCAAGAAGAAGTACCCCGCGCTGACCGGAACCCCGGCCCAGCGCGCTTCCCAGATCATCGCGCGGGTGAACGCGCGGCTGGAGGGTGCCGGCAGCACCAAGCGGCTGGACGAGGCGTGGTTCTTCAGCGTCGGCAGGGGCACCGATCCCTTCCGTCGCCTGCGCACCGGGTCGCGGTGGACCGACCCCGCCCACGTGACGTACATGATCGACAACGATTACACCACCGACGTGCCGGCCAATCAGGTGCTGGCCGCCGTGCGGGCCTCGTACGAGCGGCACGATGCCGTCAAGGGCATCAGCCTCAACCTCGATGAGCTCCCCTGGGATGGCCTCAACGACGACATCCTCGACGGTGTGATCCTCGACAACCAGGGCAATTGCGTAGACATCGTCGACCTGACCTCGCCCAGGGTCAACTCGTACGATCCGGCCACGGGCAATATCGATTTCACCCAGGCCGCGGACAACCTGTTCGGTGGCTGGTACGACCCGATCTACTTCGAGAACTGCCTCGGCAGCCCCGACATCATCGGCGTGACCTGGACCTTCTCGGACGTGGACGGGGCCCTCGGGCACGGCAAGGACGGCTACCGCGACCGGGTCTACACCGAGATGTACTACAACAACGGCTTCCGCTGGGTGGACGGCGGCTCGCCCTTCCTGTCGGACATCATGGACATCCAGTCCATCGTGACCCACGAGGCCGGTCACGCCATGGGGCTGGGCCACTTCGGCGGACCCAACGCCAATCAGCCGTTCACGCTCAAGCCCAACGGCCGGGTGTTCGATCCCGAGGCGATCATGAACCCGTTCTACGTCGGCGGGGATAAGCGGAATCTCTTCCCCACCGACATCGCCGCGCTTCGCACCATGTACTCCCGCGTCGAGAAGTAGCGGCATCACGGACCGGCCCGCCCCCCCTGGCGGACCGGCCCATTTCCCCACCAGGGGCACAAGATGGAGATCGTCGTATGAAATTCACCGCTACCAAGTTGCTGTTGCTTGGACTTACCGTCGCCCTGGCCGCCTGCGAGGACACCTCCGCTCCAACCGACCAGGTGGCTCCGCCGTCCTTCGCCGCCGCGAAGAAGACGCCGCTGACCGGCACGCCGACCGAGCGCGCCGCGCAGATCGCG
>DATEIR010000136.1:0-6826 GCA_035278885.1 Gemmatimonadales bacterium | reverse complement strand
CCGGCGCGCCGGTAGTCGTCCCGGGTGCGCCGGATGCCCTCCGGCAGGTCTACCGCGGGCGCCCAGTCCAGGACCCGGCGCGCGCGGCTGGTATCGAACTCCACGTCACTCCAGAAAAAGTCCATCCGCCGCCGGTAAATGGGCGGGTCGAGCCCCAGCACACGGCAGACGTCCTCCACTACCGCCGAGAGCATCAGCATCGGCCGGAGCGGCAGCCGGCGCCCGTAGCGCGGGCTGCCCAGGGCCTGCTGCACCTCGGCGATCAGCTCTCGCAGGGTGCACGGCCGCGGTCCCGCGAGGATCAGCGCCTGCCCCAGTGCCTCATCCCGCTCGCAGGCCTTGAAGAAGCCCGACACCACGTCGTCCACGTAGATCATGTGCCGCCGCCCGTCACCCCGACCGAACAGCGGAAAGCGTCCCCCGCTCACTCCGGCGAACAGCTTGAGCAGCCGCTGGTCGCGCGGGCCGTACACGTCGGCGGGCCGCAGGATCACGTAGGGTAATCCGCGGCCCGCGCCGATTTCGCGAACCAGGGCCTCGGCCGAGACCTTGGTTCGCTCGTAGATGTTACCGGGCGCGAGCGGCGTCTCCTCCGTCGTGACGCCGGGCACCCGATGCCCGTAGATCCCTATGGTGCTGCAGTAGACGAAGCGCTGAACGCCTTCCGCCACCGACGCCTCGAGCAGGCGCCGCGTGCCCTCGAGATTCACCGACTCGAAGAAGTCATCCCGCTTGCCGCCTTCCCGCATGGCCACCGCGAGGTGGAACACGTGGGTGGCGCCCCGGGCCGCGCGGCGGCACAGCGCCTCGTCGGTGATGCTGCCGCTGAGCACCTCGACACCCTGCCGGCGGAGCAGCTCGGTATTGGCCTGCTCTTCCGGTCTGTCCGTGAGACCCAGTACGACCACTTCCGCCCCCCGCCGCCGCCCTGCTTCGGCCAGGTGGGATCCGATGAAGCCGGTCCCACCCGTGACCAGCAGCTTCATGCGTACCGGCGCTGCCGGGTCGACCTGGCCTCGAACCGCTCGCGCAGCGCGTCGGCGATGCGCTCGCTGGCGCGCCCATCGCCGTAGGGGCTGACCGCGTTGGCCATCCTGGCGTAGGCCTCGGGCGAGGTGAGCAGCTCCGACGCGGTGCGGACGATCTTGTCCTGATCGGTGCCCACGATGGCCGCCGTGCCCGCCTCGACGCCCTCGGGACGCTCCGTGACTTCGCGCAGCACCAGCACCGGCTTGCCCAGCGAGGGCGCCTCTTCCTGCACCCCGCCGCTGTCGGTCAGGATGATGTGGGCGCGGGCCATCAGGTTGGTGAACTCGACGTAGTCCACCGGCTCGATCAGATGGACCCGCTGGAGGTCGAGGAGCTTCCGCACCACCACCTGCTTGACCTGCGGGTTGGGATGCACCGGGATCACGACCTCGAGGTCCTCGAACCGCTCGACCAGCGTCCGCACCGCGGCGCAGGTGGACTCCAGCGGGCCGCCGAAGCTCTCCCGCCGATGGGTGGTGACCAGCACCATCCGCCGCGCCGGGTCCAGCGCCTGCAGCGCCGGCGTGGTGAAGCGATAGTTGGGCCGCACGGTGGCCAGCAGCGCGTCGATCACGGTGTTGCCGGTGAGAAGCACGTCCGCCTGCGGCACGCCCTCGAGCAGCAGCGTCTCCATGGCCCGCACGGTCGGCGCGAAGTGCAGCTCGGCCAGGCGGGTGGTGAGCACCCGGTTCATCTCTTCCGGGTACGGGTGATACTTGTTCCCGGTCCGGAGCCCGGCCTCGACGTGCGCCGTCGGGACCCGCTCGAGGTACGCGGCGAAGGCCGCGGCGAAGGTCGTCATGGTGTCGCCCTGCACCAGCAGCACGTCCGGCTGCACTTCCCGCAGCAACCGGGGCATCCGCTCCAGCAACCGGGCGACCACGTCCGCCTGCGACTGGCCCGGCGTCATCAGGTCGAGGTCGAAGTCGGCCTTGAGCTGGAACACGCCGAGCACCTGATCGAGCATCTCCCGGTGCTGGGCCGAGACGCAGACCATGCTTTCGAACACGTCGGGGTGAGCTTTCAAGGCGCGGACCACCGGCGCCATCTTGATTGCCTCGGGCCGGGTTCCGAAAACGCTAAGCACCCTGATGGTCATACGAGAGCTCCCGATTGAAGTCTGCGCGCGATAGTCTGCATGGTCACGAACCGAAAGCCGCGCTCGAGCACGGCGCCGAACACTTTCCGCAACACGCTCTCCCGCACCCCCTCATAGCAGGGATGCCCGTACAAGATGACCTGATCGCGCCCCTCCAGGTGCCGATGAAGCTCGGCAATGACCTGGTCGTCGGGAGTGCCGCGGGCGCCGTGATATTCGAGAAAAGGGATGGTCCGCGGACCCGACAGGGTGACCGGGATGGTCCAGTGCCGGAGCTCGCGGCCGTCGGCCAGCGCGCGTGCCGGCTCACCCCCGATACCGTCGCCGTTGTAGACGAACCCGAGTCGATCGAGCTGCGCCATGACCCGTTCGTCCGAGTAGAATCCGGGCGAGGAGAAGCCGGTGGGCCGTCCGAAATGCCGCACGAAGTGGCCGTAGGACTCGTCGATGTCGGCGCGGAGGTCTTCATCGGGCAGGTGATGGAAGCGCCGGCTCCACACGACGTGATCCATTCCCCCGTGCAGGCCGAGCTCGTGCCCTTCCTCTTGCAGCGCCTGCAGCGTGCCTACGAAGGACAGCCCCACCGGCCGGGCCAGCGCCGTTTCCAGCAGGAAGCGCGGCCAGCCGGTCTTCTTGATGAGATGGACGGCTTCCCGGTCGGCCAGCTTGGCCCTGGAGCGCGCCACGCCCTTGCCCAGCCATTCGCGCAGGTTGGTCGAGCGGCCCATGTTGACGAAGAAGGTGTTGGGCACGCCGAAGTCCCGGCACACCGCGCGAATCCGGGGCAGACCGTCGGTGACGCAGACCCGATGGTCCACGTCCCACCGGAAGGCGAAGACCCGCTCGCTCACCGACGCACCCCCGCGCCGATGTCGTGGTACACCTGCTCGAATTGCTCCGCTGTGCGATCCCAGTCGAAGTGCTCGACCGCCCGCCGGCGGCCCGCGAGACCCATCCGGTGGCGCCGCTCGGGGTCCTCCAGCAGGGACCCGATGGCCGAGGCGAGCGCGGGCACGTCGCCCCGGGGAACGACCAGGCCGGTTACGCCGTCCTCCACCACCTCGGGGAGCCCGCCGGCGTCGCTCGCCACGACCGGCACCTCGCACCCCATCGCCTCCGCGGCGGGGATGCCGAATCCCTCTTCCAGCGAGGGAATGACGGACACGGCCGCCGCACGGTAGTACGGTGGGAGCGCGCTGTTCGGTACCCAACCGAGGAAGGTCACGTCTTCACCGATGCCGAGCTCCTGCGCCAGGCGGACCAGCTCAGGACGCTCGAAGCCGTCGCCTGCCAGTACCAGCTTGAGGTCGGGGAAGCGGGGCTTGAGCTGGGCGGCGGCCTGGATCAGGAAGCGAATGCCCTTGCGGGGAAAGAGCTGGCGGCAGGCGAAGATCATATGCGGCCCCCAGGTCAGGTCGGGGCCCCCGTTTCGGCTCTCACCCGGGCTGAAGCGGCGGAGGTCGGTGCCGTTGAAGATGAGCCGGATCGATTCGGCCGGCGCCCCCGCGCGGAGGGCGTGCTGCCGGCAGTCCTCGGTGATGGCGGTGAGCGCGTTGGCGTGGCGCAGGGTCCACCGGAGCGGCGGCCGGACGTACCACCGGGTGGGAAAGTCGTACCCCTGCTCCGGATTCACGTACACGTCACCGCCATGCATCGTGATGACGCTGGGGACCCCGAGACGCCGGGCGGCGAGCACCGCCGACGGGCCCGTGGGAATGGCCCAGTGCGCGTGGATCACGTCGGCCTTCCGCTCCCGCGCCACGTTCACCGTGGTTCGGTACTGGGCCTCGGTGTAATGGGTCATGACCGCCAGCCGGGCGAACTTGCCCATGACACTGACCCGGCTCTGCGCCACCTTGCCGTAGGTCAGGTCGGGCGGCAGCTCCATCGCGAACCGGATCACCTCGACCCCGTCGAAAATCTCCTTCGGCGCCAACGACGGGTGCCCCGGCGCCACGACCGTCACCCGGTGTCCCCGGCGCACGAGGTGCCGGTTGATATCATGGACATAGGTGGCCTGCGTGTCGTCAGCGTGCTGGGGATACCAGTACGTGGGACAAACGATGTGCAGAGGTTCCCCCCGCCCTTGTCCCTGGTCGAGTGAACTGATCCGCGACCGAGCAATTGCCGTGGCCGTGGAGGTCATGTGCGCCTTTCAGGAGATCCCACGTGGTCCTGGCCATCCGAGCGTGCCCATAAGATCAACATCTATGCCATGAAAACGTCGTGACTTGGGTCACTTCTAGCCCGACTTAGCCGAAGGTCTCGGCACGGTTGCCGACACTGCGCAACAGGGCAATGCTGCCCCTATGCCCTAGGTATACCTCGCCCCAGGGTGTAAACCGATCCTACCCAAGTACCCCCAAGCGGATCTCAAGAGCGGGGCGTTCTTTCCGTTCTCGGGGGAGTTTACGGCGAGCGGATGCTCACTCAAGTCACTGAGATCACGCAGGATAGCGCTCTCAGGCAGCACGGACGTCTGCTTTGGCCGGCAGCTCCCACGCAGAGAATGCGCGGGCGAGCTGGTGGGACGCCTGCCGTGAAGCCTAGGGCTCGGCGTCGAGCAAGCCCCGGACCCTGCCGGTCAGGTCTTCCTGAGTGAAGGGCTTGGCCAGAAACGGCGCCCCGGCCTCCAGCAGGCCCCCCTGGAACACCTCCGACGCGAAGCCGGACATGTAGAGGATGCGCTTGTCGGGCCAGCGCCGCTCGATCTCGCGGCCCAGCTCTCGCCCGTTCATGCCGGGCATCTTGATGTCGGTGAGAATCAGATGGATGGGTCCGGCGTGCTGCTCGATCGTGGCCAACGCCTCCCGGCCATGCCTCGCCTCGAGCGCCTGATACCCGCCCCAGGTCAGCATCCGGCTGGCCAGACGCCGAACCGCTTCCTCGTCGTCGACGACGAGTACCGTGAAGCCGCCGGGCGGTCGCTCGGTCTTCTGGGCGCTGGGGGATGTCGTGGACTGTTCCGCCGATCCGGGCATGAACGCGAGCATGAGGTGTGCGAAGCTACCCCGTCACCCGCGCTACTCGCAAGTTCCGGAGCCACCTCCCGCGCGGCCGCCCGGCCCTGGCCAGCTGCTGCGTGGCTTGGCGGCTTCCGGGTGGTGCTCCAAGCGCCAGTCTGCCGACTTTCGGTAAGAGTCTCCGGGAGTCGGGAAGACCCATCCAGACATCGCCGACTAGAACTGATGCCCGGCGCCCTCGACCCCACCGCGCGGGTGAATCTCGACCGAGCGGCGGGGTGCTACGGCGTGTACAGCTCCGTGTCGTTCGAGACGTAGGCATCGACGGAGGCGTCAAAGTGGGCGCCGCCCACGGCCACGAGGTGAGGCCCGTCGGGGAGCCTGACCAGCACGAGCGCCGCGTGCCCCCACTTAGGGCTGGCCTTGGCGTTCCAGTGGTTGGTCGTCGGGTCGTACGCATAGACGTGGTTCGTGACCTGACCATTGGCGGAAGACGAGACGAGGACGAAGAGCTTGTTCCGCAGGACTGCTCCGGTCATCCTGCCACCGACCGGCACCGGCGCGAGGGTCTTCCAGGTCTCGGTCGCCGGATCGTACACATCCAGTGTGGTAACGGGAGCGCGGGTGTAGCGTTCTTCCCCGCCGACGACGTAGAACTTCCCGCTGATCGCGCCACCCGCGCCGTTTTTGTGATAGTGCGGAGCCAGCTTCTTCGACACCCAATGGTCGGTCGCGGGGTTGTACCGGAACAGGCGACGGTACGACTCGGTGTCGCAGTACTGACTGCCGACCCATTCGGTAGAGCAGGTGCCCGGGAGCACGTAGAGCTGGTCGTTGATGACCGCGCTGATGCCGTCCGCGCTGGCCTTGGGCAGGCTGGCCCTCTCGGTCAGGGTGTTAGCCACGGGGTCGTAGACCGTGGTACGAAATGTGATTTCCACGACGCTGCCGCCCTTGTCGTAGCCACCCGAGAAGAAGAGCTTGCCCCCGATGTTCGCGACCCCGTTGGTGCCGTACACGAGGACCCCGACAGGCTGCTGACGCGGGGCGAAGCTCCAGACGTTCGTGGCGACGTTGTACCGGCCGATCGGCACTTCGCAGCAATCTTCGTCATCCCTGTCACCGATCATATACACGATCGGTTGTCCGGCCGAATTGTTGACGACTCCTGCCTGGCCGCCGGGACCAACCGCCGTCACCCCTGGGACCGTGTCGAGCGGGTACGCGGCCCTCGCGGTCCAGCTGTTCGCGGCGAAGGTAGCGAGCACAGGCGCAGCCGTGGGCTCGGTCGGCGGCTGTGTCGGAAGGTCGTTCTCGCCACACGCGGCGAGGGCGAGCAGGCCGAGGCCGAACACCAGGGGAGGCGATGGCAGGCGATTCATAAGGCGCTCCGGAAGACGGGATCGGGGGTGAACCGGAACGCTCCCAAGCTACGTGCGCCTTTCAAGCCCAACTCAAGAGGTAGTGAGGGCGGCACTTCGAGCCTGATGCCGCCGGGTGGCGGAGAGCCTGAGCAAGGTCAGCGATCGCATCGTGCAGGGAGCGGTGGAATAGATCGGCCCTTGCCTATCCCATGGTCACCGGCCATTTTCCCCCGCTCCGGGAGTGGTGGCCGAGTGGCTGAAGGCACCGGTTTGCTAAACCGGCATAGGGGGTCAACCCCTATCGAGGGTTCGAATCCCTCCCGCTCCGTCGACCCACATGACCACGCCTCGCGTCCGCTTCGCACCGTCGC
>DATEIR010000135.1:0-8206 GCA_035278885.1 Gemmatimonadales bacterium | reverse complement strand
ACCGCGCCGGCCAGCAGTCCGCCCGCGGCGACCCGGTCCGCCGGGGCCATCGGTTACCGCACCTCGATCGTGCCGCTCATGAGGGTCCCATGGACCGCGCAGTAGTAGGGGTACGTGCCGCGCGCCGCCGGCATGGTGAGCTGCCTGCTGCCGGAGACGAAGGTCGGCGTGGACCCCACCGGGCCCGACTCGAAGGTCGCGCTGTGGCCGATGCCGTCAAGGTTGGTCCAGGTCACCACCGTGCCCGGGGGGACGCTGAGCGTCGCCGGGTGAAAGGCGTTCGCCTGCATGGTGACCGTCGTCCCCGGCGGCGGCCCGCCGGCCGCCGGCGGGAAGGGGTTGGCGAACCTGGGCGCGGTGACGAAGGCCGAATCGGTGAGCGTCCGGAGAAACGCCGCCAGCGCCCCCTTCTGCGCCGGCGTGAGCCCGAGCCGCCGAGGCGTGCCGTCGGGGGCCTCGAGCCGGGGGTCGAGGTCGGGGTTGGCCTGCACCCCGGCATCGAAGAAGTCGATGACCTGTTCCAGTGTCGTAAAGCGACCGTCGTGCATGTACCGCGGCCGGAGCGCGACGTTGCGGAGCGACGGCGCCTTGAAGGCGCCTCGGCCCGCGCCGCTGTCGGAGGCGAGCGCGTCGAGCCCGATGTTGTGCACCGTGTCGCTTACCTGGGCCGCGGTCGTATGGCACGTGGCGCACCCGGCCGAGCGGAACAGCGCCTCGCCTTCGGCTTCCTGAGGCGTGAAGACCGCGGCGAAGTCCGGCGTGGTCCCGCCGGCGAACGCCCGGTCGTAGCGCGAGCCGGTGGAGACGAGCGAGCGCACGAACTGCGCGAGCGCGCGGGCCACCCGCTCGCTGGTCACCTCCGACGTCCCGAACGCGGCGGCGAAGAGCGCCGGATAGTACGCGGTCGCCTGGAGCTTGGCGGTGAGGTCCTCGAGCGAGACCCCCATCTCGTTCGGGTCCTGGATCGGCTGCAGCGCCTGGTCCTCCAGGCTCTCGGCGCGCTGGTCCCAGAAGAAGCGGCCCGGCCGGTAGAAGCGGGCATTGGCGAGCCCGGGCGAGTGCCGGCGGGTGAAGGCGCCGCCGAAGCCGACGCTCCGCACCGGAAAGTCGGAGAACCCGAGCGACTGCAGGTGGCACCCCGCGCAGGAGAGGCCGTCGTTGGCCGAGAGGCGCGGGTCGTAGAACAGCACTCGGCCGAGGGCGGCACCGGCGTCGGTGACCGGGTTGTCGGCCGGGGTGTTGTCGGCCGCCCCGGCGGTGGCGAAGTGCGGCGGGAGCGCGCCCGCGTAGGCGTACGGCGCCGAGGGCAGCGCCGGAGCGCCGAGGCCGGGCGCGAAGGCCACCAGGGCGAAGCGGTCGCTCGCCGTGCGGCCGAGCGCGTCGGTGGCGACGACGGTCGCCCGGACCACGCCGGGGGCGGTGGGCGTGCCGCGGATCGTGGCTCCTTCGGCGGAGAGGCCTCCGGATGCGCCGTCGAAGGTGACGCGATAGCGGAGCCCGCCGTCCGGCGCGCCGAAGGTCGTGCCGCGCTGGGTGGCGTCGTAGGACACCGCCGTCCCGACCGTAAGAGCCACGGCGCCGTTGGGGCTCGCCACGGTTGGGCCGGACCCGGTGGGTGGTCCCGACGGATCGGCGTCACAGGCTAGGGCGAGGGCGCACCACACCAGGACGGCCGGGCCGGCGGCGGGCCGCGTGGGCAACGCGAACAGCTTCAACGACATCTCCCGGACGAAGGACGCGGGGACAACAGCCCCCGGGGAAGAGTAGCGGGGTCCGGGACAGCCGCCAGCTACGCTTGACCCTCGCTTGACCGCCCCGCGGCACTCATGAGTCTCCGACGCGGAGGCTCCGACGATGTACCCCAGTGGAATCACTCTCACCCTTCTCGCGCTGTGTCTGAGTCTGACCGGCTGCGCGAGCTGGCGGCTCGAGACTCAGGGAGCGGCGGAGGTCGTCGCATCAAAGGGTCCGGAAAAGATACGGGTCGAAGGCCCGCAGCTGCGCCGAACGGTGCTCTACCGGCCCACGGTCCAGGGCGACAGTCTCGTCGGATGCGATCAGTGGAACCCGGCGCGGCGCGGGCGGGCGGTGGCGCTCTCGGACGTGACGTCCGTGGCCACGTCTCGGGTGGACGCCGGCAAGACGGTGGGGCTGGCGTTGGGGGCGGCCTTCGGGCTCGCCGCCCTCGTCGCCGTGGCCACATATGACGGGCCGTTCGACGGTTGCTGCCAATGACGGGAGGAGCCGCCACAGGAAGGCGCCGTCGCCTGGCCCTGGTCTCGCTTCTGGCCTGCGGCATGGTTGGCTGTGGCGATGCGAGCAGCCCGACGACGTGCTCCGCCCGGTCCGTCGGTGCCATCAGAGTCTCAGGGGGCCTGAACCCCGCCATCGCCTGGGCTGCCGAGTGCGAGGCACAGGTGCTGGCCGTCTATGATCCTGCCAGCGCCGACCCCGTCTGGCACCTGGCGGCCGATACGCGCCGCATACCGAAGCCGGTGACCTACGGCACCGTGCCCCCTGGGGTGAGGGTGCTTCGTACCGGCGCGGCACTGCGAGCGGGGACGTCGTATGCCGTTTATGTAGCCATCCTCGTCGGCACCGACACCCTCGCCAGCGTCGGCAACTTCACTCCATAGCTCATCCAGACCCGGCCGGACGTGACGCGCGAGTAGCGAGCATCACGTTGACGGCCGGATTCCCCCGCGGCATACTCCTGATACCCCCCTCATTACCGAGAGCTCGGCTGTCCACGAAGGCAGCAAGACGTCGGCAGTTCGACCGATGTTGGCCGTCTTAGCAGAGAGCGCGCCGTACTCGGCACCGCCGCTTGATCTCGACTTGACCCCGGTCCGTCACCTTCCTGGCCTGTGAGCTGCGCCAGCTCGGGAAGTGGTCTCGACACTCGTATGAGCCGAGGCGACACGCCATGACCGGTCAGGCTTCCTCGCCGCCGTCGGAAGGCGCCCGGGACGACCCGAGCGGCTGGCGCGCGGCCGTGCTCGCCGCGGTCCGGCTGTTCGGGGCCCTGGTGGTGGGCGGTGTCGTGGCGAGCCTCTCCAACCACCACGACGAGCTGAGTCCGTCCCTCGTCATCGCCGACCTGTTCGGTCTCGCCTATGGCGCCGGCCTGATGGCCGCCGCGAAGAGCGGCAGCCGGCGAGGTCTCCGGATCGCCCTGGCCCTCCTGCTCGGGCTGGCCGTCTCCGCCAGGCGCGAACGAGGCGAGGTCCTCGCGGTGGTCGTCGTCTGCCTCTGCCTCGCCGCGGCGCTCGCCCTCATGCTCTGGATCGAGACGCCTCATACATCTGAAGCGGCGCCGGGCGCTCTTCGGGCCAAAGTGAGCTTCTACAGCGAGGCCGCCAACGTCGCGGCCGGAGCGTTCATCGTCGGTTTGCTGCTCGCGGCTTCCTCCACCGTCGCCGCGGTGTACCGGCCGCTGGGGGCGAGGCCGAGCTTCGAGGTGCGCGCGGCCCAGCGGTCCGTCGTTCTCACGGGAGGGCTGTATCCGGGCACCGCGTTCGCCCTGCGGAACGTGCTGGACAGCGCGCCGGACGTGGCGACGGTGGTGCTGGAATCGACCGGCGGCCTGATCATGGAAGGCGAGGCGCTGTCGGAGCTCATCTCGACCAGAGGGCTGAACACCCGGGTGAGCGGGCAGTGCCTCTCGGCCTGCACCTTCGCCCTGATGGGCGGCATGGAGCGCACGGCGGACCCGGGCGCGAAGATCGGCTTTCATGCCTCCAGGAAGGTCCCCGGCGCCAAGCCGGGGACCCCCGCACCGACGCCCGAGGAGATTCGAGTCCTCTACCGCAGCTTCGGCGTGTCCGCGGGTTTCGCCGCGAAGGTGGCGGCCACGCCGAGCGACAGCATGTGGTATCCCTCGCGCGAGGAGCTGGTGGCGGAGGGGATCCTGAGTGATCCCGGCTTGGCCGCGCCCTCGTCCTCCGCCCGGACCGCGCGGTCGCGCCACGAGGTGGCCGGCGCCCTCAGGACCGACCCGGCTCTCGATGCCCTGGCCCTCAGGTACCCGGAGGAGTTCCGGCAGCTGGTGGACAAGGCGTGGGCCAAAGTCCAGGCGAGTGCATCCGACGCCGAGATCCGGGCGGCGGCGCGGGAACGGATCGACTTCCTGGCCGACAGGCTGGTCGTGGACGCGCCGGATTCGCTGGTGCTGGACTACGCCGCGCTGACGTTCGAGCAGGCGGAAGCGCTCCGGGCGAATCACCCGACGGGCTGCCTGCAGGTGCTCTTCCCGACCGGCAAGCCGGGGACCCCGCCCCGGGCGTTCGTGGCGCGGAAGGAACACGTCCTGGGGCGCATGCTCCGGAGCCAGGACACGCCGAAGCGAGCGGCCAAGCCGAAGTGGAAGTCGGAGGGGAGGGCCGCGGCGCGGCAGACGCTGACCCGCCTGACCCAGGCCCAGCGGGATGCGCTCGTCGCTCCGGAGATCGCGCTGGCATACCCCGCGCGGTCGTGCGAGGCGGGCCTCGCCGTCGCGCAGGCGCTCGAGGCCCTTCCTGCGGCGGAGCGGGCGGAGGCGCTGCGAGCCCTGTTCGGCACCGGCGAGGCGCTGCTCCGCCCCGACTGGGACGCCACGGTCCAGGAGATCGCCGTGGGCCGGGCCATCCGGGGGGAGCAGTCCGTCCTCAAGCCGACCACGCGCTTCGGCCCGCTGGACACCTTCGCGGTATTCGTCACCCTCGCCGGAGGGATCGAGTCGGTCACCGTCGCGGTGCGGTTCACGGACCAGGCGGCGAACCTGGTGTCGAAGAACCGCCTGACCGTCGATCCCGCGACGCAGAAGACCTCGCAGTTCTACGTCTGGATGGCGAGCGGATGGGACGTGGGGCGGTACAAGGTCGCTGTCACGCTGGACGGCAAGCCGATGGGAAGCCGGACGTTCGAGGTGGTGCGGTAGCCGGACACCTGGACCTGGACCCCGAGTCGAGGCGAGGCATGACGAGAAAGCGGTACCCGCTGGTCGCGGCGCTCCTGAGCCTGGCGGTCCCGGGGCTGGGCCACCTCTATGCGGGGTACCCGGAGGCCGCCGCGATCGCGTACGCGGCGGTGGTGGTAAGCGCGGGCGTCTGGGTGGCGTCAGTGCTCGCAAGCTCGACCGCGTCGAGCCAGGCCCTGGGCGCGGCCGGCCTCCTGGCGTTCGTCGCGTTCGTCCTGCTGGTGTTCGTCGTGGTGCCCCTCCATGCGGCGTGGCGTGCCGGGCGGCAGCCGGCGACATATGAGCTCCGGCGGTACAACCGGTGGTACGTCTACCTGGGTCTCTACCTCGTTCTCGCGGTGCTGCTCCAGCCGCGGGTGTGGGCGGACACGAAGCGCCGGCTCGAGGCGTTCCGGGTTCCCAGCGGCTCGATGGAGCCGACGATGCTCATCGGCGACTACCTGTTCGTGGACAAGCGGGTCTCGGCACGGGAGCGGATCGGCAACGGCAGCGTGGTGGTCTTCGAATCGGTGGAGGAGCCCGGGCTCAAGGTCATCAAGCGCGTGGTCGGCCTGCCCGGCGACACGCTCACGATGACGGCCGGCACCCTGCGCCGAAACGGACGGGAGGTCGGCGAGCCGTACGTCATCCATGGCGACCCGACACGCTCCGAGGATCCGGAGCAGCGCGCGAAGATGCGCGCCTGGCAGCGGGGCCACACGGTAGCCGTGGACGAGACCTCCTACGCGCCCGACCTGCAGACCTGGGGGCCGATCGTCGTCCCGCCCGACTCCTTCTTCGGGCTGGGCGACAACCGCGAATCGTCGTACGACAGCCGCTACTACGGCTTCATTCCCGTGCGAAACATCATCGGGCAGCCGGGGCTGGTCTACTTCAGCCTTGTGGTGGATACGACGGGCACGGCGGCGGGGGTGCGATGGTCGCGCATCGGCCGGCAGCTGCACGTGCCGGTCGGGAGAGACGCCCCGGAGGCAGAGCGAGACCGGCTGGGGCAGAACGGACCCCGGGCGGGACGCTAGGCCCCGCAGGAGACCTGACGCTCGAGTATCGTCCTCAGGCCGGCAGCCAGCCTGATCACCCGACCTCCAACTCTCGGGCCGGCTTCGAGTTGACGCCGAGTTGCTCGGGCTGCATACTCTCGACATACCCCCTACAACGAGAGAGCTCGGTGGCCCCACGCCGCTACCTGCGCTGCCTGGGACAGCCTGCGCTGTTCGCGGCGACGGGCGAGCTGATCCGCTTCCGCACCAAGAAGCACCTGGCGCTGCTGGTCTACCTCGCGGTCGAGGCGGACCAGTCGCACCGGCGCGACCGGCTGGCCGAGCTCCTGTGGCCCAGGGTCTCGCTGGCCGAGGCGCGCCACTCGCTGGCGACGGCGCTCTCGGTGCTTCGCCCACGGGTGGGCGCCGATGGGCTGCGCGCGACCCGGGAAGCGGTCACCCTGGCGGGCGGCCATCTCGCGCTCGACCTGGAGCGTCTCGCCGCGGGTGACCTGGACGGCAGCGACACGACCGCGCCGCTCGAGGTCGGGGCCTTCCTGGAGGGCTTCGACATCCCGGACGCCGGCGAGTTCGGGCTCTGGAAGGACCGGCAGCAGGCCCGCTGGCTGCCGTCGGTCATGCACGCGTTCAGCCGCGGTCTCGAGCGCTGCCGCCGGGTGGGCGACACCCGGCAGATCGAGCAGATCGCGGACAAGATGCTCGCCCAGGATCCCGCGAGCGAGGACGCGGTGCGGGCCAAGATGGAGGTGCTCGCCTTCGCGGGTGACCGGCTGGCGGCGCTGCGGTTGTACGAAGCCTGGCGGCGGCGGATCGCGGAGGAGCTGGACGCGGTGCCGTCGGCCCCGCTGGAGCGGATGGCGGCGCGTCTTCGTCAGCGCGGCTGGGAGCGGGCCACGCTGGATCATCTGCCCACCGCCCCGCCGGACCAGCGTCGAGGGCGGCCCTTCATCGGGCGGGAGAGCGAGTATCGAACGCTCTACGACGCGTGGCAGGGCCTGCGGCAGGGCACCAACGCGCACATCCTGCTCACCGGTGAGTCGGGGGTGGGCAAGACCCGCCTGGTCGAGCGCCTCACCACGGCGGCCGGGCTCGATGGCGCCGCGGTCAGCCGGGTGCAGTCCTACGAGCTGGAGCAGGAGATTCCCTACGCCACGGTTTCCGGCCTGATCCTGGGGCTGCTCGCGTTCCCCGAGGTCTCGGGCACGCCGCCCGAGGCGCTGGCCGAGCTCTCGCGCACGGTGCCCGACGTCCGGCGTCGCTTCCCGGCCATTCCGCCGGCCCGGGATACCCAGGGCGACACGGCGCGCATCGAGCTGGCCGAGTCGTTCCACCAGCTGCTCCAGGCCATCGCGGAGGAGCGGCCGATCATCCTGGTGGTGGACGACGTCCATCTCGCCGACGACGCGAGCCTGAGCGTCTTGCACCTGGTGGCCCGGCGCGCCCGCGGCGAGCGGCTGATGATGATCTTCATCGCGCGGCTGGGCGGCGGCGCGCCGCCGCAGTCGATCGAGCGCCTGACCCACGGCGGCGCGGCGCTCGGCGTGCAGCCGCTGGAGCTGCGGGGGCTGTCGCGGGAAGAAAGCGCGGCGCTGCTGACGTGCCTGGCGGATGCGGATGGGGTGGTGCTGCCGGCGGGGGTGCGGGGCACGCTCCTGCGGGCTGGTCGCGGCGTCCCGATGGTTCTGGAGTTTCTGTTGCAGGACTGGCGGACCAATGGCGACGCCAGTCTGGCGCTGGCAGTCTCGGCGATGACCTCCGAACTGGCGGGAGAAGGCGAGGGTCCTGAGACCTATCGTCACATCCTGTCTGGTCTGGTTCGTACGCTCGATCCTGCCGCCCGAACGGTCCTCGACCTTGCGGCGATCCTGGGGCCACGCCTGAACGATCTCAGCATGTACGCGCTGGCAGATCTGAGCTTGGGACAAACCTTGGGCGGACTGGTACAGCTGGCCTCAGTGCGCGTTCTGCGAGAGACCGGAGATGGCTTCGAGTTCGTGAATGAACTGTTACGCGCGGAGGTGTACGCGTCTGTGCCCTCACCGTTGCGACGGACACTACACGGCAGTATTGCAGACCGGCTGCTCGCGCTCGAGCCGACTATGGATGTGTCAGGACTGGAGATCGCCTGGCACTGCGTCAGAGCAGGAAGGCAGGAAGAGGCACTGCCGCATCTGCTCTCTGGCGCACGTCAGGCGATGAGACAAGGCGCGGCGCACCTGGCGCAAAGGGCCTTAGAAACGGCGATGCC
>DATEIR010000134.1:0-7654 GCA_035278885.1 Gemmatimonadales bacterium | reverse complement strand
CGGGGTGGGCAGAGCCGGTCAGCAGCATCCACCCCAGGGCGACCAGCATGTCTCCTCCGGACAGCGTCAGCGTAGCCGCCCGACGGGAGCAGGGGGCGTGCCAGTTCGTGTGATCGGCACAAGATACGCAGGCATAAGGTTTTGGACGATGACGGCCCGGTGGCCGAAGGCGTCGATCCGTCACCGGAACAGGACAGCGGCGTCTCCTGGCGTGGGCGTTGCTTCGGCTGGACAATCCCAATACGTTGCCCGCTTCATGACCCGTTTCGCACGACTCGACCTGCTGGATCCGCTGGAGGTCGCCAGGCTGGGCGGGATCGAAGTGACCACCGAAGGCGTGGTCGAGGGCTTCCTCTCCGGGCTGCACCGCTCCCCCCGCCGCGGCTTCTCCGTGGAATTCGCCGAGCATCGGATGTACCAGCCGGGCGACGAGCTTCGCTACGTCGACTGGAAGATCCTCGGCCGCAACGACCGGCTGTACGTCAAGCAGTACGAGGAGGAGACCAACCTCCGGGCCATGGCCGTCCTCGACGTGAGCCGCTCGATGGCGTGGACCGGCGCGCCGGAGACCGTTCTGCCCAAGCTCGACTATGCCCGCCGTCTGGTCGCGGCCCTGAGCCTGGTGCTGCTGCGCCAGCGGGACGCGACCGGTCTCATCGCCTTCGACGACGAGGTCCGGCACGTCGTGCCGCCGCGGGCCCGGCTCAGTCACTGGCGCCAGCTGGTGCAGACCCTGGCCGAGCTGCGGGCCGGCCAGGGGACGGCCGCCGAACCGGCGCTGCGGCGGGTGGTGGACCAGCTGCGCCGTCGAGGGCTGGTCGTCTTCGTTTCCGACCTCCTGCTCGACCGCGCGCTGGCGCTGACGGCGCTGCGCTTCCTGCGCCACCGCGGTCATCAGGTTCTCGTCCTCCATCTGATGGATCCCGCGGAGGTCGATCTCGCCGGGCCGGCCGAGGCCCGCTTCGAGGATCCGGAGACCCGCGAGGCGGTCGTGCTCCGGCCCCGTGACTGGGCCGGCGCGTATCGTGAGACCCTGCGGCAGGTCATCGGCGATTGGCGACTCGCCTGTCGCCGGCACGGCATCCACTACCATCAGGTGATCACCACGATGCCGTTCGGCACCGTCCTGCGCGAGGCGCTCGCTCCCGGCCCGGCCACCCGCGCGGGATGATCGGGTTCCTCCATCCGTGGGCCCTGGCCGGCCTCGCGGCGGCCGCGATCCCCGTGCTGCTCCACCTGCTGGCCCGCCGGGAGCCGCCGACGGTCGTCTTCCCGGCGGTGCGCTACCTCATTACCACGACCCGCGAGCACCAGCGCCGGCTCAAGCTGCAGAACCTCCTCCTCCTCCTGCTCCGGACCCTGCTCATCGTGGCCCTGGTGCTGGCCGCCGCGGGCCCCACGCTGCCGCTTCGCGGCGTGCCCGGTCACGCGCCCGGGGCCCTGGTGCTGATCCTGGACAACTCGCCCAGCAGCGGAGCGGTGGTGGCGGGGTCGCCTCGGCTGGCGCAGCTCCGCTCGGCCGCGCGCGAGGTGCTCGCCCGTGCGACGCCCGAGGATGCGATCTGGCTCGTCACCGCGGAGGGCATCGCCCAGCGGGGGGACCGCCGCGCCCTGACCGATCAGGTGGCCGCGCTGACGGTGTCTCCCCGTCGCCTCGATCTCGGCGCCGCGATCACGGCGGCGGACGAGGTTCTCGCCCCGGAGACCCGGCCCGGCGGCATCGTACTGCTCACCGACCTGCAGGCGTCCGCCGTCACCCCCGCGAAGCCCCGGGTGCCGCTGGTGGTGGGACGGCCCTCGGAGCCGCCGCCGCCCAACGCGGGTATCGTGCGCCTCGCGACCGGCGCGCAGCCCTGGTCGAGCGACGGCGGTCGGATCACCGTGAGTCTGGCCGGGGACTCGGGAGCGGCGATTCCGCTGGTGGCTCGGCTCGACCGCCGTCCTCAACGCCAGGCCCTGGCCCACGTCGGCGCCGCCGCCACGCTCGCCCTGCCCGGGGCGCCGAGCGGCTGGTGGACCGTGACGGCGGAGCTGGGCCCCGATGAGCTGCGGGCGGACGACCAGCGCATCGGCGCGGTGCGCGTGGCCGCGGTGGCGGGCGTGCGCTGCTCGTCCGCGGAGCGTTACGTCGCGGCGGCGTGCGGGGTGCTGGAGTCCAACCGCCGGATCACCAAAGGGGAGGAGATCACGCTGGGACGACTGGGGCCTCGCGGCTCGGTGGTCGAGCCGCCGGAGGACCCGGCCGCCTTGGGAGCGCTCAATCGCGCGCTGGCCGCCCGGGGCCTCACCTGGCGCTACGGTCCCCTCACACTCACGCCCACCAGCACCGACAGCGGCTCGGCGGTCGGGCGCGTGCGGGTGCTGCGCCGCTATCGGCTCGAATCCAGCGGCAGCGGGCGCACCGGCGTGATCGCGACGGCGGGCGGAGAGCCCTGGCTGGTGCGGAGCGGCGACGTGGTCCTGCTGGGGAGCCGGCTCGACCCGGCGTGGACCGAGCTTCCGGTGTCCGCCGGCTTCATGCCGTTCATGGACCTGCTGCTCAACCGCCTGGCCCGTGGCGAGGTCAGCCTCGGCGAGGGCTCACCGGGCGATCCGATTCCGGTGCCCGACCTGGTCACCACGGTGCGCCAGGGCGAGCGGGAGTGGCGGGTGGAGGGCGGCGGGAGCTTCCGGCCGGCCGACGTGGGAGCCTACTACCTGATGGCCGGGCAGGACACGCTGGGCGCGATCAGCTCCAACCTCGACCCGCGGGAGACGCTGCTGCGTCCTGCCCCCGACGGCCAGGTTCGCCGACTGTGGCAGGGCGCGCAGGTCGTCGCGCTGCCGCAGGCGGCCGGCCTTGCCTTCGCGTCGGGTGCGCTGGGTGATCTCCGCGGGCCCTTACTCTGGCTCGCGCTGGCGCTCGGCCTGGGTGAGATGGCGCTGGCGAGCGGGCGGCGGAGGGAGCGGTGAAGCTCAAGCCGGTCATGGAGGCCTTCGAGCGTACCCCGGCCACGATCGAGCTCGCCGGTCGGCTGCCGTCGCGCGCCACGGCGCTCGAGCTGGGCGGGCTCGCCGGGTCCAGCGGCGCCGTGCTGGCGGCCTGGGTGGCCCGGGAGCAGCGCCAGCGGCTGGTGGTGGTGATCGCACCCACGCCCGGCGAAGCCGAACGCTGGCTCACCGACCTGGCGCTGCTCATCGACGGCGCGATCGCGCTGTACCCTCAGCGCGAGGCACTGGGCGAGGAGGAGCCGCACTACGAGATCGCCGGCGAGCGGGCCGAAACGATCGAGGCGCTGCTCCGGGGCCGGCTCCGGATTCTGGTCACCACCGCGCGCGCCACCGCGGAGCGGACTCTGGTCCCCGCCGCCCTCGAGGCGCTCCGGCTCCGGCTCGCCGTGGGCGAGCGGCGTCCCCCCGGGAACGTCGCGGAGGCGCTGACCCGGATGGGCTACCGCCGGGTCGGGACCGTCACCGAGGTCGCCGAGTTCAGCGTGCGTGGCGGCATCCTCGACGTGTACGGATTCGGGATGGCGGTCCCCGCCCGCCTGGAGTGGTGGGGCGACGACGTCTCTTCGATCCGCGGCTTCGATCTCACCACCCAGCGCTCGCTGGAGACGCTGGAAGAGATCACGGTGTTGCCGGTGAGCACGGGCGCTGTGGCGGGCGGAGAGTCGGACGGGCGGACGGACGGAGGAGCGCGCGACGACAGGCCGCCGCATTCGCCGTCCGCCCCTTCGCCCGTCCGCCCGCCCGCCCGTACGACTCTGCTCGACCTTCTCCCCCCAGACACCCTCATCATCGAGGAGTCCGCCGGCCCCGACGCCGACGAGGTCACCCGGGCATGGAAGGAGGCCGAGCACCATCTCGAAGTGGCTCGGCGCCTGGGGGAGGATGTGCCCAGCCGCAGCGCCATCCTCGCCGAGCCCGAGGTGTGGCGCAGCACGCTCGGCCGGTTCCCCCGGCTGCTCCTCGCGGGCGAGCATCCGGTCATCCAGTTCGGCTTCTTCCCGCCGGAGAAGGTCGACCGCGATCTCAATCGGCTGCGGGCGCTGCTCGCCGGATCGCCGCCCACCGTCGTGCTGTGCGACAACGAGGGGCAGCTCGAGCGGCTGGACGAGCTGCTGGAAGGGCCGCGCCGGGTCGGGGCGACGCTCGCGATCGGCGCGCTCGACGGCGGCTTCGTGATGCCCACGCTCCGGGTGCTCACCGATCACGAGATCTTCCGCCGCGCGCGCCGGCTGCGCCGTCCCCGCCGCTACCGCCAGGCGGCGCCGTCGGCGGCCACCGGCGCGCTCACCGAAGGCGATTACGTGGTCCACCTCGACCACGGGATCGGGATCTATCGGGGCATCCAGACCATCATGGTGGGCGAGTCCACGCTCGAGGTCGCCGTGGTGGAGTACGAGGGGGGCGACCGGCTCAACGTCCCGCTTTACCGGCTCGATCAGCTCGAGCGCTACCGCGCGGCCGGGGAGGATGAAGACCGACCGCCCCCGCGGATCCATCGGCTGGGCGGCGCGTCGTGGCAGCGGGTCCGGGAAAAGACCCGCCAGGCGATCCGCCAGATGGCCGCGGACCTGCTCGACCTGTACGCCCGCCGCACCGTCAGCGCCGGCTACGCCTTCCCCCCCGACGGCCGGTGGCAGCGCGAGCTCGAGTCCAGCTTTCTCTACGAGGACACCCCCGACCAGCGGAAGGCTACCGACGAGGTCAAGGCCGACATGGAGCGGCCCCGGCCCATGGACCGCCTCCTCGTCGGCGATGTCGGCTATGGCAAAACCGAGATCGCGGTCCGCGCGGCCTTCAAGGCGGTGCAGGGGGGCAAGCAGGTGGCCGTGCTGGTGCCGACCACCATTCTGGCGGAACAGCACGGGCGTACCTTCGCCGAGCGATTGGCCGACTTTCCGGTGAAACTGGAGGTGCTGTCGCGCTTCCGCACGGCTAAGGAGCAGAAGGCGGCGCTGCAGCGCCTGGCGGAGGGACAGACCGACATCGTGATCGGCACCCACCGTCTGTTGTCCAAGGACGTCGCGTTCAAGGACATCGGGCTGCTGGTCGTGGACGAGGAGCACCGCTTCGGGGTCAAGCACAAGGAGCGGCTCAAGGCGCTGCGCCTGGCGGTGGACGTGCTCACTCTCACCGCGACGCCGATTCCCCGGACGCTGCACCTCTCGCTGGCGGGCCTCCGGGACCTCACCCTGATCGAGACCGCGCCGCGCGACCGCTCGCCCATCCTGACCTTCGTGGAGCCGTGGGACGACGGGCTCCTGGAAGAGGCGTTCGCGCGGGAGATCGACCGCGGCGGCCAGGTGTTCGTGGTGCACAATCGGATCGAGACGATCGCCACCGTGGCGGCGCGGGTTCGCGCCCTGGCGCCGAGGGCCCGCACCGAGGTGGCCCACGGCCAGATGGCCGCCGAGGAGCTGGAGCGGGTGATGCAGGGCTTCGTGTCGGGCGAGGTGGACATCCTCGTCTCCACCATGATCGTGGAGTCCGGGCTCGACGTTCCCAACGCCAACACGATGGTGGTCCACGACGCCCACCGGTTCGGATTGGCGCAGCTTTATCAGCTGCGCGGCCGGGTGGGCCGGAGCCATCGCCGGGCCTATTGCTACCTGCTGGTGCCGGACACCATCGACGCGGACGCCGAGGAACGACTGCGAGTGCTCGAGCATCATACCGACCTGGGAGCCGGATACCGGATCGCCCTCAAGGACCTCGAGCTTCGCGGGGCGGGCAACCTGCTCGGCGCGGAGCAGTCGGGCCACGCCCAGGCCGTCGGCTTCGATCTGTACATGCGCTGGCTGGAGGAGACGGTCCGGAACCTCCGGGGCCAGGGCACCCGGGAGCAGCCCCAGCCCCCCGACGTCGTGCTGGACCGGCCGGCCCACCTGCCGGACGGCTACGTGCCGGACGACGACGTCAAGCTGGACCTGTACCGGCGACTGGCGCGGGCGGTCGCGTCCGGCGACATTGATGGGCTGCGAGACGAACTGCGCGAGCGCTTCGGCCCGCTGCCGGACGAGGCCGAGACCCTGCTCCACATGGCGCGCCTCCGCGTCCTCGGGGCGGAGCTCGGCCTGCAGCACGTCCTGGTGCGGGGTGACGAGGCGCGGCTCACCTTCCGCCCGGGCACGCAGCCCCGGCTGGCCGGGCTCACCTCCGCGCTGGACGACGTCCAGCTCTCCGCCGACGTCCGCCGGACCGTACCGTTGTCGCTCAGGCTCCTGCGGCTGGGCGGCGAGCCGATCGTGCCCGCGCTGGTGCGGGCGCTGCACCAGGCGCTGGGCGCGCCGGCCGAGCGCCGGGCCGTCGCGCGCGGGTCGGGAAGTCCCGACCGATGACCCTTACCGGAGTGCTCATGCGTCGTACCCTGCTGTTCGCCTTGCTCGTCGGCACCGCGGCCACCGCCGGCTGCTCCAACTTCCGCGACATGTTCTCGGCCCACGCGAACACCGCCGCCGAGGCCGCCGGGCTGGAGCTCACGCCGAAGCGGCTGTCCGAGATCCTCTACGGCGCCACCAAGGGCCAGCGGATGACCCAGCAGACCACCGAGTTCCTGGCCAACGCCTGGGTGGACTACGCGCTCTTCGCGGTGGCCGCTTCGGAAGGGAAGCTGCCCACCGACTCGGCGAGCGTGGCGGACGCGATGTGGGCCGAGCTGGCGGAGCTCCGGGGCACGCATTGGCATGACACCTTGATGGCCCGTCGGGTCGGTCCGGCGGACAAGGCGGCCGACAGCGCCTACGCCTCGCCCGACGTCAGGCTGTTTCAGCACATTCTCTTCGGGGCCAAGGCCAGCTCTCCGGCGGACGTGAAGGCGGCGAGCCGGAAGAAGGCGGAGAACACCCTCGCCCGCATCCGCAAAGGCGCGGACTTCGGGCAGCTGGCCGCCCAGCTGTCGGAGGACCCGGGCAGCCGGGCCGACAGCGGCTTCCTCCCGCCGGGGCCCCGGGGCCGGTTCGTGCCGGCCTTCGACAGCGCCGCCTGGGCCCTCAAGCCGGGCGAGACCACCGGCCTGGTGGAAACCCCGTTCGGCTTCCACATCATCAAGCGGCCCGCGCTGGCCGAGGTCCGGCCGCGCTTCAAGGACTACCTGGCCGAGCAGGCCGGGGCCCGGCTCGACTCGATGTACATGGACAGCCTCGCGACCAAGGCGGACATCAAGGTGGCGACCGGCGCCCCGGCCACGATCCGCGCGGCCATGGATGCTCCCGAGACGACGAAGAACAGCACCACGCCCGTCGCCACCTTCAAGGGCGGATCGCTCGACGTGCAGGAGCTCATGCGCTGGATCCGGGCGCTGCCGCCGCAGTACACCGCGCAGCTCAAGACCGCCGATGACAGCACCCTTCGGCGGTTCACCCGCATCCTGACGCAGAACGTGCTGCTGCTCCGCGACGCGGATGCCGCGGGCATCACGATCTCGACCCAGGAATGGGGCGACCTGCGTCAGCGCTATCTCTCCCAGCTCGACACGCTCAAGCAGGAGATGGGACTGGACAGCAGCTCGCTGGGCGATTCGTCCGTGCCGACCGGCGATCGGGTCCGCGCCGCCGGCCTCAAGATGGACGGGTACTTCGACCAGCTGATCCACGGCAAAGCCAGGCTCCGGCCGCTGCCGAGCGCGCTGGCGACACTGCTGCGCGAGAAGATGCCGTACAAGATCTAC
>DATEIR010000133.1:0-7392 GCA_035278885.1 Gemmatimonadales bacterium | reverse complement strand
TCCCGGGCCGACGAGTCGCCCCGGCGGCTGAGCCGGGGCCTGGCCCAGCGCGCCGCGATCGTGCGGGCGCTGCTGCACCGACCGCGGCTGCTGCTGCTGGACGAGCCGTTCACCGCCCTCGATGCGGGCGCCAGCGAGCGGCTGCGGGCGGAGCTCACGGCCCGGCGGCGCCAGGGTCTCGGGATCGTGCTGGTCACCCACCAGCTGGCGGAGGCATGGGCGGTGGCGACCCGGATCGCGGTGCTGGTGGACGGCCGCTGGGCCTGCGACGAGGCGCTGGCGGGTCCGCTCGACGGCTTCCTCCCCCGCTACCAGGAGCTGATCGGTGCCTGAGTGGCTCCGGCTCGCGCTGGTGATTGCCGGCAAGGACCTGCGGGCGGAGCTTCGGAGCCGGACGGCCATCCTGTCGGCGGTGGTCTTCGCGGCGCTGGTGCTGGTGGTGTTCAACTTCGCCCGGGACCCTACGGCGATCGCCGCCGTGGACCTGGCGCCGAGCGTCCTGTGGGTGACCTTCGCCCTGGCCGCGATGCTCGCGCTCAACCGCGCGTTCACCATCGAGCAGGAGAATGCCGCCCTGGACGGCCTGCTGCTCGCGCCGGTGCCCCGGGAGGCGCTCTTCGCCGGGAAGCTGCTCGCCAACCTCGCCTTCGTGGGCACGGTGGAGGCGGTGACGCTGCCGCTGTTCGTGCTGTTCTTCAACGTCGACCTGGGCGGTGCGCTCCCCGGCATCGTCGGGGTGACGGCGTTGGCGACGCTCGGGTTCGTGACGGTGGGGACGATCTTCAGCGCGATGGCGGTGCGGACCCGCTTCGCCGAGCTGATGCTGCCGGTCCTGCTGCTGCCCTTCATGGTCCCGCCCCTCATCGGGGCGGTCCAGGTGACGGCCCGGCTCCTCGCCGGGCGTCCGTTGAGCGAGATGATGGGGTGGCTTAGGTTACTCGCTCTCTATGACCTCGTGTTCGTGATCCTCTGCGCTCTGGTGTTCACCGCCGTGGTGGACGAATGACCGCCTCCGAGGGCGCCGAGACGCTGGTGCGGCGGGGCAGCCTCATCACCGCCATCGCGCTCCTGGGCGTGGCCGGGGTGTACGTGCTCGCGTGGGGGTACACCCCGATCGAGGCCCGCCAGGGCGTCGCGCAGAAGATCTTCTACCTGCACGTGCCGTCGGCGTGGAGCGCGCTGCTCGCGTTTTCGCTGGTCGGGATCGTGAGCGCGCTCTATCTCTGGCTCAACGATCCCCGGCTCGACCGCTTCGCCGCGGCGAGCGCGGAGGTCGGGCTCGCCTTCAGCGCGGTGATGCTCACCACCGGGCCGATCTGGGCCAAGCCGATCTGGGGCACCTGGTGGACCTGGGACGCGCGGCTCACCCTCACGCTCTTTCTCTTCTTCCTCTTCATCGGCTACCTGGCCCTGCGCGCCGCGCTGCAGGACCCGGGCGAACGGGCCCGGTTCAGCGCCGTCATCGGGATCCTGGGTCTGCTGCTGGTCCCGTTCATCCACCTGAGCGTCTACCTCTTCCGCACGCTGCACCCGCAGCCGGTGGTGCTCAAGCCGAGCCGGCCTTCGCTGCCGCCGGAAATGCTGCGGACGCTGCTGCTATCGGGCGCGGTGTTCCTGGTGCTCTACATCGGCCTGGTGACGATCCGCTACGGTCTGGCGTTGGCCGAAGAGGCCGGGGAGCGCGGCGATGCCGCCTGACAACTCGGGCTACGCGGTGGCGGCGTACATCGTGGCGAGCGTCATCCTGCTGGTGTACACCGGAACGCTGCTGCGGCGCGCCAGGCGGGCAATCGAGCGGGCGCGGCGGACCTGATCGACGGGGGTGAGGCGGGGTTGGCTGGCATCGCCGCGTCGGCGAGCAGCGTGCGGCCGTCCACCACGAAGACACGAAGGCCACGAAGGACTCCGTGGGCGTCCGGCATGGCCACATGCCGCGTGGGAATGGATTGCGAATGAATTTTGTGGGTGCAGTGGGCCAGCTTCAACGCACGGCCTGGGCAGCGAAGGTTGGACAACGCACCCACGAAAACCCTCTGCCGGAACCTCTCTCACGCGGCGTGTCGTGGTCCCAGAATGGCAACCCGGCCTTCGTGGCCTTCGTGTCTTCGTGGTGAACAGCCGTTCCCTCCGGCGCAGCGACGTCCGCTGATCCCCGGCCTACGCCGCCGTCCGCTTCGGCAACAGCACGTGCTCCCACAGCAGTCCGGCGGCCACCCCGCCCAGCAGCGGCCCGACCCAGTAGACCGCCTGCGCCACCAGATCCCCGGCGACGAGCGCCGGGCCGAACGCCCGGGCCGGATTCACCGCCGCGCCTGTCAGTCCTCCACCCATCATGATGTCGGCCGCGAGGGTGAGGCCGATCGCGAAGCCGCCGACCCGCGGGGCCTCGGGGTGGACGCAGGTGCCGAACACGGCCGAGACCAGGAAGAAGGCCATGATCGCCTCGAGGGCGATGCCCTGCGTCAGGCTGACCGAGGCGGCCAGGTGCGGGGTGCCGAGGGCCGTCGCCCGGAGCACGGCGGGGGGGTAGAGCGCCTTGAGCACCGCCGCGGCCGCGATCGCGGCGACGACCTGGGTCAGGATGTAGGCGACGGCGGTCTGGACGTTGGTCCGCCGAGCGACCAGCAGGCCGAGGGTGATGGCCGGGTTGAGATGGCCGCCCGAGATCCGCATCGTCGCGGTGACCATGGTGGCCAGGATGAGGCCGTGGGCCAGCGCGACGCCGAAGACCCCGAAGTCGGACTTGGGGAAGTACCCGCTCATGATCGACCCGGCGCCGATGAACACCAGGGCGAAGGTGCCGATGGCCTCGGCGGTGCAGCGGCGGAGCAGGGAAGACATCGCGCGTCTCTCCGGTGGTGGTGGGGGGAAATCGGCGGCGAATCTAGACGGGCAGGCGGGCAGGGGGTAGGGGCTCAGCCTTCGCGCCGGAAAACCAGCGCCGCATTGATCCCGCCGAAACCGAAGGAATTGCTGAGGATGTACTCCGGACGCCCGGTCCGACCCTCGCCCGTCACGTGGTCCAGGTCGCAGGCGGGATCGGGGGTCTCCAGGTTCACCGTGGGCGGCAGCCAGCCCCGGCGGCTGGCCAGGGCGCAGATGGCCGCCTCGATAGCGCCGCTCGCACCCAGGGCGTGCCCGTAGTACCCCTTGGTGCCGCTGAAGGCGGGCGACCGGGCGTTCTCGCCGAAGACCTGCTTGATAGAGGATGTCTCGGTCGGGTCGTTGAGCGGAGTGGACGAGCCGTGGGCGTTGATGTACCCGATCTCCCGAGGGTGGACGTGAGCCTCGGCCAGAGCGTTGCGCATGCAGCGGGCCGCCTGACGGCCATCGGGCCGGGGCGCGGTCATGTGGTACGCATCGTTGGTCAGGCCATAACCGCAGATCTCGGCGTAGATCGGCGCCCCACGGGCCAGCGCTCGACTCCGTTCCTCCAGAATCAGCACGGCGGCGCCCTCCGCCATCACGAAGCCGTCGCGGCCGGCATCGAACGGCCGGCTGGCGTGCCCGGGATCGTCGTTGCGGGTGGACATCGCCCGGATGATGGCGAAGGCGCCGAAGCAGAGCGGGGCGAGCGGCGCCTCCGCGCCGCCGGCGATCATCACGTCGGCCTCCCCACGCGCGACCGCGCGAAAGGCCTCGCCGATGGCGATGGCGCCCGACGCGCAGCTCATCCCGTTGGTGCTGTTGGGTCCGGTGCAGCCGAACTCGATCGCGATATTGCAGCTGGCCGCGCCGGCGAAGACCGTGAGCGCCAGCGCCGGGTCCACCGCCCGGGCGCCCTCGGTCAGAAAGGCGTGATAGTTCCGCTCGCCATGGGCGACGCCGCCGAGCGCCGTCCCCATCATCGCGCCGATCCGATCGGGATCCTCCCGACCGAGGTCGAGATCGGCGTCGGTCAGGGCCATCCGGGTGGCCGCGATGCTGAACTGACTGAAGCGGTCGAGCCGCCGGGCGCGGCGCTCCTCGATGTGATCGCTGGGATGGAACCCCTCCACCTCGCCCGCGATCCGGCTCTTGAAGGGCCCCGGATCGAAGCGGGTGATGCCCCGAACGGCGGAGCGGCGGCTCTGCAGCCCGTCCCACAGCCCGCTCACGCCCAGCCCGATCGGGGTGACCGCCCCGACCCCGGTAACCACCACCCGCCGCTCGCTCATGCCTGCTCCCCGCGCTCTACCGCGCGCTTGATCCCGGCCAGCGTCCGGGACGCGATCCCGTGCACAAAGACGGGGCCGATCACCAGGGATGCGGTGATGCCCCCCACCAAAGGCCAGCCGGGCCCGGACCATTCATGAACGATGGTAACCGCCGTACCGTGCACATCGGGCTCGAGTCGCCAGACCACGTCCATCCCGGTGGTGATGCCCCGCACGTGCCGGTAGTACACCGCCGGCGCGGCCGGGTCGAGCCGCATCTCCGAGACCCACCACGTGGGGTACCCCACGGGGCCGAACGGTCGCCACGCCGCCATCTCCACCACACCCCCGTCCGGCCGGCGCTCCAGCATCCGAACCCACCGGTAGTGCGGCAGCAGCTCAGGCCAGCGCTCCACCGCCGCCGCCGCCTGGAAGACCCGATCCACCGGCGCGGCGATGCGGATGGTGTCTACCGTTCTCATCCGACTCCCTCCGGGAGCTGCCCGGTCCGCCAGGTGGCGACCAGCCGGTACCCCGGCCGGCGGTCCACCCGGGCGCGCACACCGGCCCGGTCGAGCAGGGCATGGAGCTCCCCGGGCGCGTAGCCGCGATGGATCGAGGTCACCCCATCCACCAGGGTGACCGGGTCGAAGCGGAGGAGCCGCCCGCCCAGGCCGAACAGCGCACCCGCGAGCCACGCACGGCGCAGGTCGGCCACGACCACGCCGATGCGGGCCAGGCGGTCGCAATCGCGGAGCAGCCGCACCGCCGACGCCGGCGCCAGGTGATGGAGCACCTGACTCACCAGCACGAGGTCCACCGCCTTGTCTCCGAACGGCGCGGCCCCCGCATCCGCCACCGCGCAGGGACATCCGGCCGCGCAGGCGAGGGCCGCGGCGACGCGACTGCGCTCCAGGCCCACCGGGACCAGACGCCACCCATGCCTGGCGGCCCATCGGACGGCGTCTCCGGGCAGGTCTCCGGCCCCCGTGCCGAGATCGAGCAGGGTGAGCGGGCGCGAGCGGGGCACGCCCTCGAGGACTCGGGCGAGTCCGTGGCGCACCGCCCATGCACCGCCGAACCAGCGATTGGCCCGCGCGATGTCTTCCAGCGATCGGACCACGACCTTGGGATCGGCGCGGGGATCGTCGAGCAGCTCGGTCCCGAGGGAGGTGATGGCGAGAGGGTCCACGTTATTCCAGCGCGGCGTACCCGCCGCGGTAGTACAGCAGCGGGCGGCCTTCCCCGGTCCCGCCGCCGATCACCCGGCCGATCACGATCGTATGATCACCGCCCGGATGGGTGGCGTACCGCTCGCATTCGATGTAAGCCAGCGCGCCGTCCAGCAGGATCAAGCCTTCGGGACTCCGGTGATAGCCGACGCCGTCGAAGCGGTCTTCGTGGGGATCGGCGAAGCGGCGCGACAGCGCCTCCTGGGCGCTTTCCAGGATGTTGACCACGAAGATCTCGGCGGCGCGGATGGTGTCGTGCAGCTCGGCCTGATGATCGATACAGAGGGAGATCAGCGGCGGCTGCAGCGAGACCGACGCCAGGCTGCTGGCTGTCATCCCCAGCGGGCGGCCCTCGGGCCCGCTCACGGTCACGATGGTGACTCCCGTCGCGAAGCGGCCCAGAAGCTGGCGGAAGAACGCGGAATCGACCTCGGCGGCTTTCAGACGAGCATCCTGGCGAGGAAGGAGGGATTGAGCACCGCGCGGGCGGGCACGAAGTCGCCGGTGACACCGATGAGGGTGTGGGCCAGGCCCCGCCGCTCCAGCCGGGCCACCGCGCGATCGAACAGCCGGGGGACGAGCATGCCGTAGCCGATGAGGCGCTCGACCGCCCACTTGCCGGCAAAGGCCCGGCGGCGGGCGCGACGATAGGGCGCGAGGTCGGCCTGGCGCACGATGCCCGCTCGCTCGAGCGCGGCGCTCGCGGCCTCGGCCAGCAGCTCGGCGCCTCGCAGCGCACTGTAGATCCCCTCGCCGGTGAAGGGGTCGAAGAAATCCGCGGCGTCCCCCACCAGCGCCGCGCCGTCGGCGGTGACCCTCCCGGCCCAGGCGGAGAAAGGCCCGGTCGCGAGGACCGGACGGACCACGCTCGCCCGCTCGATCCGGCGCGCGACCGGCCCGAACTTCCGCACGGTCTCGAGGAAGAAACCTTCCGCCCGGCCGCGCGCCTCCGCCACCCGCGCCCGCGGCAGCACCAGCGCGACGTTCGTGGTCCCGCCGCCGATCGGGTTGAGGCCCACGTACCCCGCGGCGCCTACGAAGAGCTCGGCCGACTCGACCGTCTCCAGGACCCCGTCGAGGTGAGCCACGAAGGCCACCCGGGTCGGCGGCAGGTGCCGCCGGGGCCCGAGCCGCCGCGCCACCACCGAGCGGAGCCCGTCCGCTCCGATCGTGAGGCGGGCCCGGACCGTCGTCCGTCCACCGGGGCCGCGGAGCACCGCACCGGCCACCGCGCCGCCATCGTAAAGCAGCTCCTCGACCGTGGCGCGCTCCACCATCTCCGCGCCTGCCTCTCGCGCGGCGACGGTGAGCCGGTGATCGAGCACCCGGCGGGCGACCGAGAGCCCGGTGGGACGGTAGGGCCGGTGCCCGGCCAGGTCGAATCGCCCGTCGAGTCGCGACCCGCGGGCCGCGGTCACCACGGTGCCCCGGAGCGGCGCAGCGCCGGCTGTCTCGAGCGCTTCGACCACGCCGAGCCGGTCGAGGATGCGCACCGCCTCGGGGCTCATGTACTCGGAGCACGCCTTGTCGCGGGGGAAGGCGGCGCGGTCGACCAGCCGCACCCGATGGCCGGCGCGGGCGAGGAGCGCTGCCACGGCGCTGCCGGCCGGCCCGGCGCCCGCGACCAGGACGTCGACCGCGCCGTCAGGCGAAGGGGAGATACTCGGGGCCATCGGGTGCCGGGCGGTGGCGGACCACGACCGCGACCGCGATCAGGAGCAGGGACAGCGCCAGGCCCACGCGCCCCAGGCGAGCGCGGTGGCGGCGAGGGTCGCGGTGAAATTGACGCCATCGTTGTCGAGCCATGGGAGACCTCCCCGATGAAGCGTCCGGGTGCCGCACCGATGCACCGGCCATTCGCTCGGCAGGTCGCAGGCGGGGCAGTGAAAGCGGCCCTGCGCCGTCGCGCCCAGCGCGGAATCGAGGGCCATTCCCAGGAAACCTACCAGCGCCGCGACCGGGAAGAGGACCGCCGGTCCGCCTGCCGCCGCCCCGGCGCCGGCCACCAGCGCGGCTCCGACCAG
>DATEIR010000132.1:0-8576 GCA_035278885.1 Gemmatimonadales bacterium | reverse complement strand
CGAGCCAGCCGCAGTAGCGGGGCAGGTGGCGCGTCGCCGGCGGCGCCGCGACGCCCGGCGCGGGAAGGCGGAGGAGGTTGCGGAGGTCCTGGTCGAGGAGTCGCGCCCCGGTGATCTCCGCCTGCTCACGCTGCTCGGCGGCGCTGTTCACCTGGCCCAGCATCTCGCAGGTGCTCATCTCCCGGTCGCCGCGGGTCGCGTTGGCGCTGTTCCGCTCGAGCTGGTCGAAGACGTCCTTCACCCGGATGTGGTTGGTCCGGAAGTAGGTCAGCCGGAACTCTCCGGGGTCCGCCGACTTGAGCTCGTGGACCGTGCCGTCGTAGAGCACGAGGCTCAGGTCGGTCTGTCCCGGTGCATAGCCCATGAGGCCGCTGTCGGCGTAGATGATGCGGCGCCCGCGCGGATCGCTCACGTCATAGATGACCACGTCGCGGAGACGGCCGCTGCCCGGGTCGATCCGGCCGGCGCGGAGGAAGTACTGCGACGGCGGCACCTCGTTGATGACCTGCTCGCGCAGCTCGAAGGTCGGCTTCTTGCGGCCGATGTCCACCAGCAGCGCGCGGAGCCGCGCGTTGCTTCGGGGCAGGACCTGGTCGACGAAGCCGAAGTTGAAGACCGCCATCAGCACGCCCCAGATCGCGACCGGCGCCAGAATCTGCTGCACGCTGAGCCCGCCGGCGCGCATCGCGGTCACCTCGTTGTCCGCCGCGAGGTGGCTGAAGGTGTAGAGCACCGCCACCAGCACCGCCATCGGCAGCGTCATGGCCACGATGAAGGGCACGCTGAGGCCGAAGACTTCCGCGATCACGGTCCAGTCGAGCCCCTTGCCCACCAGCGCGCCGAACCGCCGCGCCACCTGGTTGAGGAGCATGAAGCCCGTGAGCCCCGCCAGCGCGAACAGGAAGGGGCCGGTGAGCTGGCGGAGGATGTATCTGCGGATCAGTCGAACGGCCATTATATTTCCCTCTCTTCGCACCAGCCACCCGCACGCCCGAACCCGGACCGATTTGGCCTACTCGGCACGCCTCAGGGGCACCCTGATCTGCCTGGCGGTGTCCCTCGCGACGCCCCGCCTGCTGGCCGCCCAGGCGGACAGTCTGAACGGCGTCGGGTTCCGGGTGAGCTTCCCGCGCGCGCCCATCACGCTCCGCACTCCCGCCATCCTCCGGCAGGGGACGGCCGCGCTCCGCTTCGACAGCGCCGTGGCCCGCGCGGTGGATTCGGCCCGCGTGTCCCGCGACCTGGAGCGGCGCCAGGCCGTGATCTACGGCATGCCGCTGGTCGCGCGGCCGGACGAGGTGGTGCCGGATCGGCGGGGGGCGTTCGGACTCTCGCAGAAGTATGCCGATCTCTCCATCGATGGCAATGCCACGCTGGAGATCCGGACCGAGCGCATCAAGAACCTGCGCTGCACCGGCGCCCAGCTGCTCGATCCGACCGCCGGCTGCCGGGGCAGCGGGATCAAGCCGCCCCACCTCGACAACAATATCAACGCCCGGGCCGGCGGCCTCATCGGCCAGCGGGTCCACGTCAACGTGGACTACAACTCCGAGCGCGATTTCACGGCCAACAACAACATCCAGGTCTATTACGAGGGGCTGCAGGACGAGGTGCTCCGGCGCGTCGAGGTCGGCACCGTCACCTTCCGCCCGCCGCCCTCGCGCTTCCTCACCGCCGCCATTCCGTCCAACAACTTCGGCATCAACGCGACCTTCGAGGTCGGCCCGATGCAGTTCCAGGCGCTGGCCGCCACCCAGAAGGGAAGCGCCCTCGCGACCCGGACGTTCACGATCGGCGGCACCCAGACGAGCCAGCCGCAGGACCGCCAGGTGCGCGACCTCGACTTCGAGAGCGGCCGGTTCTTCTGGGTGGTGGATCCGCGGCGCCTGCCCGGCTATCCGGCGATCGACATCCTGAACCTCGACCCCGCGTCCATTCCCGCGACCCTCCGGCCGAGCCAGGTGCGGGTCTACCTCTACCGCGCGGGCGCTACGCGAGGGGTGGATCCCAATCTCTCCGGCCTCGGCGCCTTTGCCCGGAATCACGACAATCCGTCGGACACCACGCAGGTGGTCGGCGTGAAGGCAGCGAACGAGGGCGCGCGCTGGCAGCTGCTCGTGCAGGGCACCGACTACTACGTCGATCAGTCCGGCGCGTGGTTCGCCCTCGCGTCGAAGCTCGACCCGCACGACTATCTCGCGGTGAGCTACGTGACCGCCGCCGGCACGACGGTCGGGACCTTCCCCGCCCAGGACAACCCGGCCGCGGTGGACACGCTGGAGCTCATCACCGCGCCGTCGCAGGATCCGTCACAGGGCACCTTCCAGCACGAGATGCGGCAGATCTACCGCGTGGCCGGCAGCGACCTCGATCCGGCGTCGCTCGCCGTCGGCGTCACCCTCAACCGCTCGCAGCGCCCGGCGTCCGGGGCACCTACCTACCTGTCCCTGCTGGGACTCTCGATTCCGACCGACCCGACCCTCTTCGACCGGGACAACCGCCTCTTCCCCCGCCCGCGGGACCCGGCGGCGACCCAGACGCTCCGCGAGTCGTACATCATCTTCCCGACCCTCCGGCCCTTCTCCGACACGCCGGGGCTGTCGGCGACCGAACGGTCCGACTCGCTCTACCGGACGCCGCAGTACCTGCTCCTGAGCCAGGGGCCGCCGTCCCGCTTCCAGATGCAGCTGCACTACAACGCCTCCGCCGGCGGCGACCGCTCCACCCTCGTGCTGAATGCGCTGCAGATCCGCGAGAACAGCGAGGAGCTGACGCTGAGCGGGCGCCTGCTCACGCGCGGCGTGGACTACTCGATCGATTACGCCACCGGCCGCGTCACCTTCCTCAATCCCGACGCCCTCTTCGGCGCCGGCTCGGCCGTGGTGAGCGCGCGGTTCGAGCAGCAGGACGCCTTTGCCGTGGCGCCCACCTCGATCCTCGGCTTCACCAGCCGGTACTCGCTGGGCGAGCGGGGCGCGGTGAACTTCATCGGCATGCTCCAGCGCGAGGCCACCGCCTACAACCGGCCGCAGCTGGGGTTCGAGGCCAAGGCCAACCTCATCGCGGGGGTGAACACCGAGCTGCACTTCAAGCCGAACTGGCTCACCAGCGCGCTCAACGCGGTGACGAACAAGCGCTCGACCGCGCCGTCCCTCCTCGACCTCAACGCCGAGCTCGCCTTCTCGAAGCCGGACCCCAACCGGTCCGGCGCGGCCTACCTCGAGGAGTTCGAGAGCGACGTGAGCGCGCAGGTGCCGCTCCGCGAGCAGAGCTGGGAGTTCGGGAGCCAGCCGCAGCACACCGACGGCGTGGAGGACATCTTCGGGTCCACGTTCGACCTCGGCGACGCCGTCCAGCTCGTGTGGCAGAACCTGGTGGCGGGCCCCGACGGCCGCGCGGTCGAGATCCGTCCGCAGGACATCGACACGACCTTCCAGTTCGCGGGCACCGGCACCCAGCTCGAGACCCCGCTCTGGGTCACGCTGCACGCCGACACCGCCGGCGGCATCGTCAACAACCTGAACCAGTCCCGCTGGCACCAGCCGGAGCGGCTCAACCGGCCGCGCTGGCGCTCGATGGTGACCGCGCTCAGCACCACCGGCCTCGATCTCTCCAAGTCGGAGTACCTCGAGTTCTGGGTCTATCAGTCCGACCAGCACTCGGCGGATTCGGCGGGGATCAAGCTGATCTTCGACCTCGGCACCGTCAACGAGGACGCCGTCGCGATCGCGCCCGAGTCCCTCACGGTGAACGGCACCGACAGCCTCTACGCCGGGCGGCAGTACGTCGGCCTCGGCCGGCTCGATACGGAGCGGTCCCCGACCGGCATCTTCAACGCCGAGACCGATGACGTGGGCATCCTGCAGGACCGGCCCGATTCGCTCATCGTGAACGGCGAGGTGGTGCCGTTCCCCGCGCTCTGCTCGCGCCAGCTGGCCTCGACGGTCCAGGTCTTTCCCTGGGGCGACCTGGGCGCGCGCTGCACCAACGGCAACGGCTTCCTCGACACCGAGGACCTCGACGGCGATCTCCAGCTCAACGCCGTCGGCCCCAACGACAACGTCTACCGCTACGTCGTGCCGCTCGTCTCGGATTCGTTCCGCGTGCCGAATCGCGGCATCAAGACGATCGGCCCGAGCGGCCGGGAGGCGGGCTGGTCGCTCTATCGCGTGCCGCTCGCCGTCGCCAACGCGCTCGCGATCGGCACCCCGAACATCCGGCTCGTGAAGCAGCTCCGCATCACCGTCGTGGCACCCGCCGACCAGGGCGTCCCCGACGTAACCGGCCGCTTCGCCTTTGCCCGCATGCGCTTCGTCGGGGCGCCCTGGGTGCGCCGCACCGACACGCCGATCGCCGGGCTGGGCGGCTCCCTCGGCGACGGCAACGGGGAGGTGATCGCGTCGATCATCTCCACCGAGAACCAGGGCGACCTGGGGTACACCTCGCCGCCCGGCGTCTTCGGTGCTACCTCGCGTCGCGACGTGGGGCAGGAGGGGTTCGGCACCCAGATCAACGAGAAGTCCCTCCGCGTCGTCGCGCGGGACCTGCGCGTGGGCCAGCGCGCAGAGGCGTACCTCCGCTTCCCCGCCGGCCCGCAGACGCTCCTCAACTACAACGAGATCCGCGTCTGGATGCGCGGGCGCGGCGCGGGCTGGGAGAGCGGCGAGCTCGAGGCGTTCATCAAGCTCGGCAGCGACGTCAACAACTTCTACCTCTACCACGCGCCCGCGCACTCCACCTCGTGGGAGCCCGAGATGGTGGTTAGCCTCGATACCTGGCGTCGGCTCCGCGCCGACATCGAGGGCCGCTGGCTTCGGGGCGAGCCGGCCTCCGGCGCCGCCGAGTGCGGGAGCGCCGAGGTGAAGGCGTATGTCGCCTGCGAAGGGGGATACGTGGTGCAGGTGGCGGATCCCGGGATCAATCCGCCCAACCTCGCCGCGGTGCAGGAGGTGGCTGGCGGAATCTATCGCGTGGCCGGTGCGAGCGTCCTGCCGGAGGCGGAGCTCTGGATTGACGACATCCGGCTCACAGCCCCCGTGTCGCGCACCGGCACCGCGATGGCGATCGACGGCCACCTCACCGCGTCCGACGTGGGCGACGTCGCCATGAGCTACATCCGCCGGGATGGGCAGTTCCGCCAGATCGGCGAGACCCCGACCTACCGCACCGACAACACCATGGCGCTCAGCAGCAACGTGCGTCTCGACCGCTTCCTGCCCGCCGGCCTGGGCTTCGCCATCCCGGCCACGGTCAACTACACGCGGAGCCACATCGATCCCCAGCTCCTCACCGGGACCGATCTCCGCGGTGCCGACCTCCTGGGGCTCCGGCGGCCGGAGAGTTGGTCGGCCACCTACTCGATCCAGATTCGCCGGAGCCGGCGCGGCACGTCCTGGCTCGCCAAGGGATTCCTGGATCCGCTGACGATCGCGGGCGCCATCACCCGCGGCCGCGCCCGGAGCGAGCTGTCCGAAGCGAAGGCGTCCAACTCGACCTGGCTCGCGAGCTACAATCTCCAGCTCCAGCGCCGCGGCCCGCGCCTCCGGCTCGGCGGCCTCGTGGGTGGCTTCCCCAAGTCGCTCCGCGAAAGCGAGATCGGGCGCGCGCTTCGGAACCCGATGATCAGTCTCGTGCCCACCAACGTGCGCGCCAGCAGCGGCCTGACGTACGATCGCGGCGGGACCACCAACTACCTCGTCCCGGTCGAGCGCGACGCCGATTCGCTCCTCACGCCGACGCTCTCGCTCTCCCAGCTCTGGCGCAATTCCGGCGGCCTGACCTGGCAGCCGCTCGGCATGCTGACGATGAATGCCGATCTCGCGAGCACCCGTGACCTCCGCCGTTACGCCGATTCGACGCCGCTCGGCCGCCTCGCGGGACTGTCGCGGCGAAGCTTCCTCGGCCTCGACGCCGGGGTGGAGCGTGACCGGTCCCTCTCGAGCTCGCTCCAGCTGACGCCGCGGCTCTCCACCTGGCTCGCGCCGCGCTATCTCATGAACGGCAACTTCATCCTGTCGCGGAGCCTCACGAGCCGTCCCCTGGTCCGCCTGGGCGATGACAGTGCCGGCGCCTTCATCCTTCCGCAGACGCTCAACAACGCGCAGACCCGCGAGCTGGGCGCCTCGGTGGACCTGGCGCGCCTGGCGCGAGTGGCGTTCGGCGACAGCAGCGGCCCCGCGCGCGCACTGGTGAGGTTCCGGCCGCTCGACCTGAGCGCCCGCACCGTGCGGACCTCGACGTTCGACCTCGCCTCCTTCGATCCGGGGCTCGGCTACCAGCTCGCGCTGGGCGGGCTCGACCGGTTCCTGAGCCAGGAGGGAAGCCAGGCGCGGAGCGCGTCCAACCAGCGCTCGCGCACCATCGCCTCCGGTGCCGACCTGCCGCTCGGCATCAACTTCACACTGCAGTACTCGCTCACCGACGCCACCAACTACCAGGTGCTCAGCGGCAGCCTGATCCAGACCGAGACCCACCAGCGCGAATGGCCGGTCGGCAGCGTACGCTGGAGCCGCACCTTCCGCACGGGGCCGATCACCCTCATCGGGCTGTCCACCACCTTCCGCCACCGTGAAGGCACCGCGACCCAGCCCGGATTTCCCGGCGAGCCGCCGATCACGAGCGCCCTCAGCTCCAACACCCTCGCGCCCGATGTGCAGCTCAACTTCCGGAACGGGCTCACCATGGGTGCGGGCCTCTCCACGGCACACCAGAGCCAGACCGACAACGGCTCCGACCGCGTGAGCGACCAGAACACCTTCCACAGCCAGCTCAATTACAGCTTCCGGATGCCGGCCGCGCTGAGCCGGGCCCGCAAGCAGGTCCAGTCACAGCTGCTGGTGCAGACCAGCACCTCGCTGAGCTGCATCCAGCGGGAGGCCGATCCCGAATGCCAGGCCCTCTCGGATGTGCGGACCCAGGAGGTGCGCGCCAGCCTCCGGACCGACATCGTCCGGACCCTTTCGGGCAGCCTCGAGCTGGGCTACGCCATCAACGATGCCCGGCACCTGGACCGGAAGACGCAGAACATCTACGCTCTCATTAGCTTCTCGCTGTCGCTGTTCGCCGGCGACTACCGCTAACCGGGGAACCCGGATGTCCCTCAAGCTGGCCGCCATCACCGCCGCGGCGCTCGCCGCCTGTCACGACGCGCCGGCGCCGCCGCCCAGGGAGTTCGACGGCGCCCGGGCCCTGCAGTACGCCACCACCCAGGTGGCCTTCGGACCCCGAGTCCCCAACACCGACGGCCATCGGCGCGAGGCGGCGTGGCTCGACAGCCTCCTCCGCCTCCGGGCCGACACGCTGATCGTGCAGCAGTGGACCCACGTGACCGCGAAGGGCGACTCGCTGGCACTCACCAACTTCATCGCCCGCTTCCGGCCGGCCGCGGCAAAGCGGATCCTCTTCCTCGCGCACTGGGACACGCGCCCCTATTCCGACGGGCCCAACTCGAAGAAGCGCGACGTGCCCGTGCCCGGCGCCAACGACGGTGCCTCGGGAGTCGCCGTCCTCCTCGGCGTGGCCGACGTGCTCAAGCGCACGCCCCCCTCGATCGGCGTGGACCTGCTGTTCGCCGACGGCGAGGACTACGGCGACTTCCAGACCGAGCCGAACGACGTCCTGATCGGAAGCCGCTACTACGGTACTCACCAGGCACCCGGCGCCAAGCCCGACTACGCCGTGCTCTTCGACATGGTGGGCGACCGCGACCTCCGGATTGCCCCCGAGGGCAACTCGGTGATCGCGGCACCCGAGATCATGACGATGATCTGGCAGACCGCAAAGCTGGTGGGCCACGACAGCGTGTTCGTGGAAGGGCAGGGTACCCCGCTCACCGACGACCACACGGAGCTCCAGAAGGCCGGCATCCGCGCCGTGGACGTGGTGGACTTCGAGTACCCCTACTGGCACACGGGCGAGGATACGATCGACAAGATCAGCGCGGGGAGCCTGGGCGTGGTGGGGGACGTCGCGATGGCGCTGATACGAACGGGCGGATAGGGCGGCCCAGGCGCGCGAGGTGGACCCTGGCCCGGTCCGCCGGTCCGCCTCGTCCGCTTTTCGGTCCCGCCTGCGTCGTTCCGCTGCCTGCCTGTCCGCCCCTCCCCCCATCTTCTCGCATGCCTTCGGAGCACCGGGCCGTCCTCATGCTGCTGCTCCTGGCGGTGGGGGGACAGGGGGTCCGGTACCTCCTGCTTCGGCCGGGGGAGGCGCCGGGCGGCGTGCAGATCCTTGCCGATTCCCGGCCGGGGTCCCCCATGGCGCACCGCGACAGCGCCGTGCAGCTTGCCCGCCCTCTCGAGGCCGGGGAGCGGGTGGATCTCGACCGGGCCAGCGCCCAGGAGCTGGGCCGCCTCCCCGGCGTCGGGCCGTCCCTTGCCCGGAAAATCGTGGCCTGGAGGGAGGCGCACGGCCCCTTCGGGGGCCTTCAGGCGCTCGATTCGGTCCCCGGCATCGGGCCCGGGATGCTGCGGAATCTGGCGGGGCACGCAGGGTTTTCGGGGCAGCCCCGCCCGCCGGTATCGGCGCTTCCTGTGACCGTTGCCGGCCCCTCAGCCCCGCCGGCCGCGACCGAGGGC
>DATEIR010000131.1:0-13749 GCA_035278885.1 Gemmatimonadales bacterium | reverse complement strand
GGGCTGGCAGGCAGCGATTCCTTGGTGCGACTCGTCCGCGCCGCGCCGCGTGCCACGGACAGCGCCTGGGCGCGCGCCGGTGGCGTGTTGGTCAACTGGCCGCTGCAGCTCGAAGGCAACCCGCCCGCATCGGACTGGCACGCGCGCGCGCCTGTCGATACCGCCGGCGGCGTCGTAGCCGGCGATGTCGCCGTGGTCTATCCCTTCGAGCGGCGCTGGCAGGCCGGTCCCCGCGCCGGCGCCCGGATCGTGGCGCGCTGGATCGACGGCGAGCCCGCCGCCCTCGAGACCCGACTCGGCGCCGGCTGCACCCGCGACATCCTGATCCCGGTCCCCTCCCGCGGCGACCTCGTGCTGCGCTCGGATTTCGGACGGCTGCTGTCGGCGCTGGCCGCGCCGTGTGGCGCGGCCGGCACGCATCCGGGCGGCGTGCGCGATCTCGCCGCGCTGGCCGGACGCGGGGCTCTGGCCAGCCGCGCCTCGCTTCCGGTTCCGGAGATCGTCTCAACCCCGCTCGTCCCCTGGCTCCTGGCCGCCGCGCTGCTCCTCGCCCTCGTGGAGCTCCGCGTGCGCCGCCGGGCTTTGCCGCAGCACCGCGCGCCCTCGCGCCCCCGCGCCCCAGGGCGATGACGGCCCTCGAACGCCTTCACCGTGTCCGGCGCCTGCTCGCCGCGGCGGTGCTGATCGCGGCGCTCGCGTGGGCCGCTGCCTTGGCGATGCTCGCCGGAGCAGTCGGCGCGGCGCTCCAGCAGCTCGCGCCTTCATGGGCGGTCGGGCGGCTGCTGGCCCCGGTGGCCCTCGCGCTGGCCCTGATCACGCTCGGCGGACTGCTGTGGCGGTGGCGCGGCGTCCGCTCGCTGGAAACGGTGGCGCTCTGGCTCGAGGAGCGCGAGCCGGCGCTGCAGTACGCGCTGGTCACCGCGGTGGACCCGGGGGTGGTCACGGCCGGTGTTCCCCCCGCGCTCGCCGAGGCGGCCTCGAGGGCCGCTATCGAGCACGAGGCGGGAATGGCCGCGCGGCGGCTGGTGTTCCGTGCGCTACTGGGCGTGCTGCTCGGCGCCGCGCTCTGGCTGGCGCTGCCACGGATCGCTCTCGTCGCCGCACCCGGTGCCGGCCGCGCGGGAGGACCCGCCGCCGACGCTCCCAACCGGCTGGTGCCGCTCGCCGCGCGGGTGGCTCCGCCCGGGTACGCCCGGCTGAAGGCGGCGGAACTCGAGGAGCCGAACAGTCTCGAAGGGCTGGTCGGCAGCACCGTCACCCTGGGCGGGCACGGCGCGTCCGCGGGCGTCACGGCCGACCTGCCGGGTGACACGCTCGTCGTCGGCGACTCGGCCGGCGGGGGATGGCGCACCCAATTCCGCATGCCCGCGGCCCCGGGCGTGCTGACCCTGCGCGATCGGGGCTATCGCCGGCTCGTCGTAATCGCGCCGCACCCCGACTCCGTTCCCGAGGTCGTGCTCGAGCGCCCGGCGCACGACACGACCTACCAGACTCCACCCTCCGCGCCGCTCGCGCTCGAAGCGCGCGCCAGCGACGATCTCGGGCTCGCGCTCGGCTGGTTCGAGTATCTCATCTCCACCGGAAGCGGCGAGCACTTCACCACCGTCACCCGCACCAGCCCTCGAGTCGCGCTCGGACCCGGACGACGGGGCGTGCTGCGCGCTTCGCTGGCGCTGGACCACCTGGAGCTGACGCCGGGCAGCGTGGTCAACATCCGCGCGGTCGTGCTCGACGCCAACGACGTGAGCGGTCCCGGACGCGGCGTCTCCGAGACCCGCACCATCCGCCTCGCCGAGCCGCGCGACTCCGTGGCGGTGGCTCCGGCGCCGCCCGATCAGCTCGACTCGATGCTGGTGAGCCAACGGCTGCTCAACCTGCGCACCGACACGCTGCTGCGCGAGCGCCCGCGGCTGACCCGTTCCGCCGTGGCCGATCGCTCGATGGCCTACAGCAACGTGCAGGAGAGCATCCGGCTGCGGGTCGTGGCGGTGGTGGCGCTGCTGGAGGACGATGGCGTCGGCGGCACCGAGCCCACGGAAGTGAGCAAGCTCCTCCGCACCGCCGCGGACGAGATGCAGGCGGCGCGGATCGAGCTCGCGATCTCGGCCCCGGACAGCGCACGTCCCCACATGCGCCGGGCGCTCGCCATTCTGGATCAGGTGCGGAACGCCCACCGCTACTATCTCCGCGGACGGACGCCGCCGGTGCTGGTGGACGTCGAGCGGGTCCGTCTCCAGGGGAAGCCCGAGGCCGATCCCGTGGCGCGCACCGCGCGCGAGCGGCTGGACGACCCGGCCCGGCGGCTGGCCGAGCGGGTGGAGCGGGCCGCGCGGGTCTACGCATTCGCGCCGGAGGCTGCGCGCGATTCGCTGGTGTTCGTCCGCGTCGCGGCGCTCACGATGCGGCCCGATTTGGCCACCGCGCTCGGGACGGCGATCGACCACCTCCGTGCGGGCGCCGCGCTCGAGGCGACGCTGGCGCCGGTGCGCCGCCTGCTCGCGGAGGCACCGGGGCCGCTGGCGGGGCCACCGGAGTGGCTGGGAGTCGCGCCGTGAGCCGGTTCGTCTTCGCCACCGGCGAATACGCCTCCGGCGACTGGGAGAGCGCGCCGTCGCTGCCGGAGAACCTGATCGATTCGGTGGCCCGGTACACCACGATCGAGGTGGCGCCGGCCGGGGTCAGCGTCCGGCTGGATGACGACGCGCTGCTCGACTATCCGTTCGTCTGGCTCACCGGCCATCTCGCGGTACGCTTCACCGACGCCGAGCGCCGGAACGTGAAGCGATACGTGGAGCGGGGCGGGTTCCTCGTGATCGACGACCACAACCACGACATCAACGGGGTCTTTCACCGCACCGCCCACGAAGAGATCGAGCGTGCCTTCGGGAAGATGACCAGGCTCCCGAAGACCCACGACCTCTACCGCTGCTTCTTCCGCTTCGAGGACGGGCCGCCCAACACGATGCAGGAGACCAACGGCTGGGGCGACGACCTGCTGCACCCGTATCTCGACGCCATCCTGGTGCACGGCCGCATCGGCCTGCTCTACAGCAGCAAGGACTACAGCTCCGAGTGGGACTTCCACGCCGACCGCAAGCGGTTCGCCAGCGAGGACGTGACCAAGTTCGGCGTGAATCTCATCGTCTATGCCCTTACCCGGTAGCGAGCCGCCCGTGCAGCGGGCCCGCGAGGCGGCCGAGTGGGTGCTGCGCGCGATTGCCGTGGCGCTCCTGGCGGGGCGCCTGCTGACGGCGCTCCGTCCGGCCGCGGGCACGGGGGAGGTCGCGCGCTCCGCCGACCTTCGCGCCGCGTTGGTGCGCTGGACCACCCTCACGGCCCCGGCCAGGGTCCATGCGGCTTTCGATTACCCGCCTACCGAAGTCGAGCGCGACTGGCTGGCCGCGCTGCCGGGGGCGGGCACCGCCATGACCTGGACCGGACCCGGCCTCCTCCCCACCGCGCTGGGCGTCCTTCCCGTTGCCGATCCGGCAGGCGGCCTCGACGCGCTGGTGGCGGCGCCGCGGGGTGTGCTGGTGGGCGTGGGTGACACCGCCGGACGCGTCGATACCACGCGGCAGGCGGCGCCGGTCATGCGACTCAGCCTCGCGCGCTCGGTGCAGCCGGTCACGGCGGCCGCGGGGCCGGTGCGCGCGCGGGGTGCCGCGCGCGACTCGCTGACGCTCAGGCGCGTCCTGGTGCTCGGGAGCGCCGGATGGGAATCCAAGTTCGCGGTAGCAGCGCTGGAGGAGCGGGGCTGGACCGTGGATGCCCACCTGGTCGTGGCGCCCGGGGCCGACGTGGCCCAGGGCGCGCTCGTGGCCATGAGCCGCGCACCGTCGCAGCCGTCGGCGCAGGCACCTTCGCCCATGCCTGGCGGTGCTTCCGGGATGGCGATGCTCCCCGGCGCACCGCCGGCGGGGCGGCTGCCCATACAAGGGGCAGTGTCGGCGGGGCCGGCGCCGGCCGCGCCGCCGCCCTTGCCCAAGCTCTCCGCCATCGACACGGCGCGCTACTCCGCGGTGCTGGCACTGGACACTACGGCGGCCCGTGAGGCCCCGCGCCTGGCCCGCTTCGTCCGGAGCGGCGGCGGGCTCGTGCTTACGGCGGCCGCGGCCGATGCGCCGGGACTTCGGACTCTCGCCCCGGGCCGCGGCGATGCCATCGTGCAGGGCGAGACCCAGTCGAAAGGGCCGACGCGCCGCGAAGCGCTCCCGATCCGGCCTCTGGTGGGGCTGCCGGCGGACGCGGTGGTTCTGGAGCGCCGCGGCGGCCATGTGGTCACCTCGGCCCGACGCGAAGGCGTGGGCCGGGTGGTGCTCACCGGGCAGGAGGAGTTCTGGCGCTGGCGGATGGGAGGGCCGGACTCCGGCCCGGAGGAACACCGCGCCTGGTTGGCTCGTCTGGTAGCAGGGGTGGCGCGGACTCCGGTCCACTCGTTGGACGTTCCCGCCTTCGACCCGGCGCCGGTCGCGACGCTGGTGGATCATCTGGGTCCGGCCGTTTCGCAGGCGCCGAACCCCGCACCGCCCGGGGACCCCCGCACCGCATGGACCTTCGCGGCCATTGCCGCGGCGGTGCTGCTGGAGTGGCTCTCGCGGCGACTCCGCTCTCAACCCTGAGGCTCGACACGGTTTCATGTCTGATATGCGTCGTCTTCCCATCGCATTGTTGCTGCTCACCGGCGCCTCCACGGTCCACGCGCAGGAGCCGATGCCGCTCGATTCCGCCGTCACCATCGGCCGGCTGCCCAACGGCCTCCGCTACTACATCCGCGAGAACCATCAGCCCGCGCACCGGGCCGAGTTGCGGCTGATCGTCAATGCGGGCTCGGTGCTCGAAGACCCGGACCAGCGCGGGCTGGCCCATATGGTCGAGCACATGGCCTTCAACGGCACGGCGCATTTTCCCAAGCAGGCGCTGGTGCAGTACATCGAGCGCATCGGCATGACCTTCGGCGCCGACCTCAATGCCGAGACCACCTTCGATCACACCGCGTACCGGCTCACCGTGCCCACCGATTCGGCCGGCATGCTGGAGCAGGGTGTGCAGGTCCTGGAAGACTGGGCCCACGCGGTCACCTTCGACACGACCGAGATCCGCAAGGAGCGCGGCGTCGTGATCGAGGAGTGGCGGCTGGGGCGCGGCGCCGACGGGCGACTGAACGACCGCACTTTTCCCGTCAGCGTCCGCGGCTCGCGCTACGCCGACCGGCTGCCGATCGGCACGCTGGAGTCGCTGCAGCACTTCTCGACCGCGGCGCTGACGCGGTTCTATCGGGACTGGTACCGCCCCGACCTGATGGCGGTCGTCGCGGTGGGCGATTTCGACCGCGGTCGGGTCGAGCAGCTCATCCGTGACCGGCTCGGGGAGATCCCTGCCGCGAGGCATCCGAGGCCGCGACCGGCCATCCGCTGGCCCTCGCGGGACAAGCCGGCAGTGGCCGTGGCGACCGATCCGGAGGCGACGGGCACCGTGGTGGGCCTCGAGGTTTTCCGGCCGGCGCGCCACGACACCACCGTCGCCGGCTATCGCGAGGACCTGGTGGCCTCGCTCTACGGTCGAATGCTCAACGGGCGTCTTGGCGAGCTCGCCGAGCGGCCGAACCCGCCCTTTCTCGGTGCAGGCGTCGGCATGAACAGTCCGGTCCGGCCGGCCGAGGTGTTCACCATGCGGGCCGCGGTGCGCGACAGCCTGGTGCTACGCGGGTTCTCCACCGTTCTCACCGAAGTCGAGCGGGTGGAGCGCCACGGCTTCCTGCCGAGCGAGTTCGAGCGGGCCAAGGCCGAGCTGGTCCAGAACGCGGAGAACCTCTATGCCGAGCGCGAGCACCAGGAATCGAGCGACCTGGCGGAGGCGTGCGTCGCCAATTTCCTGAACGGCGACCCGATGCCGGGCATCGCCGCGGAGCGCGCCCTGGTGCTGCGGCTGCTGCCCGGCATCGCGCTATCGGAGGTGGACAGCGCGGCGCATCGGTGGGGAACGCTCCGCGATCGCGTCATCACCCTGACCGCCCCGGCGGCCGCGAAGCCGGCCCTGCCCACACGTGCGCAGCTGCTCGCGACGGCCGCCGTGGCTCGGACAGCCCCGGTGGAGGCGTACACCGAGACTCTCGCCGATGTTCCGCTCGTCGCCGACAGCCTGCCCGAGGCCGCCATCGTGCGCGAGGTCGTGGACTCGACGTATGGCGTCATCCGGTGGACCCTGGCCAACGGGGTCCGGGTGATCCTCAAGCCCACCGACTTCAAGGCCGACGAGATCGTCCTCTCGGCGTACAGCCCGGGCGGCATCTCGCGGCTGCCCGACAGCCTCCGGACCGCGGCGGCGCTGGCCGGCGTCGCCGTCCGGACCGGTGGGCTCGGCGCGTTCAACGCGATCGACCTGCAGAAGAAGCTGGCCGGCAGGCTGGTGTCGGCAGGGCCATACATCGGACCCTACGAAGAGGGAATCAGCGGCAGCGCGTCGCATCGCGATCTGCCGACGCTCTTGCAGCTGGTGTACCTGCTGTTCACGGGGTCGCGGGCGGACTCGGCCGCGTTCGACGTCATGCAGGGCAACGTCCGGGAGCAGCTGCGCCGCCGCGCGGCGAGTCCGGCCGCCGCCTTCCAGGACACCCTCGCCGTCACCCTGGCCCAGCATCATCCGTGGAGCGAGCCGATCACGCCGGCTCGCATCGACTCGGTGACGCTTGCCGAGGTGTACGCGGCCTACCGGCAGCGCTTTGCCGACGCCGGCGATTTCACCTTCGTGCTGGTCGGGAGCTTCAACCTGGACAGTCTGCGGCCGCTGGTGCGGCGTTACCTCGGCAGCCTGCCCGCGGTGCCTCGGACGGACAAGCCCCGGGACCCCGGCATCCATCCGCCCGACCAGGTGGTCGAGCGCGAGGTCCGCCAGGGGATCGCTCCGCAGAGCCAGACCGCGATCGTGTTCTCGGGCTCACTCCCCTGGCAGCCGGTCGAGCGGTGGGCCATTCAGGGGCTGGCGCAGGTGCTCGAGGTCAGGCTCCGCGAATCCCTCCGGGAGGACCTCGGCGGCACCTACGGCGTGGGCGTCGCGGCCGCGCTCGACCGGGTGCCGAGGCCGGAGTACTCGGTCCGGATCTCGTTCAGCTCCGACCCGGCCCGCGCCCACGAGCTCACCGATACGCTCCTCGCCCAGGTCGAAGCCCTACGCGCGCACGGTCCAACGGCGGAGGAGGTGGCCAACTGGCGCGAGGCGGTGGCGCGCCGGCAGGAGACGGCGCTGCGCGACAACGGGGAGTGGGCCTCGCTGCTCGCCTCGGCCGACGCCGCCGGCGAGGACCTGAGCACCCGGCTCGATCTGGCACGGTGGCTCACCCCGCTTACGCCGGAGCGGCTCCGCGAGGCGGCCGAGCGGTATCTCGATCTGCAGCGGTATGTCCGGGTGACGCTGCTGCCGGCGGACACGAGCCGGGGCCGGGCGATAGGGGGCCAGTAGCGGCCCCCCTGCCCGGCGTTAGCTTTCCTCCGTACCCGCGAACAATTCTCCTCCGGCCTCAGGCTGGACCATGGACCTGCCCGGCCAGGTGAAGTCGGCTCTGGGTTCGGCGCACCGCTTCGATCGCCTGTCCGGCGGTCCGGGCACGGCGCGCCTCCAGGCGCGGGCATGATGACCGCGCCGTTTGACCTTCTTCGAGCCGCATTGGCAGACCGGTACCACATCGACCGCGAGCTGGGCCGGGGCGGGATGGCCACCGTGTATCTCGCCCACGATCTCAAGCATGACCGCCCCGTCGCGCTCAAGCTGCTCAACCCCGAGCTGGCCCAGGCCGTGGGTCCGGACCGGTTCCAGCGCGAGATCCGCTTCGCCGCCCGGCTCCAGCACCCCCACATTCTCACCGTCCTGGACTCGGGCGAGGCCGCCGGCCAGCTCTGGTTCACCATGCCCTACGTCGAGGGCGAGTCCCTGCGCGACCGCATCCGGCGGGAAGGCCAGCTCTCCCTCGACGAGTCCCTCCGCATCGCCCGCGAGACCGCGCTGGCCCTGCAGTACGCCCACGAGCATGGCGTGATCCATCGCGACATCAAGCCGGAAAATCTCCTGCTGACGAGGGACGGCAGCACGCTGGTAGCCGACTTCGGCGTGGCCCGGGCGCTGGCAGCGGGCGAATCGCTGACCCAGACCGGGATGGCGGTCGGCACGCCGGCCTACATGAGCCCCGAGCAGGCCACCGGCGAGTCCTCGCCCGACGCCCGCACCGACGTCTACTCCCTGGGCTGCGTGTTGTACGAGATGCTGGCCGGTGAGCCGCCCTTCACCGGTCCCAACGCCCAAGCGGTCATCGCCAAGCGCTTCAGCACCACCGCGACGCCAGTGCACGTGGTGCGGCCCGACGTCACGCCCGCCGTCGAGGCGGTGGTGGAGAAGGCTCTGGCGCGGGTGCCCGCCGCGCGCTTCGCCAGCGCCGCGGAGATGGGACGCCAGCTGCAGCCAACGGCGGCGACCCCGGTCGGAACGCCGACGATCCAGACCGTGACGCGGACGCGTGGGCCCAGCCGCCGAGTGGCCGCATTGCTCGGCGCTGCGGCGACGCTGGGGCTCATCTCGGTTGCCGCCTTCCTGCTTCGCCCGGCCGCGGTCCACCGGCCCATGGTTTCCCGCCAGTTCACCTATTCCGGCATGGCCTTGTACCCGGCCGTCTCGCCCGACGGGCACTCGGTCGCCTACGTAGTCGGCGGCCGGTCGCTGGTCGTCCAGCAGCTCGAGGGTGGCGAGCCGGTGGTGCTGGTTCCCCCGACGCGAGCGCTGGCCTGGCCCCGCTGGACCGCCGACGGGCGCACGATCGTCTTCGTGATGATGCGGGACAGCCTGGAGCTCCTGGCGACGTACGCGATTCCCGCCGGAGGGGGCCAGGCTCGCAAGATTCTCGAGGACCAGCTGCCGTTCGATATCGGACCCGACTCGACCACGATCGTCCGCATCCCCCGGGAACACCCCCGCATCGAGGTCATCGACTGGCGCACCGGCCATCCCACCCGCGTGGTCCCGCTCCCGCCCGGTGCCGGGGAAGGGGTGTCCTCGGTCTACATGGCGCCCAATCGGCGGCTGTTCGCCGTGGAGGAGCCGGGCGAGATCCTGATGGTCTCGGACTCCTCGTCGATCCCGCTTGGCCCCGGCGTCAACGCGCGGTGGTCGGGCAGCTCCGACGCGCTCTACTTCGCCCGGGGGGCGCCCGGCGCGGAGGCCATCTTCCGCGTGCCCGTGGATGCTCGCACAGGTAAGCCGGGAGCGAAGCCGGTCCTCGCGGCCTCACTGCCCGGACTGCTGCACTTCGATCTGGCCGCCGGGCGTCTGGTCTACGTCGTCGGCGCGACCAGTGTGCAGGCGCGAGTCTTGACGTTGGAGGGACGGCCGGCACGCGTGGCCAGCGACCGCACGTTGACGAGTGGGACCGCACCGGTGAGCAGTGTCGCGATCGCGCCCGACGGTCGCACGGTCGCATTCGGCCAGATCCGCGGGGGCGACGAGAACCTCTACGCCGTCGATGTCGACGGCGGCTCTCCGCAGCCACTCGCCGCCTCCTCGACCAGGGAAGGAGCCCCCGCGTTCTCTCCCGACGGCGCGCGTCTCGCCTACGTGCGGACGGACTCCGCCGGCGTGCGCACGGTGTTCGTCAGCGATCTCCACGGGGACACCAGGGCTCGCTTCGGCTCCGCCCCGGTCTCCACCTTCGTCTCGGCGCTCGGCGTCCCCGTTCGTCCGCGCTGGTCGGCCGACGGTCGGCACCTCGCCTATCCGACCACCGACTTTCGCCATGTCGCCCTGGTGGACGTCACCCAAGGGAGAGAAGCCTCCGTCACGGTGCCGGATTCGATCGGCAGCAGCTACGCCGAGGCCGTGCCGGCGCCGGATGGAAGGCGGGTGGCGGTCAGCACTCTTCGGCGCATGACGGATTGGGGTGAGGTCTGGATCGGCGGGGCCGATGGGAGCGGCTGGACCCGCGCCCGCACGCCGTTCGGCGAGAACCATCCGGTCGCGTGGGCGGCCGATGGGTGGATCTACTACGTCAACCATCGCGCCATCACCGGGGATCATGGATCTGTGCGAACCGAGCTCTGGCGTGCGCGCGGCCCGACGGGAGAGCCCGAGCTGGTGATCCCTCTGCCGGACGGCTGCGGACAGGCCGACGTCTCGGCGGACGGGCGGCGAGTGGCGTGCATGTATTCCAGGACCGACTCGGATGTGTACGTCGCGACCGACTTCGATCCGGAGGTACCCGCTCGATGACTCAGGGCCAGGTGCCGGGCCATTTGGGCAGCGCGCTCGCCGATCGCTATCGCGTCGAGCGGGAGCTCGGCCAGGGCGGGATGGCGACGGTCTACCTGGCCCACGACCTCCGCCACGAGCGCAAGGTCGCCATCAAGGTGCTCCGGCCGGAGCTGGCGGCCGTGATCGGCGCCGAGCGGTTCGTGCGGGAGATCCGGACGATTGCCGCGCTTCAGCATCCCCACATCCTCGGGCTGATCGACTCGGGCGAGGTCCAGGGCACGGCGTACTACGTGATGCCGTTCGTCGAAGGTGAATCGCTCCGCGACCGGCTCGTCCGCGAGAAGCAGCTCCCCGTCGCCGATGCCGTGCGCATCGCCACTGAGGTCGCCTCCGCGCTCGACTACGCCCACCGGCACGGGGTCATCCACCGGGACATCAAACCCGAGAACATTCTGCTGCACGACGGGCAGGCGCTGGTAGCCGATTTCGGCATCGCCCTGGCCCTCACCTCCGCGGGCGGCACCCGGATGACCGAGACCGGAATGAGCCTGGGCACCCCGCATTACATGAGCCCCGAGCAGGCGATGGGCGAGCGCGAGATCACGGCGCGCTCGGACGTGTACGCGCTCGGGGCCGTGGCGTACGAGATGCTGTCCGGTGAGCCGCCGTTCACGGGCCCAACCGCCCAGGCGATCGTCGCCAAGGTGATGACCGACGAGCCGCGGCCGCTGACGATTCACCGCAAGACGGTGCCCCCGCACGTCGAGGCCGCGGTGCTGACGGCGCTCGCCAAGCTCCCGGCCGATCGGTTCGAGACGGCGAAGCAGTTCGCCGAGGCGCTGGCGACGCCAGGTCTGGCCAGGACGGTGACGCTGCCGGCAGCCGCTCGGCGGCGGCGGTTCACACCCTGGCTCCTGGCGGCCGGGGCCGGCGCGCTCGGCGTCCTCGTCGGCTACGCGGTGCCCCGCAGCGGAACCGGTCACCGTCTCGAGCCGGCACCCACCTATGTCGGCCAGCGCGTGGGAGGGCCGCGCATCGCGATGACCCCCCAAGTCTCACCTGACGGCAAGACGGTGGCGTTCACGGCAATGGAGGGGAGCCAGAGCCAGGTTGCCGTCCTGAACCCTGCGTCCGGTGATTGGAAAACATTGACCCACGACACGTCGCGAGGGATCGCGCAGGGCCTCGCCTGGACGCCCGATGGCAACCGCATCTACTACGAGCGCTTCTCCGAGGTCCCCCGAGGCGTCTACAGTGTCTCTCCGCTCGGCAGCGACGATCGCCTCGTCATGCCCGATGCCGCCAGTCCGGTGCCTATGGCCGACGGGTCCGTCCTGGCCTGGCGCTTCATCGTCGGCGGTATCGGACGGGCACGCCTCATCCGCTACTGGCCCGAGACCGGCAAGGTGGACAGTTTCGCCGCCTTCGCGTACCGGCAGACGGGCGGGCGTATCGGCGATGTCTTTCCCGACGGGAAAGAGTTGGCGTTCATGGGCGCCACCGGCCCCTTTTCTGCAACCGATACGCTCCTCGCCCTCGATCTCGCTACCGGAAAGACGCGGATCCTCTCGTCCAAGGTAGGGCATGACGGGCATTTGGCGGTCGCAGTGACGCCGGACGGGCACTCAGCACTGGTAGTGGAGGCGGTAGGGGACGAGTTCCGGGTGGTCTCCGTGCCACGGGACGGCTCCGATCGGACCACCAATCTGGTCAGCACCACGGCGTTCGCGCCGGCGATCTCCGTCGGGCCAGACGGAAGCATCTTCCTCGAACAACAGTTGCGTCCCACGGAGCTGATCCGTTACGACCCGGCGTCGGGCCGGCTGCAGCGCACGCCGGTGCCACAGACGTACTTTCCCAGCGCCTTCCCTCTGCCCGATGGTCGACTCCTCGTGCAGCAGCGCTCGAATGGCGGGTCGAGCATCGCCATCTTCGCCGACAACCAGAGTCCCACCCCGTTCGTTTCCACTCGCGGACATACCTACTTTCCGGTGGCGTCGCTGGGCCGCGACCGGGTCATCATGCAGGTGACCGACTCCTCTGTCACGACCCTGGTGGCTGCGTACAACACCAATGGTCAGGTCGTCGCTCGGCTTCCCGGATTCAACTATTCCCCCTTCGCCGGATCGCCGGACGGCACTACGGTTTTCTTTGCCGATTCAGGCGCGATCTGGTCTATGCCGATGGCGGGCGGCCCGCGTCGCCATCTCGCTGAAGGGAGCTCGGTGGCGGCTGACCCCGGTGGGCGATACATCGTCACTCAGGCAATCCGGGACGACGGTGTCCACCTGCTCCACGTGCCGCTCGATGGCACGGCGCCGCAAGAAATCAAGGTCCGCGGGGAGATGCCGATCGCCCCCGACGCGCTCGCGCCGAATGCGGTGGCCCCGGACGGGCGGATCCTGGTGGAAGTGGTATCCCGCGCCTCCTGGTTCTGGCCGGCGGCCATCCTCGACCCGAAGACCGGCGGGCTTGCGATCATTCCGCCGGGTCTCACCTACGACATGGTTGCCGCTGGATGGGACGCACAGGGGCGGGTGGTGACGGTAGCGCTAGGGCTCGAGGCTTCGCTGTGGCGATTTCGGCCGGAGAAGGGAGCGGCACCGTGAACACTGGTCCCGTCTCCATGTGCGTCCGGCAGCTCCGATGACGATCGCCTCCTTCGACCTCCTCCGCACGGCCCTCGCCGATCGCTACCGCACCGAGCGCGAGCTCGGCCAGGGCGGGATGGCGACGGTCTACCTGGCCCACGACCTCCGCCACGAGCGCAAGGTCGCCATCAAGGTCCTCCGCCCCGAACTCGCCGCCGTGATCGGCGCCGAGCGGTTCGTGCGGGAGATCCGCACCATCGCTGCCCTGCAGCACCCCCACATCCTCGGCCTCATCGACAGCGGGGAGGTGAACGGCACCGCGTACTACGTGATGCCGTTCGTGGACGGCGAGAGCCTGCGTGACCGGCTCCGCCGGGAAAAGCAGCTGCCGGTGCCCGACGCGGTGCGGCTCGCCACCGAGGTGGCCTCCGCCCTCGACTACGCCCACCGGCACGGCGTCATCCACCGCGACATCAAGCCGGAGAACATCCTGCTGCACGACGGGCAGGCGCTGGTGGCCGACTTCGGCATCGCGCTGGCCGTCTCCAGCGCCGGCGGGAGCAGCCGGATGACCGAGACCGGCATGTCGCTCGGCACGCCGCACTACATGTCGCCCGAGCAGGCCATGGGCGAGCGCGAGATCACCGGGCGCTCCGACGTGTACGCCCTCGGCGCCGTCACCTACGAGATGCTGGTCGGCGAGCCGCCGTTCACCGGCCCGACCGCCCAGGCCATCGTGGCCAAGGTGATGAGCGCCGAGCCCGCCGCCCTCTCGGCGCAGCGCCGGAGCGTGCCGCCGGCGGTCGAGGACGCCGTGCTGACGGCGCTCGCCAAGCTCCCCGCCTACCGCTTCGCCACCGCCGCCGAGTTCGCCGGCGCGCTCATGGGGAACACCACAGGGACTATCCCCGGGCGCCGGTCAGCGGCGGCG
>DATEIR010000130.1:0-6109 GCA_035278885.1 Gemmatimonadales bacterium | reverse complement strand
CCAGCGGCCGGGCGCCGGCGGCGCCGCGGGCGCTGCCGTCAGCGCGGTGACGAACTCCGCCACGCTCTCGTGGCGGTCGTCCCGCTGCCTGGCGAGTGCCCGGCCGACGGCCGCGTCGATCGGCGTCGGCACGTCCGGCCGACGGGTCCTGAGCGGCGCCACGGCTTCCACCAGCCGCCGGGTCATGATCGAACGGGCATTGGGGCCGGTGAACGGCGGCGTGCCGGCGAGGCACTCGTACAGCACCGTCGCCAGGGCATACAGATCGGAGCGCGCGTCGAGCGTCTCTTCGCCGGTGGACTGCTCCGGACTCATGTATGTGGGTGTGCCGAGCGCGATGCCGCTCTCGGTGAGGCGGGCCCGACCGCTCCGTTCCTCCAGCGCGTACGCGATGCCGAAGTCGGTGAGCAGCGCGTGCCCGTTGGCGGAGAGGAGAATGTTCTCCGGCTTGATGTCCCGGTGAATCACCCCGAGGGCATGCGCGTAGCCCAGCCCGGCCGCGACCTCGGCGACCAGCTGCACGGCGGACTCCACCGAGAGCCGTCGCTCCCGCCGGAGCCGGTCCCGGAGCGACCCGGCCTCCACATACGGCATGGTGTAGAAGAGCCGGCCGCCGGCCTGGCCGGAGTCGAACAGAGGGAGGATGTGGGGATGCTGCAGGCGGGCCTGGGTGCGGATCTCCCGCTGGAACCGCTCGACGCCGAGCATCTCGCCCAGGGCCGCGTGCAGCAGCTTGAGCGCGACCCGGCGGCCGTGCCGCAGGTCGCGGGCGAGATACACCGTCGCGCTGGAGCCGCGCCCGAGCTCGCCCTCGACGACGTAGCGGCTGGCCAGCTCGGCCGCGAGCGCCGCGGCCAGAGCGTCGCTCATCGCGCCGCCGGCAGCGCTTCGCGCGCCTCCGTCGCCCGCTGGAACCGGTCGGCGGGCAGCCGCGCGAGGCAGCGGTCGATGAACGCCTCGAGCGCCGGGGGCACGCTCTCGCGAAGGGTCCGCACCTTCGGCGCCGGCTGGGTGAGCTTGCGGCTCAGCACCGCCGCCATGTTGCTGCCGGCGAAGGGGGCCTCGCCGGCCAGCATTTCGAAGAGGATGCATCCGACGCTGTAGACATCGCTCCGCTCGTCGGCCGAGGTCTCGCCGGAGAGCTGCTCCGGCGAGAGATATGCCGGCGCGCCGATCGTCACCGCCGTGCTGCCCGCGCTGCCGGCCGCCGCCAGGTCGAGGGCCTCGACCAGGCCGAAGCCGGTGACCGCGATGCCGCTCCGCCCGAGCAGGAGGTGCTTGGGACGCAGATCACCGTGGCGGACGTCCCGGCCGTGGGCGTAAGAGAGCGCCTCGATCAGCTCCCCCGCGATCGCTCGGGCATCATCCACCGGGAGCTGGCGCTCCCGGGCCAGCCGCTCCCGGAGCGAGGATCCCTCGGCCGGCGGGGTGGTGAAGTACACGATGCCGTGGAGCACGCCGCAGCCACGGAGCGGCACGATCCTGGGGTCGTGCAGCGCGGCGACCCGCTCCAGGGCATCCACCACCCGCGTCTCGCTGCCGAGGGCGGCTACCCGAGGCCGGAGCACGTGCAGCTCGACCGGCCGGGTATCCCGCCGATCGCGGGCGGCGAAGCTCAATACCAGGGTGCTCCGGGCGGTGCGCTCGCCAACCTCGAACCGCTCGCCCAGGATCCGGGCGATCTGGTCCAGCTCCCGGCCGGCCGCGTCGTGCGCCGACTCCGGCTCGGCGGTGCGGCTCCGCGCTGCCGGCGCCGCCGTGGGAGCGGGGGCAGGCAGCTCGCCCGAGCGCAGCCGGGCGATCCAGTCCTCGACCTCGGCATCGGGCTCGGTATCCAGGTGCTGCCGCACCAGGGCCGAGTGCACGTTGGCGAACTGGAGGGCTCCGGCCCGATCGCCCTGCGCCACGAGCGCGCGGATCAAACCCACCGCGGCGCGGGTGCTCACCGGCTCCGCGGCGGCGAGCCGGCGCCACCAGCGCACCGCGGCCGCCGGGTTGCCGGCCGATTCGGCGACACCCGCCAACGCCTCCAGGGCCGCCGCATACTCCCGGGAGTGCCGCAGCCGCTCGGCGTCGAGCCAGGACTCGTACTCGGGGGCACCCTCGAGGCGGAACCCGTCCAGAAACGGCCCGCGGTAGAGCCGGGCGGCGGCCTCGTGGGCGCCGCGCTCGATGGCGTCCTCGAATTCCACGACGTCGCTGGTGATGAGGTCCGGGTTGAGCTGAAGGGTGCTGCTCCCCTGAAAGACCTCTTCGCTGCCGAGAGAGCGTCGGATGGCATGCAGCGCCTGGTACAGCGAGTGGCGGCCGGCCTCCGGCTCCGCGTCCGGCCAGAGCAGGCTCAGGAGCTTGTCCCTGCTCGCGCCGCGGCGCCCCGCCGCGGCGACGACGGCCAGGAGCGCCAGCCGGCGCCGCTGCGCGGCGGGGCCGGTATGGAGCTGGCCGTCCTGCTGGAGAACCAGCCCCCCGAGGGTGTTCAGCCGCAGCATGGAACCGGTCCCGGGCTCAGAGCCGAGCGTCGCGCGGCGCGGTGAGCGTCGGATGCTCGACGTCGCCGGTGTTACGCACCTCGGCCGGCTCGAACAGGAGCATCTCGCACTCGTTCTCCGCCACCGGTCGGTGCTCCACCCCGCGGGGCACCACCAGCATCTCGCCGGCGCGCAGGGTGACGGGACCGTCGCGGAGATCGATCCGCAGGTCGCCGCGGACTACGTAGAACAGCTCGTCCGCGTCGGCGTGTCGATGCCAGACGAACTCCCCCTGCACCTTGACCAGGCGCACCACCTGGCCGTTGAGCTCGGCCACGATCTTCGGGCGCCAATGCTCGGTGATGCAGCTGAAGCGCTCGGCGAGATTGACGATCTGCACGGGAGGTCTCCGGAGTCAGGCGGAATATGTCTGACTCCGGAGCGGGTCGGCTAGTGGGACTCTATCGCGCCGGGACGGGGTGCGGTCCGTCGCGCGTGGCACGTACGGCACCGCGCTCCGGCGTGACTCCGGAGCCCCGCTGGTCGGCCCAGACCTGGGTGAACTCGGCGCCGAAGAGCAGGATCATGCTGGAGTAGTAGATCCAGACCAGGAGCAGGGCCAGCGACCCGGCCGCTCCGAACGCCTGCCCCGGATTGCTGTGGCCGAGGTAGATCCCGATCAGCGTCTTGCCGACCACGAAGAGAAAGGCGGTCACCGTGGCGCCGACCCAGACGTCGCGCCAGCGGATCCTGGCGTCGGGCAGCACCCGGAACATGGCCCCGAACAGCAGGGCGATGACCCCGAACGAGATGGCGAAATTGATCGCCTGCAGCAGCGTGGCCGAGAAGCCTTCCGGCAGATACCGACCCAGCGCACCGCCGAAGGCCGCGAGCACGGTGCTCAGGATGAGGGAGACGAGGAGCAGGAAGGCGAGCGCCAGGATCATCCCGAAGGTGAACACCCGCTTGACCACGAAGGACTTGATGCCGCCCTGCTTGGGATCCGGCTTCACGCCCCAGGTGCGGTTGAGCGCGGCCTGGAGCTGGCCGAAGACGCCGGCGGCGCCGAGAATCAGCGCGCCGACCCCGATCACCGTGGCGATGAGCCCGCCGTGTCCCGGGAGCTGGGCGTGCTCGAGGATGGTGCGGACGGTCTGTCCCGCCCGGGGACCCATCAGGCTCTGCAGGTTGCCCTCGAGCGAGCCCTGGACGTCCTGCGGGTCCATTACCGCCCCGACCAGCAGCAGGATGAGCACCAGCAGCGGCGGGAGCGAAAACACAGTGTAGTAGGAGAGCGCCGCAGCCATGGTGGTGCAATCGTCGTCCATGAATTCCTGCACGCTCGATTTCAGCAATTGCCACATCCGAACCCCCTGCGCCTCCGCGCCCGCGCGTTCCCGCGCTCCTACCGCTCGATCTCGGCCTTGAGCCGGAGCAGGGCGTCCTCGGTGGCGACCAGCTCGGCTCGGGCCTCGTGGAGCCGGCCCTGCTGGCTCTGCACGAAGCGGCGGTAGGGGGCGATGGCTTCGTTGACCCGATCGGTGGACTGGCCGATCTCGACATGAACCTGCCGGGTGAGTCCGTCGCGGAGCCGACTGCGGATCTCCGCCACCCGGCCTTGAAAATCGCGCTGCGCCTGGCGCCGCTTCCGGGGAACGACGTAGAAGCCGCCGACGGCCAGCGCCGCCGCCAGCAGTAATCCCGTGACGTCGGCCGCCGCTCCCGTGATCACGGTGGCCACCAGGGTACCCAGTCCGACGGCCCCGGCTTCGGCCAGCGCCGCGGTGGCGAAGACGCCCTGCACCTCGTTCGCGATGGCGTGCGCCTCGGCCTCGCGGTCGTAGCCGCCCACCACGTCCCGGGAGACCCGACCGACCGAGTCGAGCAGCGCCTGCCGGTTGTAGCTGAAGGTGGCCGGCACCGAGCCCACCATGCGGCTCTCGTGCTCGGCCAGCCGGCGGCGGTCCACGAACTGGCTCACGTCCTGCCATACCTTGAGGTTGCGCTCCACCATCCAGTCGATCAGGCGGCCCACCTCGGCCTCGAGCTGCGCCGGCGTGTCGGCCACCACCTCGCGCTCGAAGGCGCGGCGCACCGACTCCCGGTCGAGCAGGGTGCGGATGTTGCCGATCCGCACCGTCTCCTCGAAGAACCGCTGCCCCCGGCGCTCCATGTCTCCCAGCAGGACCTCCAGCCGGGAGAGCCGGGGCTCGAAGTCCCGCAGCATCTCGTCGTGGAAGATCCGGAGCTGGTCGTCGATGCTCCGCAACGCCTCGACGTCGAGGGCGAGCAGCTTGAGCCGCTCGAAGGCCGCCTCCTTGTACCGGCCCGAGAGGCGGAGGCCGACGTTGAGCGGGTTGAGCAGCTTGAGCCGGATCCGCTGCTCCTGGTCGAGGGTACGGAGCAGGTACTCCTCCATCCGGTCGAAGCCGCTCGCCTGCCACGCCTCGGTTCCGCCGCCGTTCCGCGCCTCCTGAGCCCGGCGGGCGCTCACCGGAAAGACCTCGGGCGCCTCACCCAGCAGCTCGGTGCCGTGTCGGCGCACGAACTCGATCACTTCCTCCCGCTCGGCCGGGGTGGCGAGGATGTCGATCTTGTTCACCACGAAGACGATCTTCTTGCCCCACTGGCGGATCTGCTCGAGGAAGCCGCGCTCGCTCTCGGTGAATGGACGGTCCGCGCTGGTGACGAAGAGGACCAGATCGGCGCGGGGAACGAAGTTGCGGGTGAGCTCCTCGTGCCCGCGAATGATCGCGTTGGTCCCCGGCGTATCCACCACCTCGAGCTCCCGGAGCAGCTCGGCCGGATGGGTACGCTCCAGGAGGTAGGCCTGCAGCGGCCGCTCGCCGATGGCGGAGCCGTGGCGGAGCAGGTTGATCCGATCGGTGGTGGGAGTGACGCCCTCGGGTAGCACGCGCTCGCCGAGGAGCGCGTTGATGAAGCTGGACTTGCCGGAGTTGAACTCGCCGGCCACCACCAGCAGGAAGAGGCCCGCCAACTGCTCGCGAGCCTCCCTGAATCGCTGGAGGTCCTCCGGCACCACATCCGGACCGAATGCCTCGAGGGCCCGCGCGAGCCGGTCCAGCAGCTCCTGCTCGCGCGCCCTGAGGTCCTGCTCCCGGTCGGAGAGGAACGACCGCCGCCGAAGGAGGCGGCCGATCACCGATGGCTCACGCGCCGGGATCGCGGCCGGCGGACGACTGCTTGGCCGCCTGCTTCGCCTCCTCCTTCACCCGTCCCGCCGACTCCTTCACCTGCTGAGTCACCGTCTGGGCCGCATCACTGAGCGTGGACTTGAGCTCCGGCGTCCGGAACTTGATCTCTTCCTGTACCGCGTCCTTCACTTCGCTGCCGGCCTCGACCGCGGCGTCCTTGATCCGGCTCGCCGTGTTCTGGGCCCGTTCGGCCAGCTCGTCCCGCACCGGCCCGAGGGTCTGGCGCTCGCGCTCGGTCTCGGGCACGAGCAGGCCGGCGGCGAGGCCGATCACTACCACGCCGGCGGCGACCGCGAGCGGGTTTTCCTCCATCAGCCGCTCCATGCCGCTCCGGGCCCGGCGGGTCTGCTCCTGGGCCCGCTGGCCCAGCTCGCGGGCGCGCCGCCGCGCGTCGCTGCCGAGCTCCTCGGCCCGCTCGGCCAGATC
>DATEIR010000129.1:0-8970 GCA_035278885.1 Gemmatimonadales bacterium | reverse complement strand
TGCTTGTGGGGGCCGCGGCGTTCGGCGGGTACCGCGCGCTCCACCGCGGCGCCCGCCCGGCCCCTCCGCCCGGCCCCCGGATGCTGGCGGTGCTGCCGTTCCGGAATCTCGGCCCGCCGGAGGATCGCTACTTCGCCGATGGATTGACCGAGGAGATGACCAGCCGGCTGGCCCGGCTGTCCGGTCTTCGGGTGATCAGCCGTACCAGCGCGGACCAGTATCGCGAGAGCCCCAGGCCCCTGCGGGAGATCGGCAAGGAGCTCGGCGCGGCCTACGTGCTCGAAGGGAGCGTGCGCTGGGAGCGGAGCCCCGGGTCACCCGGACGCATCAAGGTGAGCCCGAGGCTCATCGCGGTCACCGATGACGCGCCGCTGTGGACCGCCGACTACGAGGCGGAGCTCACCGAGGTGTTCCAGGTCCAGTCGGAGATCGCCGGCCGGGTGACGTCCGAGCTCGACGTGGCGCTCCGCGCCGGCGACCGCGCGGCCCTGGCGGCCCGGGAGACCTCGAGCCCCGCGGCGTACGATCTCTACCTCCGCGGCAACGACTATCTCGGCCGAAGCAATCAGGAAGCGGACCTCACCAACGCCGCCCGCCTCTTTCAGCAGGCGGTGAGCGCGGATACCGGGTTCGCGGTGGCCTGGGCCAGGCTGGCCCGCTGCCATACCCAGATCTACTGGCACTACTACGATCATTCGGAGTCGCGGCTGGCACTGGCCCGCGCGGCACTCGACCGCGCGGTGCGCCTCGGTCCCGATCTGCCGGAAACGCACATGGCGCTGGGGTTCTTCGCCTACTGGGGCCGGCTCGATTACGACACCGCGCTCGAGGAATTCGAGACCGCGCTCCAGCTCGCGCCCAGCAGCAGCGAGCTGCTGCAGGCGATCGGCTACGTGGAGCGGCGGCGGGGCCGGTGGGAAGAATCGCTGGGACGCCTCGCCGAGGCGCTCCGCTACGACCCGCGCTCGGGCGTGCGGAACTTCGACGTGGGTGACAACTACTTTTCACTCCGGATGTACCCGGAAGCCGATCACTACCTCGAGCGGGCGATGACCCTGTCGCCGGAGTGGGCCAACCCCTACATGTATCGGGCCTGGCTGCAGGTCGTCTGGCGGGGAGACACCGCCCGGGGCCGGGCGTACATCCGCGAAGGACTCGCCCGGATCGAGCCGGGCCGCTTCGCCCCCTCGTTCCACGGGGGTGACCGCATCTCCGCTTCGCTGGTGACCGCGGATCCCGGCTTCTGGCCCATGCTCGATGCGCTCTCGCTCGTGACGTTCACCGGGGATACGGTGCGCTACCATCTGATCAAGGCCGAGGCGGCCTACTTCCGGCGGGATGCGGCCGCCGAGCGGGCGCACGCGGACTCCGCCCGGGTGGTGCTCGAGCCCCGGGTGCGAGCCCTGCCCGACGAGGCCAAGCTGCTCGGACCGTTGGCGCTGGCGTACAGCCATCTGCGCCGTCATTCAGACGCGATCCGGGCGGGGGAGCGCGCCGCGGCCAGCCTGCCGGTCGAGCGGGACGCCGTCTCGGGCCCCTTCGTCCTCGGCTACCTGGCGCGGGTGTACGTGATGGCCGGCCGACCTGAGCAGGCCATCGCGATCCTGGAGCGGCTGAGCCGGATCCCCACCTGGGTGTCGCCCGCGGAGCTTCGGGTCGATCCGATCTGGGAGCCGCTGCGCGGCCACCCGCGGTTCCAGCGGCTCACCGGCGCCGAGGAGCCGGTCTCGTGACCGCGGAAAGCTACGCCCGCATCTATGCCGTCGTGCGCCGGATTCCGCGCGGGCGGGTCGCGACCTACGGCCAGGTCGCCCAGCTCGCCGGGTTGGAGGGCCACGCCCGGCAGGTGGGCTACGCCCTCCATGCGCTGCCGTCGGGAACCACCGTGCCCTGGCACCGGGTGGTGAACGCCGCGGGCGGATGCAGTCTCCGGGCGGTGCCCGGCGGCGAGCTGACCCAGCGGCTGCGGCTGGAGCAGGAGGGCGTACGGTTCGACGCACGGGGGCGGCTCTCGCTGCCCCGGGTGGGCTGGCGTGCCGCTGCTCGCTTGTCACCCCGAGCGTAGCGAGGGATCTTGCCTGCGAATCCGGATCCCCCCGCGATGGACGTTCCGGCCCTGATCGGCGCGATCGAAGGCGCCGGCCTGCAGGCGGTGCACGTGCGGAGCGCGGCCCCCGACCGCGCGGCGCTGCTCGCCGACCCCGCTTCGGGAGATCGGCTGCACCCCGAGTCGCTCACCCGCCTCAGGGCGCAGAGCGGGGTAGGACGCGACGCCGTCTTCGTAGTGGCCGATGGGGTGGCCCCGCGTGCCGTGGAGGCGCACGCCGTTCCGGTGCTCAAGGCGGCGGTGCCGCGGCTGGAGGCGGCGGGGTGGAGCGTCGGCCCCGTCGTGGTGGCGGAGCAGGGCCGTGTGCCCCTGGGTGACGCGATCGGGGCGGCCGTCGGCGCCCATCTGGCGGTGGTATTGCTGGGTGAGGCGGCCGGCGCGGACGCTCCCGAGAGTCTGGGGATCTACGTGACCTGGGATCCCGCCCCGGGGCGCACCGCCGAGCAGCGCAATCGCGTGTCCGACGTGCGCGCCGGTGGTGTGAGCGCCCGGGCCGCGGCCACCCGACTGCTCCGACTGATGACCGACGTTCGCGCTCGCCGGCAGAGCGGCACCTCCCTCGATGACGAATCCGGAGCATCCGACGCATGATCGTGCACGTGTTGGGCGTCCCCATGGATCTGGGCTCGGGCCGGCGCGGCGTGGATATGGGGCCTTCCGCCATCCGCATAGCCGGCCTGGAGGAGCGGCTCCGCGAGCTGGGGCACGAGGTCGTGGACGAAGGCGACCTGGTCATCAAGAACATGGAGGAGCTCAAGGTCGGCGACGTCCGGGCCCGCTACCTGGCGGAGATCACGCGGGCCGCCAAGCTCGCGGCGGGCAAGGTCGAGCGGATCATGACCAAGGGCCACTTCCCGCTCGTGCTGGGCGGCGATCACTCGATCTCGGTCGGCACGGTCTCGGGAATCGCGGCCTTCTGCCGGGCGCGCCGGAAGAAGCTGGGACTGCTCTGGATCGACGCCCACGGCGACATCAACACGCCGGAGACCTCACCCTCGGGCAACATTCACGGCATGCCGGTCGCCTCGCTGCTGGGCGAGGGGCCGGACGCGCTCACGGGGATCGGGGGCGCGCACCCGAAGGTGAATGCCCGCAACGTGGCGCTGGTCGGCATCCGGAGTCTGGACGAGGGCGAGAAGGTCCGGCTCAGGCGGCACGGGGTGCAGGTGCACACCATGTCGGACGTGGACCGCAGCGGCATCCACCGGATCATGAAGAAGGCACTCGCCCGCGTCACCGACGGCACCGACTACGTGCACGTGAGCTTCGACCTGGACGCGGTGGATCCCACCGTCGCACCGGGCGTGGGGACGCCGGTCAAGGGCGGGCTCGACTATCGCGAGGCCCACCTCATCATGGAGCTGCTCCACGATTCCGGGGTGATGACCTCGCTCGAGATGGTGGAGGTGAATCCCATCCTGGACGACCGGAACGCCTCCGGCCTCTTTGCGGTCGAGCTGGTCCAGTCGGCCTTCGGCAAGAAGATCCTCTAACCCATCACATCACGCCGGCCGCACCCGATCGGTCGAGTACGGAACGGACCGCCCGGGCGATCACCGTCGGCGGCGCCGGCGTGCGGAGATACGGGGCGGCGGGGTGCAGCAGCCCCCGCCGCACGTGGGTCTCGCGCGGTTCCCGGGAGGTGAAGATCACCGGAGTACTGGAGAGGAGCCGGGTGAGGGGGATGCCGAGGTGGTACTGGTCCCGCTCCTGCGCGGCGAGCTCGGCGACCAGCAGGTGCAGCCAGGAGCCCTGCCGCTCGGCGCACCACTGGGTTTCCAGTCCCCGCCCGACCGCGATCACCTGGTAGCCTTCGGCGCGGAGAGTACGGCACAGCGTCGCGCGGGCCGTGGGTTCCTGCTCCACGACCAGGATCGTCTCCCCGCCTCGCGAGGGGATGCGCATCGCCTGCTCCGATCTGTGTGGTGTGAGGAACTGCCGAGTGGTCCCCGAAAATCGGCGCACATCTCGCGCCATGCCGGTTTCCCTCGAAGCGAGCGATGGAGTGTGACGAATCGCTCTCGGGAACTGCACGGCATCTCGCACATCGCGCCAGGTGATCCGAGTCACTGTACCGCTTCGTCGCGCGCTCTAATGTCCCCGCCGTGAGGCTGCGGGTCGGGGCTGCCTTGCCCGCCCGGAACGATGGACCGTCCTCGTGGTCGGCTCTCCTGCTCCGATTCTGCCCTCGAAGAACCCGGTGCTCGATCGATGCCCGGTGCGGACACGCGCCGGCTCCGACCCGGGATTCCCACCTAGGATCGTCTGCGACGATCCCCTGAACGAAACGGAGTGAATGCACGATGGCATACGGTGACTGGAGCGACGAGAACCGCTGGCAGGAAGGACGCATGCGGGGAGGGCAGCACCATCCCGACTGGCAGAACGAGCAGGGCTACCAGCAGCGCGGCGGCCAGCAGTTCGGCCAGGGGTACGGTCAGCCCGGCTACGGCCCCCAGTATGGCGGACAGCAGGGTCACAGCGGACAGGGCTATGGATACCAGGGCTCCGGCTCGCAGGGGTCCGGCCAGGGGGGCTACGGCGGATCAGGGGTGAGCCAGTCGGGCTACGGACAGCACTACGGCCAGCAGGGCTATGGTCAGCAGGGTTACGGCCAGCAAGGCTATGGACAGCAGGGCTATGGGCAGCAGGGATACGGTCAGCAGAGCGGCGCAATGCATGAAGGCCAGCATGGCTACGGCTCGCAGGGGGGGTATGGGTCGCAGGGCGGGTACGGGTCGCAAGGCGGCTACGGTTCACAAGGTGGCTACGGCTCGCAGGGCGGGTACGGCTCGCAAGGTGGCTACGGGTCGCAGAGCGGCTACGGATCCCAGGACTATGGGCAGCAGGGCTACGGCCAGCAGAGCCATCAAGGCTACCGCGGCGAGGAGACGGGACGTGGGTACGGGCAGGAGTATGGTCGCGGCGGATACGGGCAGGGCGGTCAGGGCGGATATGGCCAGGGAAGCGGCTCGTACGGGAACTACGGGCAGAGCGGGTCCGGCATGGGCGGCTACGGGCAGGGTGGCTACGGTCAGAGCCAAGGCCAGGGCCAAGGCCAGAGCTACGGACAGGAAAACTACGGTCGGGGCATGAGCGGCGGCTCGCCCGGATTCATTTACGGCTACGCCATCACGACGTATTCCGGCCGCGGCCCCAAGGGCTACAAGCGCTCCGACCAGCGGATCCAGGAAGACCTGAGCGAAGAGCTTACCCGGAATTCCGAGCTCGATCCCGGCGAGATCGAGGTCCAGGTTCGTGACGGCGAGGTGACGCTCACCGGCTCCGTCGAGAGCCGGCATGCCAAGCGCCTGGCCGAGGACATCGCGGAGAACTGCTCCGGCGTCAAGGAGGTCCACAACCAGCTGCGGATCAATCGGAGCGCCGGTCAGCGTTCCGGGGAACAGTCCGACACGCAGAGCGGCTCGGGGAGCGAGAGCGGCTCGTCCGAGCGCGGCGAGTCCGGCCGAAGCCGGTCCCGCTCGACCACCAGCGGAAGCTGACGCTTCTTCGGCGGCCCCGTCCTCCCTGGGCGGGGCCGTTGCGGGTCGGTGTGGGGCAGGTCACATCCGGTGGTGGCCGCCGGACCGAGCGCGGTGGCCGCCTTCGCAGGAGATTGGCTCTGAGCTCGCGTACCCCTTCTGCGGAGGCTCCGATGCCGATCGTCCGTTGCGCCTGGCTGGTGCCCGCCCTCGCCGCCGCCATGGCCGGGACGGCCGCGGCTCAGGCTCCGACTCTTCCCAGCGACACGCTCCACGCCAACTTCACCCCGCATTTCGACCTCGAGCCGAGCCCCGAGGGGGTACCGGACTCTCCCGGCGACACGCTGGTGGTTCCCCTGCCGGGATCGCCCGGCGACGCCCTGCTCGGGGACCCGGACGAAGTACCGATTCCGCCTCGGATCGCGTCGCTCCGGCTCGCCTGAGCCGGCAGCTCAGGGCCTAGCCGGCTTCCCGGCTCCAACGGACTTGAGATAGCGCAGCATCTCGGAGGTTCGCTCGAACACCCGGACCTCGGGGCTGGCCAGGGCCCGTTCTCGAGGCTGGAGCTTGAGGTCGAGGTGCGGCCATCGCCCGGTACCGAGGTGTAGAGCCTGCGGCGGTGCGCCGACCATTACGCGGAACGCGTCGAGCTCCTTCAGGTCGTTGGTGGTGGAGAGCACGTGGGACCAGCCCGGCGCGTGCAGATTTTCCCGGTCCATGACGATCATGCCGCACGGCCTCCCGCCAGGAATTCCACCGCCCGGCGCACCACCGCCGGATCCCGGACGATCGCCCGGTGTCCCAACCCCGCCGTCCGCACCAGTCGCGCACCGCGCCAGGCCTCCACGATCCGCTCGGCGTGGGCGATGGGCACCTCCGCGTCATCCCGATCGTGGATTAGCAGCGCCGACGCTCCAAGCCGGCTGACCAGGGTGGGGATGTCGAGGTCCTGCCAGGTCATGCGGAGGCGAGCCTCGAGGTTCCGGTGCATCGTCTCCTGCACCCGGCGCGGCACGGCCAGCGTCTCGGCGAAGATGTCGGAAAAGATCCGCACGTCGGCCGGGGCCGCGAGCAGCACCACCCGGCCGGCCTCCAGGCCCTGACTCAACGCCATGGCGATCGCCGCGCCGCCCAGCGAGTGGCCCACCAGCGTGCAGTGGCCCCGTCGCCGCTCCGACCGAGCCGAGCGCGCGGGCGAACTCGGGCAGCGACGCGAAGCGCCCCGCCGAGCTGCCGTGGCCGGGGCCGTCGTACGCCACCACCCGGAAGCCCCGCGCGGCGAGAGCCGAACCCAGGGCGGCCAGCCGGCCTGCCCGGCTCCCCCACCCGTGCACCAGGAGTATCGTGGGCCCGTGACCCCACTCCCACGCGGCGAGGTCGCCACCCTCCCACCGGAAGGTCGAGGGCCGGCCCGTGGCGAGGAAGGCCTCCTCCGAGGGACGGGGTTGATGCCGGGGCGGGGTGCAGAACAGGGTCTCGGCCCAGCGGGCGGCCAGCCCCGGTGCGAGAGGACCGACGGTGCGGAAGACGGTCCGAAGGGCCCAGAGCCGGGTGGATGCGAGGGTCATCGCCGCAGTATCGCGCCAGACTCGCTCGGGGCGCAAACCGGTTCCGGGGGCGGGCCCGGCCGCCGCCGAGCTGTGCCCCGCTCCCCGGTGAATATGTGATTCAACTCCCCGCGACATCGGCCCATGCTCCCCATACTGACTGTTTCTGGCGCATGAGATCTCGATTCGGCTCGATCACCGGGCCGCACCCTTACGCACGGGAGTTCGACATGACCTCCGTTCCGCGGCCCGATGCCGACGACGCGGCCTGGCAGGCCGCCTGGGAGACCGAGGACAACTACTGGTTCGAGAACTTCTCCAGCCGGCCATACGCGATCGGCCCCGACTACTATGACCGGTTCCGTCCCGCCTACCGCTACGGCTTCGACAGCGCCCGCCACGGCATGGGACGAAACTGGGACGATGCCGAAGCGGATCTCCGGACCGGCTGGGAGCGGTACGAGCACCGTGGCGACCAGCCGAGCGCCTGGGACGAGATCAAGGAGGCGGTGAGGGACGCCTGGGATCGGGTGGTCGGAAGAAACACGGCCGAATCGGAGGCCCGGCGGCCGGAGCCGCGCGAGTAACCTAGATTTCAGGCATGGCCGACGGGATCCGGGAGTTGTTCTTCGGGGCACCCAGCCGGGAGCTGGTCGAGGCGGTGGAGCCGCGGCGCACCTTCGACGACGTGGTGCTGCCGCCCACGACCCTCCGGGCGCTGAATCACGCGCTCGCGCTGGTGCGGAAGCACGACCTCATCTTCCACCAATGGGGTCTGGCCGAGCGCCACTCCACCGGGCTCGGCCTGGCCTTCCACTTCGCCGGGCCGCCGGGCACAGGGAAGACGATCTGTGCCGAGGCCCTCGCATACACGCTGGACAAGCGCCTTCTCGTGGTGCGCTACTCCGAGCTGGAGTCCCGCTGGGTGGGGCAGACGGCCAAGCATGTGGCCTCGGTGTTCCGGGCGGCGGAGCGGCAGGATGCGGTCCTCTTCTTCGACGAGGCCGACGCGATCGCCGGCCGGCGTTTCACCGCGGTCAACGCGGCCTACGAGCGCGAGGCCAACGCGGTGGTGAGCGTGCTGCTGAGCGAGCTGGAGCACTTTCCCGGCGTGGTCATCTTCGCCACCAATCTCGCCGCCAACATCGATCCCGCGTTCGAGCGGCGGATCCGCACCCACATCCTCTTCGAGATGCCCGACGCCGAGGCCCGGGAACGGATCTGGCGGGTGCAGATCCACAGCCGGAAAACCCCGCTCGCCGACGATGTGGACTTCGCCGATCTCGCGGCTCGCTATCCCCGGAGCGGCGGAGACATCAAGAACGCGGTGCTCAAGGCCGCCCAGATCGCCACCACCGAGCCCGGGCCCGACGCGACCAAGCGGATCCACCAGCGCCACTTCATCCAGGGCATGGAGGAGGTGATCGCGGCCGAGGGGATCATGGGGCAGTCGCTGTTCGAGGCCGGGGCGTCTACGGTCTCGCCGGGGGGCGTCCTGGAGCAGATGGCCGAAGGCCAGGAGCAGCTCCGGGGGGAGCTGGGCCTGGTCGCCGAGCGACTCGATGGGCTGGCCGCGCGGCAGAATGGGCTCTCCGAGTCTCACGCAGAGCTGCTGGAGCGACTCCGGGCTCCCAAGTCCGCTGCGCGCGCACCAGTCTTTCTGGCCGCGGCCGCGCTGGTCGTCGCCGTGGCGGCGCTGGTCCTGAGCCTGGTAGTGCATTAGCCCGCAAGGTTGCTCCGCACAACACGACAGCCGGCCAATTGCGCTAGAAGGATCGGGTAGCAACCTACGGTCCGCCCCTCCGCCCCTCCGCCCCTCCGCCCCTCCGCCCCT
>DATEIR010000128.1:0-57340 GCA_035278885.1 Gemmatimonadales bacterium | reverse complement strand
GCCGGCGCGGCTGTGGGCTTGGCCGGGGCCGCGGGCTTGGGCGCGGCGGGCTTGGCCGGCGCGACCGGCTGCCCCGCCAGGGCGGCCGCGAAATCGGCAGCGCTGGCGAACCGCTCGTTCGGGTCGCGGGCCACCGAGCGCATGATCGCGGCCTCGACCGCCTCGGGCACGTTGATCACCGGCCGGAGCGGCCGGGGTGGGCCGGTAAAGCGGCGCATGAGAGTCGCCTGTGGGGTCGGGCCCCGGAACGGGGCGTCCCCCGAGGCGAGCTCGTAGAGCACGCAGCCGAGCGCGAAGATGTCGGTCCGCCCGTCGATCTCCCGCTCGCCGCTGGCCTGCTCCGGACTCATGTAGGTCGGTGTGCCGACCACCATCCCGGTCGCGGTGAGCTTCTCCTGCACCTCGCTCACCGCGCGCGCCACGCCGAAGTCGGCCACCAGCACCCGGTCGCCTTCCAGCAGGATGTTGTCGGGCTTGATGTCGCGGTGCACCACGCCCTGCGCGTGGGCAAAGGCCAGCGCGTCGGCGACCGCCCGTCCGATCCGCACCACTTCCGCGGCCGACATGGGGCCGGTGCGCTCCAGCCGATCCCAGGCGTTCTCGCCTTCGACGAACGGCATGGTGAACCAGAGCAGCTCGAGGCTGCCGCTCGGCAGCGTCACCGACTCGACGCCCGAATCGAGCACGGTGAGGATGGAAGGATGCTGCAGCTTCGCCGCTACCCGGATCTCCCGCCGGAAGCGATCGCCGCCCACGGTCGAGGCGAGCTCCGGGTGGAGAAGCTTGAGCGCCACCGGATTGCCGGCGGGGTCGCGGGCCAGGAACACCGTGGCCATTCCGCCGGCGCCGAGCTCCCGTTCGACATCGTAGCGCCCCGCGAAGGCGGAGCGGATGTGCGCGATCATGTCGGCCTTCACCCGCTCAACCTCCTGCTCTGGCGTCGCTTCCCGCGCGGCATCACGCTCTCCGTTTAAGGACACGCATCACGAACGGCACCGGCGCACCGGCGTGGTCACATCGAAGAACGGCTGATCCGCTCGGTGCCAGTAGTAGACGTTGGGCGACTGCAGCACCAGATCCCACACCACCGGCTCCCCGCCAGGCGTCTGCCGAGTCTCCCCGCGGATCCGACCCCGGATATGGTGCCGGCTCACCTCGGCGATGTCATACTCGTATGCCCGGCGGGTCGCTCGCAGGCTGTCGAGGGTTCCCTGCCGGTACGACAGTGTCATGACCCGATGGTCAGCCGAGAACGAGATCGTGTGCGGGTTCGTCACGCAGTCGTCGTTGGCCCAGTCCCATTCCCCGCTGGCTACCTGGAAGATGTCGCTCGGCGGAGGAACGTCGTACACGCTGGGCCAGGGGTGCCACCAGACGATCAACAGCGCCAGGGCGAGGAACGGCACGCCGAGCAGGAGACTCAGGTCACGCAGAAATCCACGTGCCTCCTGCGGGATCGGCATGTCGGGTCGGACCTGGGTGATGGGAGACTTCCAAGCCTACCGCGCGGCCGGCGCGGCGGCTAGTAGCCCGGATACCGAGGGACCGCCGGTCAGCCAGCCCGCCGGCTCAGGAGACCGGCGCAGGCCCGCTCGGCCTGCCAGAGGTGGCGGTGCTGGTGCCGGGGCAGGATGGTGAGACAGGCGTACGCGTTGTAGCCGACCCTCGGGTCGAAGGGCGAGCGGATCCGGAGGAGATTGAGATCATGACCCTCGGCCTCGTGCACGCAGGCGATCTGGTCCCGCTGCCAGCGCTCGAAGTCGGCGATCAGCGTCTTCGCCGGCGTGCTGCCCTGGGGAATGAATCGAGCGGTGGTCTTGACCCGGATCCGGACCGGCGGTCCCACCATCCACCACATCAGCCACCCCAGAGGATCCCGGCGATAACGCACTCCCGGGCGGGTCTTCGGCGCCTCGGAACGGAAGACGGCGCGGAGCGGGGGCAGATACGCCGCGCTGGTCAGGTTGAGATGGGCGACGCATTCGCCGACCGACCAGCGCCCGGGCGCGGGGCGCCAGGTCCAGGCCGGCTCGGGCAGCTCCGAGGCGAGGGCGTGCAGGCGTGCCAGGGCCTGCTCGAATTGATCCACGATGGCCTGGAGCTGCGGGTGCACTTATGCCCCCTCGGGCGGAGCCTCGCTCCGGCGCCGCAGGCCCGCGGCCTCGAGGTCGAGGTAGCGGAGGTTGAGCCCACGGGTGATCCGCGCGACCAACGGCCCCAGCGGCCCGCCGAAGTGCAGGGCGAGATGGGCCCGGCTCCCGCCCGGAGCCGGCTCGACCGAGTGCCGCGCCGTGACGACGACGCCGGGACTTCGGGTGACCCAGGTGAAGCTTCGGCCCGGCTCGAGCGCGGTGATCCGCCAGACCGCCAGCGGCAGCTTCGGTTGGCGGATTCTCGCCCGCTGGCCCACCGCCAGTGGGCCCGGATCGAGCAGGTCGACGCTGGTGACCGTCGGGGTCCATTCCGGCCACCGCTCGATGTCGCCCATGATGGCCCAGACGCGCTCGGCCGGCGCCGAGATCTCCACGGCGATGGCGAAGTCGGTCACAGCCCTAGCTCACGGTGCCCGGAGGTGGCGCCCCGCCGCGAGGCCGGAACAACCACCACGCCAGCCAGGCTCCCGCGATTCCCAGGATCGCGGTGGCGAAGTCCACCTCGGAAAAGGTGAGCGACGCGTCGGCGGTGGAAGGATCGCGTGCCCGCCACTCATGGTAGGCCAGGAAGCTCTGCCACGCGCTGACCAGTCTGCTTCCGGCAATCACCCCGAGCAGGACAACCAGGGAGGTCCGGACCGCCCCGCGCAGAGAGAGGGTCACCGGGCGCGGTCAGCCGCCGATGGGACGGCGCTCATCGGCCGATCGCCCGCGGCAGGATATGACGACGGCGAAAAACGGCGTGGATGAGGTCGCAACGCATGGTGAGCCTCAGGGATCCGAGAGGTCCGCCAGACGGGAATGTACGACTTTGCCCAGCACACCACCCACCAGACCGATGCCCATTCCCGTGGCCACGGTGCCCAGGGCTACCGCCGCCGTCGCGACCGACCCGAGCGGCACGCTGGGCCGGGTGGCCAACGCAGCGGTGATCGTCCGACCGAGAGTCGCGTCCACCAGGGCGGTCGCCCCGCCGGCCAGGGCACCCGCCCACACGCCACCAAGGCGGCCGCCGCCGACCCCGGCACAGAAATAAAGGATGATGGCGACCGCCCGGAGCGCCGTATCGTCGAGCCCCCAACGGCCGGAAACCAGCGCCCCAAGGGTGTCGAGCACCAGCACCGCGGTGCCACAGACCAGCCAGACGTACCGAGTGCCCTTCGCGCCCCATGGCATCGGCCCTCAAGATGCATGGGCGGCTTTCCGCCGTCGAGGTCGCGGCAGCAACTTACATGCGACGCCGGTCACCGCTCCGATCCTGCGTCGGCCCAAGCGTAGGACGTCGCTGGTCGGGGACCATCGTTGCGTCGTGTTCGCTGGTGCTGGAGCTTTTCACTCGCCTTCCTGTCGTCCATCCCGCTGCAGGCCCAACAGCGTCCGTCGGCCGGCTCGATCCTCCATGAGGTCGGCGCCCAGGGCCTGCGCGCCGTCGAGCTCGCGCACCTGCAGGCGGAGAATCCCTGGCTCGACGGACAGCCGGTGTACCAGGGCCTGTGGCAGCGGGTCGGCGGCGCATCCGACAGCTCGGTGTTCGACTTTCTGCCCTTCGCGTCGGCGCCGAGGCGGCGAAACGGCACGGCCCTGGCCTACGACCAGGGCGCGGGTGGTCGGCACCGACGGCCGCGATCTTCCCTTCGACGCCCACGCGCTCACGGCATATGCGGAGTGCCGCCGGGACCTGGGGCAGGACTGGCAGGTAGCGGGCGGGCTTCGGGCCTATGCCTGGCGTTCGCCGGGGGCCGAGGACCTGCATGACCTCGAGGGCTCGGTGCGGCTGGCCCACGCGCCGCCGGGTGACGCCCTGCTCGTCTTCCTCGACGCCAGCTGGACCACCAGCTATCGCCGCGCCGTGCTGCAGGTGGAACGTCCGATGTGCGACTCGCCGCTGGGGCCCTGCCGGAAGGTGGGCGCGGGTCCGGTGATGCAGTCGGATCGGGGAAGCGTCGGGCCCGGCGGACCGGAAGTCTTCGCCGATCGCTCCGGCCGCCGGCGCATGGCGTACCATGCATGGAGCGCGGGCGCGGTGGGCTACGGTCGCGGGGGAGCCAGGAGTCTCCGGCTCGAGCGCGTCATTCTCGGCGCAGCGGGCGAATGATGATGGTGGATGTCATCGTCGCCACCAGACGGCCGTCGTCGCCGGTCACCACGTCGGCCTGGCAGACGCTCAGCGTCCGCCCGGGGCGGAGCACTCGAGCGCGCGCGAGGAACCGGCTCGCCCTGGCCGGCTCGAGCAGGTTGATCTTGAACTCCACGGCCAGCACGTCGGTGTCGGGCGGCGCGAGGGTGTAGGCGGCGTACCCGTTCGCCGAGTCGGCCAGGCTGGCCATCGCGCCGGCATGGAGGAATCCGTTCTGCTGACAGAAGCGCTCGTCGTAGGGCATCGCGAGGTGAACCTCGCCGGGCCCGATGTGCGCGATGCTGGCGCCCAGCGTCGCCATGTGACGCTGGCGGCCGAAGCTCTCCCGGATCCGGGCCTCGTCCACCTCAGGCACAACCCTCCTCTCCCGGCGCCGCGCCGTGCTGCCACCGGGTCACGAACTGCTGCAGCTCCTGCCGGTTGAGATCGGAGATGGCCCAGAAATCCATGCCCGCGGCCTGCCCGTGCGCCAGGTTGAACCCCTGCTGGACCAGAGCGGGTCCCTGGGCGCATCGGGGCGAAGCAGTACTCGCCGGCCACAACAGCAGGTTGATCCGGTGCGGCCCCCGCTGATACACCAGCGCCGCGACTTGCCGGCCCCCCACGTAGTCCACCCGCCCGCCGACCAGCGGAAAGCCTTCGGCGGCAAGGTCGGGCACTGGGGGTGAGAAATCCAGCTTTCCCGCGAACCACGGCTTCACCACGTGGTGCTCGGAGGAGGCGACGTCCACCAGGTGATCCGCCTCGAGCGAGCGAACGTGCCCGGCCACCACCTGGGCCACCATGGGGTCGCCGGCACCGGCCCCTCCGGCCTGATGGCCCAGGCCGAATCCAACCGCGAACACCAGTCCCGCCGCCAGGGCGGCGCCCCATGGGGGGAACCGAGCCGGTGCGCGAGGTTGCGCGGTCGGCTCCGCGCGAAGGAGCCGGCGCAGGTCCTCGCGGAAGGCGGACGAGGGCTCCCTCGGCGGGAGGTGTCGCTTGAGCGCGGCGCTCAGCGTCCGCAATCGTCCCAGCTCCGCCTGGCAGGCGGGGCACTGCGTCAGATGCTGCTCCCACCAGCGCTGCTGGTCCGTCGGCAGCTCGCCGTCCGCGTACCCGCTCAGTCCCGCGGCGGTCGCGTGCTCGCAGGTCATTCGCTCATCCCTCCATGCCCTCGGCCGTAAGCACGCGCTGCAGGCGGCGGCGTGCCCGGGAGAGGCGCGACATCACCGTGCCCACCGGAACCCCGGTGACGGCGGCGATCTCCTGGTACGACAGCTCCTGGATCTCGCGCAGGACGATCACCTCGCGGAACGGAACAGGCAGGGCGTCCACCGCGCGGGCGAGCTGCTCCTGCCGCTCGCCCCGGAGAAACGCGGCCTCCGGATCGTCGCCGTCGCCCGGCAGCTCGTCCACCAGGTCGGGGTCGGCCGACCACGCCTGCCGGCGGGTCCGCTCCATCCAGCCGTAGCAGACCCGGCGCACGATGGTGAGCAGCCAGGCCCGGGCGTTCTCCCCCCGGAACCCGCCGAAATGCCTGAGCGCCTGCAGGTAGGCCTCCTGGACGGCGTCCTCCGCGTCGGCGGACTCCCGGAGGAGATACCGCGCCAGCGTGAACGCGGCGCCCAGGTGCGGCAGCATCTGTAGCTCGAAGGCTTCGACCGTAGCCCGCTCCCGTGAATGACCGGCGATTCGACCTGAATCATGGCCCGGCCGGCGCCTCCACCCAACTCCACCCGGATCGATGAGCGCCGGCGGGTCGGGATTATTCCCGCGCTGGCGACGGTCCGGGAATAATTGTCCGGCGGCGCCGCTCCCCGCGCCAGAGAAGGCGAATTACCACCCCTGGAAAGGACACGGCGCGTCATGGGCGACATCATCCAGCACGATCACAACGGCGACGGCGTCGATCGTCGAGGCTTCCTCAAGTGTATGGCCTGGGCCGGTACCGGCGCCCTCTGGGCGATGCAGGGCGGCGTCCTCAGCTCCGTCCCGCTCACCCGGCTCCTGGATCCGGCGGGCATCGACGGCGAGCTCTTCTTCGCCCAGATCAGCGACAGCCACATCGGCTTCGCCAAGGAGGCCAATCCCGATGTCACTGCGACCCTGCAGGAGGCGGTGGATCGGCTCAACCGCCTCCCCCGCCGGCCCGCGTTCGTGCTTCACACCGGTGACATCTCGCAGCTGTCCCGGCCCTCCGAGTTCGACACCGCGGACCAGGTGCTGCGCGGCATCCGGACCGACCGGGTCTGGTTCGTGCCCGGCGAGCACGATGTGCTGGAGGACAACGGGCGGCAGTATCTCGACCGCTATGGACGGCAGGCGAAGGGCGACGGCTGGTACAGCTTCGATCATGGGGGCGTGCACTTCGTGGGACTGGTGAACGTGCTCAACCTCAAGGCGGGCGGGCTGGGTAATCTGGGGGCTGCCCAGCTCGACTGGCTCAAGCGGGACCTGGCCGGCCGCTCGGCCAGCACGCCGATCGTGGTGTTCGCCCACATCCCGCTGTGGACCGTGTACCCCGACTGGGGCTGGGGCACCGACGACAGCGAGCAGGCGCTGGCCCTCCTGCGCCGCTTCGGCTCGGTCACCGTGCTCAACGGGCACATCCATCAGGTCATGCAGAAGGTCGAAGGCAACGTGGCCTTCCATACCGCGTTGTCCACCGCCTTCCCTCAGCCTGCTCCCGGCACGGCACCCTCGCCGGGACCGATGACCGTCGAGCCGGCCCGGCTCCGGAGCCTGCTCGGTCTCACTACGGTGACCTACCACCAGGGGCATCACTCCCTCGCGATCGTGGATACCCCGTTGGGCGTGGCGCCGGGCGTGCCCGCGGCGGCGGCATCGGCGCCACGGCGCGAGCACACCGCGCCGGCGGTGGTGGGCAACGGGCTCGCGATCCGGATCGACAATTTCAGCTTCCAGCCGCCCGAGCTGCGGGTGCCCCGCGGCGGCAAGGTCACCTGGGTCAACGCCGACGACGTGCCCCATCTGATCGCGAGCGCGGACGGGAAGTTCCGCCCGTCGTCGGCGCTCGACACCAACGACCAGTACACGATGACGTTCGACCGGCCGGGGAGCTATCGCTACTACTGCACCCTGCACCCGCGGATGACGGGAACCGTCGTGGTGGAGTAGGCTACGTCGAGGTGGCCAGGGTGGCGTACTCGTCCCGGGTGATCTCGTAGCGGATCACGCCGGGCTCCGAGCCTTCGCCGATGAGCCGGAAGCCGCATTTCCGCAGCACGCCGATGGAGGCGATCAGCTCGGGGTACGTCTCCGCGATCACCCGCCGCACCGCGGCGCGGGCGAAGGCGTTCGCCAGAAGGCCGCGCACCGTCTCGCTGGCGTAGCCGAGGCGCTGTCGGTCCCGCACCACTCCGTAGCCCACCTCGACCGTGCCCTCCTCGTCCGGCGGCCCCTTGTAGCCGGCGGTGCCGATGAGGGTGCGGCCTTGGGGCGTATCACGAAGCACGATGAAGTGGAGCCACCAGTTGTCCTCCCGCGCCGCCTGCGTCAGGCGCTCCAGGGTCCATTCCAGCGCCGGGTGGTCCAGGAACTCCGGCGGCCAGGTGTCGGGAACCACCGCGCCCATCGCCGAGGCGAGCGCAGTGTCGCTCTCGAGCGCGGCGCGGATCGTCCCGGGAGTGCTCGGGATCAGCTCCAGACGCTGGGTGGCGATCATTCGGAGGACGGCGCCTGGGGGCTCACCGCGGGGGCTCGGCGTCCGGCCGCCGAATGGTGGACTCGCGGGCGAGGACCCGCTCGGTGAAATCGAGCCGCTCCTGCGCCTCGGCCAGCTCGCCGCGAAGCTGCTCCAGCTCGGCCTCGAGATCCTCCATGCGGTTGGCGGACTCGGGGACCGCGGGCTGTCCGGAGGCTCTGCCCAGGCGCTGGGCCCAGGCGGCAAACGCCAGTGCCAGTCCGGCATGAAGCGTGGCGTGCCAGGGCTCCGCGGCACCCGCGGCGAAGCCGACCGCGCCCAGGTTCACCACGCTCAGCACGGCGGCGATCGGGCGCCAGATGGTGGGTTTGAAGGTCATGCTGCGCTCATGCGCTGGGGATCGCGGAAAGGTAACCGCGAGGCGCCTCGCCGCGAGCCGGCCCGCGTGAGCGTCAGTCGCCGGTCGGGACGATGCCGGCAGTCTCGACCATGAGGATCACCGTGCGCTCGGTCGCGCGCGGCCGGTGCATGACGCCCTTCGGCACCACCGTTCCCTGACCGGGCCCGAGCTCGATGGTGCGGCCTTCGAGATCGATCCAGAACCGGCCGCTCACGACGTAGAAGAACTCGTCGTCGTCGTCATGCTTGTGCCAGTGGTACTCACCCAGCACCACGCCCAGGCGCACCACCGCGTCGTTCACTCGGCAGAGCGTCTGGTTGTACCACTGGTCGGTGCAGGCGGCCACCAGGTCGGGCACGTCGATCAGCTCGAGCGGACCGAACTTCACGTCGAGGCGGGTGACGTAGGGATAGTCGGGCATGAGACCTCACTGGCCGTGGCTGGAATGTCGCGGCACCATCGGGACGAGCCGCACGTCGCAGTACTCGAAGCGGCCGTCCCGGAGTATCCGCTCGCCCGGCCCCAGCGGCAGCGGCCGGTCGAACACCGGGCCGGCGTAGACACAGCTGTGGAACTCGCCGCGCTCACCGCAGGGATCGATCTCGGCGGGCAGGGCTGCCAGGAGTGCCGCGTCGAATTCCCGTCCCGCGAACTCGGCGCCCAGCTGGGTGGTATCCACGCAGGTGAGGATGGCTCGGTAGCCCTCCTCCACGAAGCGCCGGGCGAGAGCGGCGGTCTCCCGGCCCCAGAGCGGGAAGACGCCCGTCCATCCCAACCCGGCGAGCAGGGCTTCGCGATAGGCTCGCACGTCGGCGAGGAACAGGTCCCCGAAGGCGATGTGCCGAAGCCCCGGCAGGCGCCGTCGAGCGGTCGCCAGCGCCTCGGCGAACGCCGTTTCGTACGCGGCGTTGCTCGCCGCGGCGGGAATCGTCGCCTCGAACAGCGGCAGCCCCACCGCCGCGACCTGCGCCTCGAGCACGGCGCGGCGGACGCCGTGGATGCTGATCCGGTCGTAGTCTGCGGTGAGGGTGGTGAGCAGCCCGACGACGCGCCATGCCGGGTCGGCCCGGAGCGCCGCGAGCGCGAGCGCGCTGTCCTTGCCGCCGCTCCATGCCAGGAGGACGTCCACGGGAGGTCCTAGCGACACCTTTCCCGCCGTCCATTCGTCGGGAAGAGCATGATCCCCACCATTCGATGGCTGGTCCGGGACCTCGCGGCCGCCGCCGCGGCCCTGGTTCCCGTCTGCGCGGCCGCTCAGGTCACCACGGTTCCGTCGTCGCCGGACGCCTGGGTCGCCACCGACAGCATCCGGTTCCTCTCCTATCAGGGGCGACCTTCCTTTTATATAGATCGCGGCGTGGCGCTGGCTCGCGGTGCGGCCATGGAGAACGGTACCCTGGAGCTCGACGTCGCGGCCAGCGATACGACCAACTTCATCGGCGTCGCCTTCCGCGCCGCGAACCCCCGGTTCTCCAATGTCGTCTTCCTGCGCTTCGGCGCGAGCGGTACCGAGGAGGCGGTGCAGTACGGGCCGGCCTTCAACAGTCTGGGCGTCGCCTGGCAGGTCTACCACGGGGAGGGCGCCAACGCCGTGGCGGACCTGGGGCGGAACCGCTGGACCCATCTCAAGGTCGAGCTCGACGGGCCGGTGGCGCGGTTCTTCGTGGACACCGCGACCACGCCGACGCTGGTCGTGCCGCGCGTGGTGACGTCGGGCGGCACCGGGCTAGGCGTCTGGACCGGCGCGTTCGGCCGAGGCGCCTACTTCTCGAACGTGCGCTACGCGCCCGCGCCCGCCTCGGACCGCGCCACTCCGCCGCCGCCGGCGCCTCCCCCGCCGGCCGGCACCTTGCTGAGCTGGGAGCTCTCGCAGCCGATCGAGGCGGACGCGTTCACCCCAGCGTCGCTGCCCGACCTGGGGCACATGGGCTGGGATCGGGTCGCCGCCGAGCCCGAGGGCTTCGTGCTGGTGAACCGGTACCGCCAGGCGCCCGTCGGCGGTGTGCCCAGGGACAGCACCGGCGCGGTGCTGGTGGACAGCGTCATGACCGGGCGGATCGCGAAGTCACGGATCGTGTATGCCCGCACCACGATCACGGTCTCGCACGACGAGCTCCGCCGGCTCCAGTACACCTACAGCAACGGGGTCGTGATCTACCTGAACGGACGGCCGCTCGCCTTCGCCATGAATCCCGGTGGGCTCCGCGGCCTCGGCGTCATGGCCACGGCGGGTGACGCGGTCTATCTCCCGCTCAAGCGGGGGAAGAACCAGCTCGTGTTCGCCGTCATCCAGTGCACCGGAGGCTGGGCCTATTCGGCCCGGCTCGATCCACTGTGATTGCCCGAGGTGCCGTGCTGCTCTCATGCCTCGCGGTCGCCGGCGGCCAATCGGACCTGCCGGTGATCGCGGAGGTGGTCAGGGGCCGGGTCGAGGCCGTGACCTATCGCGGCGTGCGCGCGCTGCACCTGGTGCCCGCGGCCGAGATGTCGGGTAAGGATGGCGACATGATGGCGCTGCTCGAGGGCCCGGCGTTCACCGACGGTACCATCGACCTGGAGGTCGCCGGCGCGCCCCGACCCGGCGCTCCGCCCGATTCCCGCGGCTTCGTCGGGGTCAGCTTCCGGACCGGGGAGCACGGGGCGTGGACCGAGGTCTTCTACCTGCGCCCCACGAACGGCCGGTCGGACGACCAGCTCAGGCGCAACCATGCCGTCCAGTACGCGGCCGATCCGGAGTATCCCTGGTACCGCCTGCGCCAGGAGAGCCCGGGGAAGTACGAGGCGTACGCCGACATGGAGCCGGGGGTCTGGACCCGGCTCCGCATCGAGGTGGCCGGGACGACGGCCAGGCTCTACGTCCAGGGGGCGAGTCAGCCTGCCCTCATCGTGAACGACCTCAAACACGGTGTCCGGCCGGGTCGGATCGCCCTCTGGGCCCATGTGGATACCCAGGCCTACTTCGGGCCGGTGCGGGTCGATCGGAGGGGCGCGGGGGCCGGTGAGAGCGGTTCGGCACAGGACGCGTCTCACCGGTAGCCGGGGCACGGGGCCCCGGCGCGTGATTTCGCCAACCGGAGGACCCGATGATGCAGAGCTGGGAGCAGGACATCCGCGCGCGCGAGGAGGAGAACCGCGTCGCGTTTCTCGCCGGGGACGTGGCGGTGCTCGACCGCCTCTGGACCGACGACTTCCTCGTCAATTCGCCGCTCAGCCTGGTGAACGACAAGGCGCGCACCCTGGCGCTGCTGGAGGCGGGCCGCATCCGCCACAGCTCGCTCACCTTCGAGATCGAGCGGATGTCCTGCCACGGCGACGTGGTCGTGGTGATGGGACGGGACCGCGTGACCGACGGACCGGAGCATACCGTCTCCCACCGGCGGTTCACCAACCTGTGGCGGCTCGACGGCGGCGCGTGGCGTTGCTTTGCCCGGCACGCCAACGTGGAGCGGCGCGAGGCGGCGGCCTGAGCGGCTCAGCGCCGGATGATTCGCTCTCCCTCCATCCGCGTGTTGTGGAAGGCGGCGATCTCCCACCCGCCGGCGCCGCGGGTGAGCACCATCGAGTACCGGGCCGCGTGCCGGCCCGCCAGTCGTCCCTCCGGGACGTCGAGGTTGGAGTGCACGTGCGCCACCGCCACGTCGGGACGGAGGAGGCGCACCTGTTCCAGCTTCATGCTGACGGTGCTGCCGGCGTAGATCGACTGGAAGATGCCGACGTGGCCGGCCGCGATCTTGTCGCGCCCACGGAAGTGCTCCCCCAGGATGTTGACGAAGTCGGCATCCTCCGCGAACGGCGCCGCGAATCCGGCGCCGTCCATCGCGTTCCAGGCGGTCTGCAGCCGGCCTACCAGGCGTTCCGCCTCCGCGTGCTCCGCAGTCGTCATGGGGTCACCGATCCTGTTCAGGGGTTCATGCGTCGATCAATGCCAATCGATCTCATAGACGACGAGCTTCTGCGTTCCGGCGTTCCGCAGCCGGTGTCGAGCGGGGCCGTCCCGCCAACTCCAGCTCCCCGCGCCGCGGCCGCCACGCCCGACGGAAGCGCCGTCGTCACTCAGGGAGCCCCCCGTCGCCTGCACGACGAGACCGGGGCCGGCATGGCCATGCCCCGGCGTCTCGGCCTGCGGCTCGAGGATAATCTGGTAGACCCGCGCCGTCGGCCCCTCCTCGATCAGGGTCCGCTGGCCGTCGGCGGGCAGCGCGGGCACCTCGCCGCCCGAACGTCCCACCCACTCCGCCACCACATAGTGCAGCGGCAGCGAGTCCACGTTGGCGACACGATGCGTGTAGGGTAGCGACTGGCTCCAGTTGGTGAAGGCCGACGGCGCCGGGGGCGGCACCCGGATCGGGCCTGGCGGGGCGCCGGGCGCCTGACTCCAGGTCAGGGCGTCCTGTACCACGATGGCCACCATCGGCGCGGCGTGAACGTGATACCCCGTGGTGTCGCCGGCCGGCACCCGAACGTCGAGCACGCGGACCAGCGGGTTCCGGTAGACCAGCCGGTGCATCGGCTCCTCATACACCGGCGGCCCCTCGCCTGACGCTGTGGAGGGAGCCGGGGTCCGCGATGGGTGGCCGCACGCCAGCGTGGCCGCGGCGAGCAGCGGCAGGGCGCGGCGCGCCGATCCGAGGCCGACACGGGAGCATCGCGGATCGCGTAGGTGCATCGTCCGCCTTCCGAGGATCACATGTGCTCGAGTCGATTCCTGCTCTTCCTGGTTACGGCGTGCGGGCTGGTTCGTCAACCCGCGGCCGCGCAGGCGCCTTCCTGTCCCGCGCCCGCCATCGCGGCGCTCGCCGGTACCCGTGGGGAGTGGGACGTCGTCTGGCGGGACCGTCTGGCACCCGGACGGTACGGTACCACCGCGGCGCGCGCCACGATCGAGTGGAGCGTGAAGGACTGCGGACTGCTGGAGCGATTCGAGGGCTTCCGGGAGGGACGGCCATTCGCCGCGCTCAGCCTGATCGGTCCCGCGGCGGACGACTCCCTCCGGCGGATCTGGCAGGACTCCGGCCACGGCGTCGTGCTGGTGTTCGGGGGCGCGTCCGACGCATCGCCCCCGCGCTTCGAGTGGCGGAGGGACCTGGGCGAGCGCGTGCTCCGTCTTCGCTTCGCCTACCTCGCGCTCGCCCCTGACAGCTTCACCACCCAGACCGAGCTCTCGACCGACGGCGGACGCACCTGGGACGTCGTCGCCCACCTGGCCTATCGCCGGCGCTAGCCCGCCAGCGCCTCGGCCATCGTGTCGCAGCACGCCGCCGGCGACCACCCGGCCGACGCGAAGATCCCGCTTACCAGCACCGGCGCCAGCGGTGCAAGCCGCCCATCGACGCCCGAGCGGGCCGCCAGCTCCGCCAGCCGCTCCGCCAGCCGGGAGAGCGTCGCCTTCACCTGGTCGGCAGCGATGGCGGATTCGGCGGCCAGCACGGCCGGTCCGGGAGCGAAGACCGCCTGAACCGACGGCTGCCGGGCCGCCTGGCACAGCCCGAACACGAACTGGTCGAGCCGGAACTCCAGCGGCTCGTGGGGCGTGGGCTCGAGCAACGGCCGGAGGTGATCGGCCGTGATCTGACGAATGGCTTCGAGCATCAGCCGCTCGCGGGTCGCGAAATATCGGTAGATCGTCGTCTTGGCGACGCCGATCCGGTGGCCGACGTCTTCCACCCTGAAGGCGCCCACTCCGTCGCGGGCGATGATCTCAACGGTCGCGTGCACGATCTCCGTGCGTCGCCGCGCGGCAGGACGCCTCGGCGCCTGGGCGCGGGGCGGAACGATCTCGAGATGCGGGGGAGTGGACGGCTCGATCATTGGGTAGCACATGGTGACGCTCACGGTTGGTGTCGCGTGCGTCAAAAGCAGGCGGCGGGCCACGGTGGTCGGGTGCGTATCGAAACGGGCTAAGACGTGAATCGGCGGGCGGATGCGCGTGAGGCCGGCTGGCCGGTTCCATCGCCGTCGCTCCTCGGCGGCCGCCAATGGTGGTGGCCGGCCACCGTCGGCGGTGGCCGGATCAACTGCCCCGCTTGATCCCGAGCTTCCGCATGCGGGCCCTCAGCGTGCTCGGCGCGAGTCCCAGCCGAGCGGCGGCGCCTTCCGAACCTTCGATCCGCCACGCCACCGTCTCCAGGGTAGCCTCGATGTGCCGCTTCTCCACCACCTGAAGCGAGCCGGTGGAGGAATCGTTCTGCCGGGTGGAAACGGAAGGCAGCGTCGCGGTGGGCTCGCCGCTCACCATCGGTTCGGTGGCCAGCACGCAGAGCCGCTCGACCACGTTCTGCAGCTCCCGGACGTTCCCCGGCCAGTCGTAGCTCTCCAGGCGCCGCATGGTGGCGGGGGTGAAGCCCTGGAGCGGCTTGCCCAGGCGGCGGGCGTACTGACCCAGGAAGTGCATCGCGAGCGCGGGAATGTCCTCCCGCCGCTCGCGCAAGGCCGGCATCCGGAGCGGCACGACATTGAGCCGGTAATAAAGGTCGGTTCGGAAGCGCCCGGCGCGCACGTCTTCCTCGAGGTTCCGGTTGGTGGCGGCGATCACCCGCACGTCCACCGGGATGGACTGGGCTCCTCCGACCCGCTCGATCTCCCGCTCCTGCAGCGCGCGCAGGAGCTTCACCTGAAGGTCGGGCGGCAGCTCGCCTACCTCGTCCATGAACAGCGTCCCCCGGTGGGCCAGCTCGAAGCGGCCGATCCGGCGCTGCGAGGCTCCGGTGAACGCCCCTCGCTCGTGCCCGAAGAGCTCGCTCTCCGCCACGCCCGGCGCGATCGCGCCGGAGTTCACCTTGATCATGGGCTGGTCCCGCCGGAGGCTGTGCTCGTGCAGCAAGCGGGCGAGCCGCTCCTTCCCGGTGCCCGTCTCCCCCAGGATCAGGACGGTGGTGTCGGTCGGTGCCACCTGCCGGGCCTGCCGGATGACGTCCAGCAGCGCCGAGCTCTCCCCGATCAGGCCGTCGCTCGCACCGCCCGGCGTGGCCCCGCGCAGCTCCGCGTTTTCGGCTTCGAGCACGAGGTTCGCGCGCTTCAACGTGGCGAACATCTCGGCGCCCTTGATCGCGATCGCGGCCTGCACGGCGAACATCTCGAAGACCGCGGTCTCGTCCTCGGTCAGCGGCCGGTGGGCCCAGAGCGCCAGGATGCCCACGAGCTCGTCCCGCACCTGCAGCGGGTAGAGCGCCGCGCCCACGCCGCCCCAGGCGATGATCTGCTGGACGACGATGTCGTCCTCGTCGCCGGGGTAGTCGAACGGCGGCTCGAGCCGGCCGGAACGGTAGGCCCTCCAGCGCTCGGTGAAATCGTTGAGCCGGATCGAGGTGCGTCGCTCGGCCGCGCGGCCGACGAGATAGCGCCCGAGGGGAATCCGGTGGGTGTGGACGACGATGTCGCCCCCGATGCCGGCGACGGTCTCCAGGTGCAACGCCGATCCCGCTCCGGCCCCGCCGTTCCGGGCGCACTCGGCGCACTCGGCATCGGGCCGGTACAGCCAGACACTGCACGCGCTCCCTTCGATCCGCTCGGTCAGCCCGCGGACGATCGCCTCGAGCACCTCGTCGAGATCGCGGGAGACGGACAGAAGACCCGACGTCGAGCGAAGCAGCTCGACCAGACGATCGCGCACCTCGGCGGCAGTGGCCATGGTCAGGTGGGAGAGGGGGATAGCGAAAAGCTAGCGGCTCCGCGCCCGATGCACTACTCGCGTGTCAGGATTGACCGGCCATCGTCGCACCCTCTAGTCTTGCGCCGCCGAACCCACCGTGAGGGCGCGATCGGCGCCAGGAGATCACCAGGGCCGCGCGCGATGTGTGCACACAGCCCGCTCGAGTCGGATGGCACGGAATGAGTCAGGGCACCGCGGTCAGGATCGTCGGTGAAGAGTACGCCGGTCCGCGGCATCTCGCGTCGGACGGCGGCAAAGAGACCGGCGACGCCGCGCAGTCGGGATTGGTCATGGGCAGGATCGTAGTGATCGATGACGAGCCGCTGATCCTCAGGGCGACGCAGCGCCTGCTGCAGGGTCTGGGGCATCGCGTCCGGACCTACGCGGACGGCCGCATCGCGGTGGAGCTGATGCGACGGGAGCGCGCCGAGGTCGCGCTGGTGGACCTGCACATGGACGAGATGGACGGGATCCAGGTGGTCTGCCGGCTGCTGGCGCTCGATCAACCGCCCGCCCTGATCGTGATGTCGGGCGAGGGTCGGGCGCCGGTGCAGCAGCGCCTGGCCGAGCTGGGGCTCGCGGATCGGGTCGGCTACCTCGGCAAGCCGTTTACGATCGGTGAGCTCGAGGAGGAGCTCGCCCGCGTGCTGAAGAGCCGGCGCGCGCACTGACCCGGCGCCGAGCGACGTAGACGGGTCGTCCTCACAGCCAGCGACGCACTCGGCGGACATAGACACGGTAGGGCTCCCCGAACTTGCCCTCCAGATACCGCTCCTCCCGCGCGATCACACCCCACCGCATGACCAGAAGGACGGGGACCAGCAGGAGCAGCGGCCACGTGCTCGGGATCAGCAGCCCCACGCCGGCATACAGCAGGGTGAGCCCGACGTACAGCGGGTTTCGGGTATAGCGGAAGGGTCCGTCCATCACCAACGCGGTGCTCGGCCGATCGGGGCGGACGTTGGTGCCGGCCCGGTGCATCACCTGCTCGCCCCAGTACGCGATGGCGAGGCCGGCCACGACACACATCGCTCCCACGATCCGCGCCGGAGCCGGCGGCAGCCGGCCGAGCGGCAGCAGCTTCCCCAGCACCACGCCGAGCAGGAACGCGCCACCGTAGAGCACGGGTGGCCAGACCAGCACGCCGGGAGAGTCAGGGCTCCGGTCAGGCATCGCCGCGGGGGCTCAGAACCGGCGTGGGTAAAGGCTTCGGCTGCCGTCGAGCTCGCCGGTTTCTGCGTAGGTCATCGGTTGCTCCCCCGGCGCGAGAATCCGGCCGTCCAGCACCCGGCCGAGCACCAGCTCATGGTCGCCGGCCGGGAGCGTCTCGCCCAGCTCGCACTCGAAGTAGGCCAGCGCGTCATCCAGGATCGGCGCGCCGCGCCGTCCCGCATGCCAGCGCACTCCGGCGAGCTTGTCCTGATCCCGGCCCGAGCGGGTCCCGAACGCCCGGGCCAGGTCGAGCTGGCCCCGGCGCAGCACGTTGACGGTGAAGCTTCGCCCCGACCGCAGGATTGGATGCGAGGCGTTCTCCGGATTGACGCTCACCGCGAGCTGGAGCGGCTCGAAAGAGGCCTGGATGACCCAGGCCGCCGTGAAGGCGTCCCGGCGCTCGCCGTCGGCCACGCCGATGACGTAGACGCCGAAGGTGAGCTGGTGGAAGAGGTCGGCGATGTCGCTCATGCGGTCACCACACTTCGCCCGGACGCCACTCGGCCGAGAGGGGCAGGGTGTCGTCGAGCGGCGGCGTGTCGGGAAGCCGGAGAACCATGATCTGCTCGTCCGGAGTCGGCAGCAATCCCCTGTCGGTCCGAATGCTGAGCGGGCCGAGCCAGAAACGCCAGCCCAGGCGGGTATACAGGCGCTCCGTCGCCGGACTCAGCGCGGCCAGCTCGTGGCCGGCGAGCAGCGCGGGAATTTCCCCGAGCAGCCTGGTGGCGTATCCTTGCCGCTGCGCCCCGGGGGCCGTCGCCACCAGCTCCACGTAGGCCGTGCGGAGCGGCGCCATGCCCGCCGGCTGCAGGTGCCGGGTGACCCACATGAGATGGGACACCAGCATGCCATCTGCGTCGCGTCCCAGCAGATGCTCGCCCGGACCGATGTCGTCGAGGTATTGCCGCAGGGGCTCACCGTAGGCGGCGTCGCACAGGTCGAGGATCGCCGCACGGGTCTCCGGCTGCAGGGCCGCCCCGCTCACGCGCTCGATGGTGAAAGCCATGAGGGAACCTACGTCGGTCGGCCCACGGCGTAGCGGAGCTGTATGAACGGGCCGTGCACCTCGTTTCCGACGAGGACGAGCGGTGGAGTGGTGATCGCCCGGGGAAGCAGGGGCTTCCCGGCGCCGAGCGTGACGGGGGCGATGGTCACGATGATCTCGTCGAGCAGGCCGCGATCGTGGAACTGTCCGACGAGGTCCCCGCCGCCCACCAGCCACACGTTCTTGCCTCCCGCCGCGGCGAGCATGTCCCGATGCACCGGCGCGACGTCACCCCGCACGAAGCGGATGTCTCCGCCGGGCACGGCCGGCAGCGAGCGGCTGGTGAACACCCAGCAGGCCTGGGTGTAGGGCCACGGCTGCACCTTCCCCTCGTTCCCCCCGCTCAAATGCCGGAGCACCCATTCGTAGGTCGACGACCCCATCGCCACGGCGCCCACCTGGCCGATGAACTCGGGGTAGTCGGACGTGCCCTCGACCCCGAACTGAAACAGCCAGTCGAGCGAGTGATGCCGGTCGGCGATGAAGCCGTCCAGCGTGGCCGCGGTGTAGTACTGGGTCTTCGGAGCGGCCGCGCTCATCGGGCTCCGGGGGCCAGCATCGTCTGCGTGTCGGGCAGCTTGCACTCCGGCACCAGGCTCAGGTCGGGCCCGACCTCATCCGGCGCGGCGATCGTCTGCGTGGGTTCGGGGCACTCCTCGGATTTATCGTCGTCGCCGCAGGCGACGGCCCCCAGCAGGAGCGCGGTCGCGACGGCCATCGGGCGGAATGTCATGGGCACCTCCCATGCGCGTTCATTGCCTGACTTCGTGTCCTGCCTCCTCCAGCGCGCTCACGGCGGCCGGCAGGTCGCGCGCCTTTACCAGCACATAATCCGTGTCGTACGACGAGATGGCGAAGATGCTGAGTCCCGCCCGGGCCAGCGGATCCGCGATGGCGCTCAGGATCCCGATCAGGTCGAGCGGCAGCGGCCCGCGCACCCGCAGGGCCCGATAGTCGCGCTCGCACCGGATATCGTCGGGCACGACCTGCTGCAGGGCGGTGATGGACAGCTCCTCCGCCGTCCGGCTGATCGTGACGAAGCCGCGCGACCCGGCCGCCCAGGCGGGGACGGGTGCGTCCGCCTGCAGCCGGCAGATCGCCAGCGCGTCGGGCAGGAGCTCCAGGGGCAGACGCGGCCGCTCCGGACTCATCGCGGCACCCGGAACGGTTCCACGCCATCCAGGTAGTCCTCGAACTCGCGGTCCAGCTCCGCCCTCCGCTCGCGCCACTGCTCCCGCATGGCTCGCTCATTCGCTACCCGCCAGTACCCGGGCGAGATCAGCGGAGCCGCCCGCTCCACCGCCAGCAGGACGATCGCGGCCGGTGGCGGCAGCTGCTCCTGGCCCAGGACTCGGCGGGTCGCCTCGGTGAACGTCGCGTCCTCGGTGTGGACCGTGGCCGGACCAAAGAAGCGATACCCTCGGCGAGAGAGCTGCTCGACCACGTTGAGCTCCATCCACGGCCGACCCCGAAGGTTGGCGCGGGTGCCGGGTGAGGCGAGATCCAGGAAGAAGAGGTGCCGGTCGTCCCAGACCCGGATCGTGCCTTTGGGCGAGAGGTTGGGCATGCCGTCGGGCGTCACCGTCGCGGCGAAGCACAGGTGGGCGGACTGGATCACCGCCCGCATGTCAGGAGTGAGGGTCACGCTCACGGCCTCTCCGGACCGAGTGGATGAAGGAACGCTATGATCCGGGGTGAAAGACCGCTAGATGGCCGCTGGGCAGGCGCCCGCGGGCGCGCCGGGCAGGAGGCGAAGCGCGGAATCGGGCGGCGCCAGGCGGCGGGAATCGCCGGCCAGCTCGGTTCGGAAGAACTCGACCACGGCCAGCCGGATGACCTCCGCCGCGCGCTCCGCCTCCGGCGTCGCCGCCGTGCCGCGCAGCCTCGGCAGATCGCTGGCGCTGTTGTGCCGCCCACCCGCCACCAGACAGAGCTGGGGGGCGCGCCATGCCCGCCGATAGCGCGTGACCGCGACCGAGAGGTCCGCCGGCAGGAACTGCATGGAGGTGAGCAGCAGGAACGGCTTGGCCACCGGATTCGCCGGCTCGCCGATCGGTGTGACCCCTTCCCGCGCCCAGACCAGCCCATCGAGGCTGGCGCACGCCGCGAACACGCGGAAGCGCGAGCAGGCCAGCGTCGCCGCCATGCCGCCCATCGAGTGGCCGAGCACGCCGACCGGCATGCGCTCGACCGCGCGGTCCAGTCGTGGCACCAGCGCCGCCAGATGCTCGGCGACGAATGCCTGGTCTTCGGCCATCGTGCCGACGCCGTCCTCCATGTATCCGTCGATCTGATCCGACGTCAGCTGATCGCGGCTCGCCATGCTCTCGGCGAGGCCGGCCCCCTGGCCGCCGTCGACGGCCGTCGTGATCGCCCAGAACGGACTGTCGATCGCCGCGACCACGAACCCGTGGCTGGCGAGGTCCTGCAGCAGGGAGGTGTAGAGGTACCGCGCGCTGTTCATGCCGTGGGAGAACACGATGAGGGGAAACCGGCCTGCGATCGGTGGGGCCTCGATCCAGGACGAGGTGCGGACTGCGCCGAAGGCGATCTCGGGGAGCGCGGCTGTGAGATCGGCCTCCACCTGGCCCAGCTCCATGACGTACGGGGCCCGACTTTCCTGACCCGTCGGGTGCGCGGGGTACCAGACCTGCACGATCAGCCGGCGGGGCTCGGCCCCGCCCGCGACCGAGGGCCCCGACCGGCTCGAGTCGACGGCCACGACCCGGAGCGTGCCGATCTGAAATGGGCCGGTCGGGGTGACCAGGGTGCCCTGGGCCAGCGCTCCGGTCGACACCACGAGCGCCAGCGTGAATACCAGCAGGGAGGTGGCCGGGCGCACGACGGCTCCATCGGAGAGGTGCCCGGTTAGACAGCGCCAGGCGCGATTGGGTTTCCCGGGACGCCGAGCCCACGGGCACACCAAGCACGAGCCCGATCGCCGTGTGCTCGACGACCGGGCTAGCCGGGTTGCCAATACTTCCCTTTTGCCTCGAAGCTCACCTGCTGCTCGGCCACGACGACACCGCGGCCGGTGATCTGGCGGACGACCCGGAGCCGGGGTCTCGGGTGCGGCCGAGGAAGCTTCCATGGTGCGGACGCGGGTACGGCGGTACTGCTCCACCACCGCGGTGGGACCCGCGGGTGCCTGGGCGATGGCTTGGCCGGCGGCCCGAGCTCCAGGAGTCCCGGTCCGACCCGCCACGCCAGCCGCCCACACCGTGCCATGCCGAGCCTCGAGAGACGGGATCATCCCCCTACGAGATCCCCCGCCCGGTGGTGTCGTGCTACGGCCCTGCCTTGGCGTCCGCCTCGGGAATCACCTGCAGCAGGTACGTCGGCTGGACCGAAATCTCGCCGGTAAAGGGCCTCGCGTGCGAGGCCACCAGGGCCACCGCCACGGCGACGCTGGTCGCGAAGATCGTCAGGATGATCTTGTTGGCGAGCGGATTGTCGCAGTGCACCATGGCGATGGCCACCAGCATGATCGCGGCCTGCGCCAGGAGCACCGTCCACTTCACCCAGTTGACCCTGGCGCTGCTCAGGATGATTCGCGTGCGGCGGACGTCGAGCGCGGTCGTGAGCGAGGCCACCATCGCGCGCTGCGCGTCCAGCTGCCCGGGCGTCGAAGCCTGAAGGCTGAGCGCGAGGCGGAGCGCCTCGGACAGGCGAACCGGGAGCAGGGAGAGCGTCGCCGTCTGGCTGGCCATCGCCGGCCACTCCTGGGTCACCGCTTCCTGAATGTACGAGCGGATCAACGCCTTCATCCGGTGCTCGGAATCGGGGAACGCGGTCGCGACGAGCATCACATCCCGCAACGCGCTCGCCTCCGTGTTCACCGCGACCCTGGCGCGGTCCGCATCGCTCCAGACCTGGGCGGCCAGGAATCCCACCAGCAGGGCGAAGACGACCGAGATCGGCGGCAGCATGCCGGGCGAGATCGCCTTGAACGCTGCCCGCATCCGCTCGCGCTTCGCGAGCGCCATGACCACCCAGTAGATGGTGGCGGTTCCGAGATAGACGAAGGCGAGGATGATGGCGCCCATCGCCAGGACGGGGAGCTGGAGTAGCCAGAGTCCCATGCCGCCTCCTGCCGGAGCTGGATGGTCGGGGATGTCGATGCGGTGATGGTAGGAATGTGCCCGAGAGGGCCCGGGGGCGGCAAGAAAGCGCCGGCTCAGCCCCGCGGCGCGGCCTTCGTCGGGTCGCCCAGTCTGGTGTCCAGCTCGACCGCGGCGGAAGTCAACCGTCGTACGGTGGCGGGCGAGATCTTGTCGGCCGAGCGCAGCTCGAGTGTGGCCATCTCGTACTTGCCCCCGGGCCGGAGTCGAGGCTCGATCTCCCGGAGCCGCTGACCTCGCCAGAACCCGAGCAGCACCCGCTCGGTCTCCGCCCGGATCATCAGGACGGGTCCGTTGCGCAGGTACACCACGTTACCCCACTTGATGACCTCGTCCAGCCGGCCGGCGGAGCGGATGGCGGCCCGCAGGGCTTCCACCGTGGTGCGCCGCCATCCTTTCAGGCCGGCGACGTAGGCATTAGGGCTCGCGGCGGGGACCGACTTTTTCATCGGCATACCTAGTCGAGCCGCCGGCCCACGCCGAACATGAAGTCCGCCGTGTTGCCGACGAACGGGTCGACGGAGCGTACCCGCAGCTCTCCGCGGAGGCTCCACCGCGGGTCGACCCGAACCCGCACCCCGCCGGCCGCATGCAGCGTCCCGGCCGTTTGACCCTCTCCGGCGATCACGAAGCCTCCTCCGCCGCCCACGCCGAGGAATGGCTGAAACCGGGCGTTCGGGAGCTGAACCTGGATGCTCAGCTCCGGGAAGAGATAGCTCACCCGGTCCGCGAACTGTGCCTCGTAGGAGAAGAAGGTCAGCCCCGGTTCCACGACCAGAGCCGGGAGCACCTCCCAGGCGCCTTGCGCCGCCACCGCGAAGCTCGTCCCGGTCCCCGATAGATCGAAGACGGATGGGCCCGCGGCGACGCTGAACGTCAGCGGCCGGCTGACCTGCGCGTCAGTGGAGGCCGGCGCGACGAACGCCGCCATTACGATCAACAGGCCGCCCGGCCATGATCGGTGCATGAGCGTCAACCCGCCTGGAGCGCTAGGTCGAACCGCGCCGCCCACCCGTCGCCTGAGTGCTCTGGTGCGAGCATCAGCTGATCGCCGCCGTCCGCATAGATCTCGTCGTCTGCGTTCATGGCCCGGCCCCCGTCTTTCGAGTTGTACGGTGGCGCCCGGTGCACCCGGGTGGTCAGCGCATCGTCGAAGTAGAGCTGGGAGGTGAACGCCTGGCCGCGATCCGCATCCGGATCGGTGCGGACCTTGAAGTGGATGTGCACCGCCCGGCCGGGATACCAGCCGGGGTAGATCGTGCGGAAGCGCACCTCGCCGTTCTTGTCGGTGCGCTGCCAGCCGCGGAGATAGTGGTGGCCCGTGGTATCGAAGTGCGGATCCTTGACCCCGGAGTACACGCCCGCTGCATCGCAGTGCCAGACGTCCACGTGCGCTCCTGCCAGCGGAGTGCAGGCATTGTTCCGGAGGGTGCTGACGGCGAGGGTGAGGAGGAGGAGGGTCCCCGGCTTGACTTCGCGGGTGGCAGGGTCGGCCCGGATGTCGGAGCGGTTCAGCATCCCGTCCACGAAGTAAGGACCCTCCATCTGCTCCGGTCGAGCCACGCAGCCGGGTCCACGGCGCGCCGGCGCCGGGTGATACCAGCCGGGGAGCCAGCGATCGGCAAGGAGAGCAAGACCGGAGATTCCAAGTGCTCCGAGCGCCTCGCGGCGACCGAGCACTCGGCCGATGGGAAGGTCGTCCAGGTCCATGCACAGGTCCGGTGGGGGATGCGGATACGTTGGGGCCGGGCGAGCGGGTCGTCAAGCAGCCCGAGCGCTATGACTTCTTTCTGCCCGCGATCCAGTGCTCGATCACCTGCCGCAGCATCGGCAGGGTGATGCCCCTTCTTGACAGGCCGCGTACGGAATTCTATTTCGGGTGTCGTCCCGGTCAGCCTCAACCTCTCCTCGGTACCGGATCCCCCATGCACCGCTTTCCGTTGCTGCTCGTGGCAGCCGCCCTGCTCGGCGCCTGCGCCGATGCCGCCACGCCGACGACCCCCTCCGATGCTCACGCCCTCGGCGCCGCCGTCACGCACAACAAGCAGCGCGAGGAGGTGATCGAGGACGCGCTGGTGACCAATCAGTGCAACGGCGAGGACGTGCAGCTCCACATCGATCAGCTCTTCATCCTGCGCGAGGTGACGGTGGAAGGGAACTCCTTCCGCGGGCACCTCACCTTCCTCGACCGGGGCACCCGCGGCGTGGGCCTTATGACCGGGGCCGTCTACCATCAGGTGGGTGCGGAACAGGACTTCCTCCACATCAGTGGCCAGATCGGAAGCCAGGAACGGGTGCACAACACCATCCACCTGATCAGCCAGGGGTCGGTACCCAACCTCACCTTCACCGAAGTCTTCCGCGTCAAGATCTCGCCCAGCGGCGCCGTCACGCTGAACTTCGACAAGATCCGGCAGAACTGCCGAGGCTGATATCCCGCGAGACGCCACGAGCGGCCCCACCTCGGGCCGCTCGCGCGTTCTCCGCGGACCGCGTCGCGCGCGCTACTGCTTCTTCTGCGGATCGTCCGCCGGGTTCACATAGGTCATCGCGAACGGCCCCATGCCGTTCACCTTGACGACGGTGGGGCCGCTGGCGGCCGCGTAGTGGTGATGGCCGGCCGGAATCGTGCCCTTGTCGCCCGGCTTCATCGCCTTGGTCTTGGCCAGGTCCAGGGTGTCGCCCATGCCGACGTTGAAGGTGCCCTCCTTCACGGTCACCGTCTCGTCCGTCGGGTGAAAATGCGGCGGGATCTTGTAGCCGTCGGGCACCTTGAGCTCGACCGTGAACGGTGCGGCCTTGCTCGGGTCACCCGAGATGACGGCCATCTGGGCGCCCGCGGGGAACACCGCCGGGGCGGGACCCCAGGCGGGCTCCGTGGCCGACGCATGCTTGGCGGTCTGGGCGTGGAGGGTGGCGGCCCCGAGCAGCAGGGCGGTGGACAGCAGGATCGTACGCATGGCGCGCTCCCTGAAAGGTGTTCGTGTCCTCGAACGACGGCGGGAACGCTACGGATTGCCCTGGGGTTCTACAAGTACGACATTCGTACCGCCCCCGACCCGAGGTCGACCATGCTGTCGTCCTGCCCGCCCCGAAGCTACGGCTCCTTCTGCCCCGTCGCCCAAGCCTCCGAAGTCGTGGCACAGCGCTGGGTTCCACTGATTCTCCGCGAGATCATGGTGGGCTGTCACCGGTTCAACGAGATCCGCCACGGACTCCCCCTCATCTCGCCCTCCGTCCTCTCGCAGCGCCTCAGAAGCCTGGAGGATGACGGCGTGATCGTCCGGCGTAGCGATGCGGGGGGCGCCTCCTATCATCTCACCGAGTCGGGCGAGGAGCTGCGGCCGGTGGTCGAGGCGCTCGGCCAATGGGCCCGCCGCTGGATCACCCGGGAGTATCGGGAGTACGAGCTCGATCCCGGCATCCTGATGTGGTCGCTCCGCCGTCACGTGGTGACGTCGGAATTTCCCTTCGGCCGGACCGTGGTGCACTTCCGTCTCGAGGGCCTGCCGAGCAACCGGCGCTACTGGTGGCTGGTGGTGGAGCGGGGGGTGACCGAGGAGGTGGACATCTGCATGGCCGATTTCGGCCACCCGGTGGCGCTCACGGTCGCGGCCCCGCTCCGGGTGATGGTGGACGTCCTGATGCACGACACCACCCTGGCCGCGGCGCGGCGCCAGGGCGCGATCACGCTGAGCGGCGATCGCGACCTGGCTCGGCGCTTCGAGTCGCTGTTCGACTTCAGCGGCCCGAAGACGTTCACCACGGAAAGCCTCAGGGCCGCCGGCAGCTCCGCCGGGGCTTAGAGTTGAGGAGCGACGCGACGTCCTTGAAGGCGGTCGCGTTGGCCGACTTCGACATGAACGCGTCGTCGTAGCGCCACATCAGGAGCGCGCAGCCGTAGGTGCCGACCGCGCGGCCCCAGCTCCGCACCTGGTCGGCGGTCATCCGGCAGTAGGTGGCAATCGTTCCCCGGCCGCCGCTGCTCGGGCAGTCCCATGAGCCGTTCCGGTCCCGTACGCCGCCGTTCAGGATGTTGAGGGCGAACACCGGCGTCACGTGGTTCGCCTGCGCGAAGTTGAGTACTTCGCTTCGCCACGAGGTGATGTTGCCGCCGTTGTAGTTGTGCGAGTACTGCACACCCACCCAGTCCAGCACCCGATACCGCTCTCCGCTGTGCCACTTGAAGCCGCCCGCGCCGTGGGTGATGCCCATCGGCAGGGTCGGAAACATCTTCTTCGCGTAGGTCGCCATTTGATCGATCATCGACTTGCTGAGGACGCCGCCCCACTGCGGAATCTCCGGCTCGTCGATGAGCTTGTTGCCGACGATCGTCCCGTCGGCGACGCCCTTGGCCACCGCGTCACGGATGGTAGCGGTGTTGAGCGTGTTCATGCGCGACTTCCATTTGGCCAGATCGAACTTGCCGTTGGTGATGTAGAGGGCCCGGTCCGCCGCCATAGCCAGGATGAGACGGTGACGGTCCTGCCGGGCGGCGTTGATGCGGTTCACGATGGCCTTGGGGTAGCCCGCGTTGTCGAGGCTGGTGGTGAACGGCTTCGGTCCCCATTCGAACTCGGTGGTGTTGGCGTACAGACCGTAGGGGCCGAACGGTATGCCGGAGTAGCTTACGGCGAGCTCGGGCGCCGGAGCGTCCGCGGGCGTGGTCTCGTCCGGCGAGGTGGGTTGATCGAGGTCGTCGCACGAGCTGGCGAAGACGGCGACGGCGAGCAGGAGCGTCGCGCGAGCGGTAGCGTGCATGCTTCTCATGAGTGGAGGTTCCCTGGTAAGGGCCGCGCTCGTACGGCTGGGGCGGAGGCGCCCGCGCGCGGCACGGCCGCGACGCTGGCGCATCGGAGCGCCCGGACGCGCGAAACGAGACGCGCGGCGCCGGGTCGAGCGAAACCTGACCTGTGATGTCTGCTGGATTGTTCGCTGGGACGAACCGGATTCCGACCCCAGAGCGAGCGAATGGCGCCGGGACCGGCACCATCTCATGTCCGTACTGCCTCGCGGGCGATAAACTGGGGCGAGACCCGCGGGATGTCAAGCCGCCCGCGGGTCCCCGTGGAATGCCTTACGGGCGCTTGCAGCTCGGCCGCGGCTTGGAGTTGAGCAGCGAGGCCACGTCCTTGAAGGCCGTCACGTTGGCCGACTTCGCCATGAACGCGTCGTCGTACTTCCACATGAGCATGACGCAGCCGTAGGGGCCCGCCGCCGTGCCGTAGCTGCGGACCTGGTCGGCCGTCATGCGGCAATAGGTCGAGATGGTGCCCTTCCCGCCGGTATTGGGGCAGTCCCAGGAGCCGGTCTGGTCGCGCACGCCGCCGTTGAGGATGTTGAGGCTGAACGCGGGCGCCACCCCATTCGCCCTGGCGAAGGTGAGCACCTCGTCGCGCCAGCCGGCGGCGTTCCCGTTGTTGTAGTTGTGGCTGTACTGCACCCCGACCCAGTCGAGCACCTTGTAGCGCTCGGTGCTCCGCCACTTGAAGCCCCCGGCGCCATGGGTGATCCCCATGGGCAGGGTGGGGAAGATGCTCTTCGCGTACGTCGCCATCTGATCGATCATCGGCTTCGTCAGCACCCCACCCCACTGGGGGATCTCAGGCTCGTCGATCAGCTTGTTGGCCACGATCGTTCCGTCGGCCACCCCGTCCGCCACGGCCTTCTTGATGGTCGTGGTGTTGAGCGTGTTCATCCGCGACTTCCACTTGGCCAGATCGAACTTGCCGTTGGTGATGTAGTAGGCCCGGTCGGCCGTCATCGCCAGAATCAGGCGGTGGCGCTGTTGCCGGGCGGCGGTGATGCGGTTGACGATCGCGTTGGGATAGCCGGCGTTGTCGAGGCTCGTGGTGAAGGGAGCCGGCCCCCATTCGAAGTCGGTGGTGTTGGCGTAGAGCGCGTACGGGCCGAACGGGATGCCCGTGTAGGTGATCGCGGGGCTGGGGGCGAGAGCGTCCGGAGGGAGGCCTTCCGTCGGCGCGCTCGGATCGTTGGCGTCGCTGCACGACGCGGCGGTGACGATCACGGCGAGCAGCAGCGCCGCGCGCGTGGTAGCGTGGATGCGGGTCATCACGTTCCCTATGTACGTCAGGTTGGCCGGCTCGCCGGAGGGTGGGGGCACCGAACACGCGAGGCATACGGCTCGCGACGCGGCGGGTCGAGCGGGACCTGGTCTGTAGTACGGCTGAGCGTTCGCTGGGACGAACCGGATCGCTGCCCCAGAGCGAGCGAATGGCACCGGGTCCGGCACCATCTCATGGTCGGTATGGCTCGCGCGGAGGAAGATGGGCGAGTGCTCGCAGGGAAACAATTGGGGTTTTCTTCGGGGCGCCGCCCGCCCCGGCCTCAAGCGTCCCTAAGCACCTGTGCCGCAACGCGCTGCGGCGCTACCAAGACCCGGCGGCCGCCTCCGACTCGGCCTCGATGTGCCGCAGCACCCGCGCGTGAATGCGGTGAATGAGCCAGTCGCTGTACACCTGCCAGTACGGCTCCGGCGCTATCCGAAGCTCGTACCAGGTGCTGCCCTCCAGTCGGGTGCGCCCGCCCGGCAGCGGCACCAGCCGGAACTCTCCCCGGGTCGAGCGCAGGTAGTTGTCGAGGTGCGGCGGCGCCACGCCGCTGAATGGCGTCAGCTCCCGGAGCGGCGGCGGCGCCGCGGTGACGTCGAATGCCAGGCGCCGGCCCGGCTCCCAGGCCGTAATCGGCTCGACGAAGGTGCCGGTGGAGAACACGCACCGGCGGATCGCCCCGGGGCCCTCGCCCTCGATCGTGGCGTATCGCGGGTAGGCGATGCCCAGCCGGAACACCAGATCGGTCGGCTCGGGCAGTGGCCGGAACGCGATCACGTGCTTCCAGACCTCGAGCGGCGGCGCGTCGATGACCACGCTCGACCGCACCTCGTGCAGCACCCGTCCGGTGACGCCTCTCGGCTCCAGCACCGCCCCCAGGGGCACCAGCGCGAGCGCCACCGCCGACGGCGGGAGCTCCGGATGGCCGTGCAGCGCCGCGGCGCGGCCGACCGCCGCGCCCATGAGTCCCACGACCAGGCCGAGCGGGAGCGCCATGAGCAGGCACACGACGCCTTCGTTGCCCAGCAGAAAGAGACTGCCTGCCGTGAGCAGGAGCGTCATCATCGTCACCTGCGCGCTCTCCTGGCGGCTCGCCGGGTAGCGGCGGTTGAACAGGAAGGCCGTGAGCGCGCCGATGGCGAACGGCGTCCCGAAGAAGAGGGCGAGGCCGTATTGGCCCAATCGCAGCACCGTGAGCACGACCATGCCGAGTCCGAAGAGGACGCCTGCGGCCATCGCGAGAAGCGCCGAGGGGAGACGAGGCTCGTAGGAGCGCGGCCGTTCCTTCGGGGCGGGGGCCGCCCTGCTGGGCGCCAGGCACAGCACGGCCATCAGGCCGTAGTTCACGACGGGAATGAAGAACCCCAACGTGGTCCACGCCGACCACCCGGCGTCCAGCGCTCGCCGCAGCGTGAGGCTGATCCCGGCCCAGAGGAACGGGAGCGTCCACAGCGCCATGGTCGGCAGGACCCAGCCCGGGGCGCCCTCGAGCCGCGTGGCGAGCAGAAAGGGAACCGACCTGAGATAGTCGAGCGGGGTCCAGAAGCTGCCGGTGGCGAGCCGCACCAGCAGCACGTCCCCCGAATACTTGAGGGCGGTGAGGAGCAGCCCGTGGCGGAGATAGTCGCGGGGGTGAACCGGCTGGCCGAAGGTCCACCAGTAGCGCGCGAACCTCACCGAAGCCTCGTCGGGTAGGAGCCGACGGAAGATGTGACTACAGGTAGCCCAGCCACCAGTCCCGCCGGCGCGCCTTGACCCCGGCGAACCAGCGGCAGAGCGGATACAGGCCGACCACGATCACCGCCCAGACCGCGTATACGACCCACAGCTCCCACCCGAATCCGGCCGGGAACAAGTCGCTCGGCCCGCCCATCGAAGGCACGGGGTGGAAGGCGGACCTCCACGCGTCACCCCCGTATCGGCCGAGCGCCAGCGCCACCGCCGCGGCATGGGCCGCGTAGAAGTGCAGCACGAAGTAGAACAGCGGCACCCGACCGAGCACGACCAGGGGGGCGGCGAGCCGCCCGCCGCGCTCCAGCCATGCCAGCGCCAGCAGCGCCGGGCCCAGCGTCATCAGCAGAAAGTCGAGCGACGGGGGATACTTCGTCGTATTGAGGAACGACAACACCGTGAAGGTGGGCGACGGCTGGGTGGCCCAGGGCGTGGGATCACCGTACCGGTTGATGGCGCGGAGCACGACAAACCCCACCGTCGCAGCCGCGCCCGCGCGTAGGAGAAACCGGATCCGGCGCGGCCGGTCCCACCCGTACACCGGGCCGAGGCAGAACCCGAGCGCCATGACCGCGATCCACGGCACCAGCGGATAGGCGACGAACGCCGTCCCTCCGGCGATCGGTACCGGCCCGGGCCGATGGAGGATGCTCCACCATCCGGACGTCGCGCCGAATCTCGCCGGGTCCACCCCGTCGAGGAGGTTGTGGCCAGCGATCGCCGCCAGGCTCACCAGCGCGAGCGTGGGCAACGGAAGCCAGACCAGTGCGGCGAGCGCGATCATGCACCCGCCCAGGGCCCAGAGCACGATCAGGAACAGCGGGTACTCGGTGGAGAGGCTGAAATTGTAGGCCAGTCGCATGATCGTGACCTCCAGCACGATCAGCCACACGCCGCGGGTCAGCAGGAACCAGGAGAGCTCCTGCCTGGTCCGGCCGCGCCGCCACCACAGCCAGGCGCCGAGTCCGGCGGCCAGCATGAAGGCGGGGGCGCAGAGGTGGGTGATCCAGCGGGTAAGGAAAAGGAACGGCGTCGTGGTGGCGAGGTCGGTCGGCGAGCCGGACATCGCCCCGCGATGGACGAAGTCCCGGACATGGTCGAGGGCCATGATGACCATGACCGTTCCCCGGAGCGCGTCGATGCTGTCGATGCGCCGCCGCTCGGTGGGGGTGCCGCTGTCCGCACGCATGCCGGAACATCCGGCGCTGCGTCGGGCAAGGCAACCGAAGCCGCCGCCGGCCGAGCGTCAGAGTGCGGTCAGAGCCGGCGGATCTCTTCCGGCCGGCGCTACCGTTCGTGGATTTCCAGGACCCGGTTCGTCGTTCCGGTAAGCCGAAACCCTTCGGCGGTGGGCGACGCGGGCTTCCCGTTGACCTCGTATCTCACCCCTGGCGCCGCTTGTCCTCGCAGGAAGAAGGTCCATCCCGTCTCTCCAGCACTCACCAGGTACTCGACGCCCTCATCGGTCTTTCGCCGGGAGAACGACACGGTGGTGCGGCCCACGGGAAGGTCCTCGATGCTCATCTGGCCCCAGCCGGCCGGGGCCTGCGGGTCGAGCACGACGGTGCGGTGCACCGCGTCCGGCCGGACGCCGAACACGTAGCCGATCAGCGGGACCATGATGCCGTAGCTCGTCCACGAGATGGCGAAGCAGCCGTAGTCGGGCATCATCTCGTTGATGGAGCCGGGCAGCGTCCGGCCGAAGGTCTCTACGATCCTTCCGACGTACCACAGCGACTCGTCGATCCGCCCGTACCGCGCCTCAGCGACCGCCTGCACCCCGGTCGAGATCGTCATCATCGCCTGTCGATCCACCGCGGACAGGAACGGTCCGTATTCGCCCACGTTCTCCCGCCGGATCTTCTCCAGCAGCGCGATCGCCCGCGCCTTCGGCGCGATCCCAACCTCCATCGGCGTCGCGATGACCCAGTTCTTGTTGGTGAGCCACGCCCTGGTGGTGTCCGGCAGGGAAGCGAATCGCCGCTCGAGCCGCGCATAGTGTTGGACGAGCTCGAGATTCCGCGGCGTGCGCGCGCTGTCGCCGTGGAGCTGAAGCTGCCGCATGGCGCCCTGCGCGGCGCTCACGGCCTGCGCCCGCGTGCCGAAGAAGTCGCCGTAGGAGCCCTCGTCTTCGGCCCAGAAACGTCGGTTGATCCGCTCCGCCAGCTCCGCCGCCTGGTGCTCCCATTCCTCGGCGGGACCAGCCTCCCCCAGCACCCGGGCGATTCTCGCCGTCACCGTCAGAGCCTGCTGGGTGTACACCGCCACGTCGATCAGCTCGGCGTTGAGGCCGGACACCTCCATGATCCCGTACCCTTCGGGGAAGAGGTTCCGGTTGCGATCCATCTCGCCCAGGAGCCAGCGAAGGCCGAGCTGGAGGGCGGGGTACATCTCCCGCGCGAAGGCGACGTCGCCGGTCCAGTCCACCACCGTGCCCACGGCCATGATGAACTGCGCCGTCTCCTGCGTGTTGCCCGGATTGACCACCCCGCCGTTCGTCGTCACCTCGTGGACGATCCGGCCATTGCCGTTCGCCTGCATCGACCGGTCACGGAGCAGCCGCAGCGTCGCCCGCGCGAGGTCGAAGTTTCCCGTGGCGGCCACCGCCTGCAGCGCGTAGCCCGCGTCGGTCCCGAACCACCAGGGATACTCCATCAGTCCGGCGTTGATGCCGCGGCCGATCCCCGGCACGTCGCGCACCAGCCACTGGTTGTCGACCTTCACCCAGTCGAACACCTGTTGCAGGCGCCGGTCCGGAATGGCGATGCGCGCGCGCCGGAGCAGCGCCTGGTAGTTCGCCTTCTGCGTCGCCAGCAGACGGTCGTAGTGGCGGCTCAGCGTGTGGTAGGTGTCGATCGCGGTCTGTCGGGCGGTAGTCGAGCCGGCGACGACGAAGGTCAGGATGGCGGTGCCGTGGGGCGCGACCGAGAGACGGTAGCGGGATGCCGCGGTTACTCCCATGCCGCCCGTCCGGATCGGCGGCGGATGGGTCAGCGGTTGTGCCTCGACGGATCCCGCCGCGCCCCAGACGCAGAACCAGGAATGCCGGGTGTCCCGGGCCACGAAGGTCCGGCTCGCCGGGTCCCAGCGCGCGGAATCGGGCGCGTCGGTGATGCCGAGGTGCTCGGAGAACCAGACCGGTCGGAGATCGGTCTTGACGGCGAGCTGGAAGGTGAGCGCCCGGGCACGGCTCGCGGTGTTCCGGAGCGCGTACCGGACAATGAAGCCTTCCCGGCCGTCAGGGCTGAACTGGAAGCGCTCGACTTCGAGGCTGTCCAGCACCTGGCCGTACTCGAACCGGTTGCCGTAGGGGTAGGTGGTGAAGTCCGTCGCGGCCGAGAGCGCGGCCTCACGGGGGGACCCTTCCTCGGCGACCGCGGCCCGGAATCCGTCGATCAGCTTGATCGGATGGAGCCAGGCCCCGGCCATCTCACCGGGCAGGTGCTCGCCCAGATCGGGGAAGTTCCCGTCCTGCGTGCCGATCACGTAGGTCCGAGTGCCGGCCGTGACGTACGGCTGGGAGCCTGTCCGCCCGTGACTGCTGAGGCCGGCCATGGCCGACGGGACGGTATCGCCTTGCGTGGGGAGCGCGAGCGCGCTCGCCGCCACCAGCCGGGACCAGAAGAGCATCAACACGTACGTACGCCTCGACGATCATCGACCAGCGCAAGATGGCCGGGGCCGCCGGATCAGGACAGGCCCGGGCCCGTCCGCTCCGGCACCCGAATCAGCGTACGACGAGGATGGGCGCCGTCCAGCGGAAGGGCCCCCAGGCCATGGCGAGCATGCCGTGCGCCGCGTCCTTGGCCTCGATCGAGATGGTGAACCTCTCGACCGGCGTGGTCGCGCTGTCCGAGACGAGCGGCGCCCGTCCCAGGTCCTGCTCCCGGCTGTACTCCGTTCCCCATTGGCCCGTCTGCTTGTTCACGATCAGCTCCACGCTCTTCGCGTGCGGCGCGGTCCACAGCGTGTAGGTGCCCGCCGGCAGGGAGAGTCCCGCGAGCGTGATCGACGCGGAGGTGGTGAACTGGGTCGCGGCGTTGGCACCGGTGCGCCAGATGCGGTCGTATGGGATCACGTCACCCAGGAGGGTGCGTCCGCGCGCCAGCGGACGGCCGTAGTCCACCGTGAACGTCGCCGGGCCGATCGCGGCTCGCACGGTGTCGCGCACGCTGAGCTGCCGCTGGCCGGTGGCGTGCTCCGCCGCCGCGAGGCGGGTCGCCATCGCGTCCACGTCGGGCGGCGTCGCGACCCGGGTGACGGTCACCTTGTAGGTGCTCCGGGCACCCGAATAGCTCAGCATCCGGCCCGCGCTGTCCACCCTGACGTCCCCGGTCCCCGAGAGCCACCCGTGCCGGAGTTCCACCTTGCCGTCGCCTTTGGGCACCACGCGGCCCCGGTGCATCGTGAAGCTCGGCCCGACGTCCCGGTCGGGGTAGAACTGCTGGAACGGTACGCTGTCGGTCGGCGCGAGCCCGGTCGTCGCGGCCCGACGGAGCGCGGTTGCGATCTCCAGCTCGATCACGCTGTACATCATGGAGACGTGGGGCACGGTGATCACGCCCCGGGTGGCGAACGCGGTATCCCGTTGTCCCGCGCTGTCCCGGACCGAGATCTCCACCTTGTCCCTGGAGAAATCCGCCGTCACCCGGCGTCCCCGCTCCGCCGGCGTGGCGCCGTTGGGCGTCCGGACGTCCATGACCATGCGGCGGATCGTGCCGTCGTCGTTCAGCTGGAACTCGGTGTGCCGCCGCCGGACGTAGGGCCAGCGATCCACCCCGTCGGCCACCAGCCGGTCGGGCGAGCGCTCGATCCGCTCGACCGCCACGGTGTCGTTGCCCAGGACGGTGACGAAGCCGTAGCGCTCGGGCGGGGTGGCGCTGCTGCAGGCGAGGATGAGAATCGGGAGCACGGCGGACCGCTGCATCGGAGTCCTTCCGGAAGAGGGTATCCACACACGACGGGGATCCACCCTCGGCGGTGTCACGGACTCCCGGCCGCGTTCCGGGCCATGACGTAGAAGTTCTCATCCACCGCCACGTCCGCTCCCGCCGGCGACGGCACCTTCATCCGCTGCCACGCGTCGGTCGGACGAAGCCATTGCCGGCCCAGGCCCGGGATCTCGACCCGCACCGGCATCGCGAACCCCGCGACCACGTCGGCCCAGCGGTAGGCCAGCGCGCCATCCTTCACCTGGTACTCCAGGGTCGGGACGGCGGGGGTCGTGAGGTACTGCTCGAAGACCTTCCCCAGATCGAGTCCCGACTCCCGCGCGATGTACTGCTGGATATCGGCGCCGGTGACCGTCTGGTGCCGGAAGGTGCCGCTCAGGCCGCGGAGAATCCCACGCCACTTGTCGTCGTCGTTCACCAGCTGGCGGATGGTGTGCAGGACGTTGGCGCCCTTGAAGTACATGTCGCTGTTGTACCACCCCACGACGCCGCGCGGGCCGGCGATCGGGCCGGTATTCCGGATCCCCTTGCGGAGCCCGATCAGGTACTTGGCCCCCGCGGCCTTGTCGTGCCGGCACTCGGTGTAGAGCCCCTCGGCGTAGGTCGCGAAGGACTCGTGGACCCAGAGGTCGCCCGGCTCGCGGGTCGAGATGCTGTTGCCGAACCACTCGTGGGCGCTCTCGTGGATCACGATGTAGTCCCACTCGAGCCCGAGCCCCGTCCCCGACAGGTCGCGCCCCAGGTAGCCGGGCAGAAACTTGTTGCCGTACGCGATCCCGCTCTGGTGCTCCATCCCGAGGTACGGCGCTTCGATCAGCTTGTAGCCGTCGACGTACCACGGGTAGGGGCCGAGCCAGTGCTCGAAGCAGGCGAGCATCGTTTTCGCCTGGGCCCAGACCACTCGAGCCGTGTCCACGTGCGGCGCCAGCGCCCAGAAGTCGAGCGAGAGGGGGCCGGACTCCCCCTGGAGCGTGTCGGCGAAATGGGCGTAGCGGCCCGCGTTCACCGCGACGCCGTACGAATTGATCGGGTTGGAGACGAACCACACGTAGGTCGTGCTGCCGTCCGGATTGCGGGTGCTGCCCCGGAAGCGGCCGTTGGAGACCCCCACCAGCGAGTCGTCCACCGTGACCGCGATCCGCTGGCTGTCGGGCTCGTCGGCCGCGAAATCCTTGAGCGGCCACCAGACGCTGGCGCCGATGAGCTGGTCGCTGGTCGCGACCCAGGGCGCGCCGAGGCTGTCCTGGGACCACACGACGCCGCTGCTGCGCGGGGGCCGGCCGCGGCCAGGGTAGCCGTGGTAGTAGGCGGTGAGCGGGGGCGCGACCGCGCCCGCGCGTGACGGCGAGGGCAGGGTTACGAGATACGCGTCGCCGTCGCGGTTGGTGTCGAGACGCTTTCCGTCCTGCACCACGCTGTCGAGCTCGAGCGGAGCCTGAAGGTCGAGCTGCAGTGTGCGGCCGGACTCGAGGGCGCGGTAGACCATCCGGTTCCAGCCGGTGAAGCTGCTGTCGCGCGGATTCACCCGGACGTTCAGATCGTAGTAGGAGACGTCCCACCACGAACGATTCGGGTTGTCGGCGCCGCGCACGCTGTCGGCATGCGTGGGAGTTGCGGCATCGCGGCCCTGGGCTGCCGCCCGGTCAGCCTGCTGGAGCAGGAGGATGGCGAAGCCGGCCACACTGCAGCGGACCCACCGCTTGTTCGTCATCTGACGCACGTTGGCATTCCCCGAGGTGATGGATCTCACTGCCAGGGCCGGTCGGGCCCTCGTACCCTGAGGCGGGTACTCTGACATCGACTCTTCAGGGGGAAGTCCCGATGCCGACCAACAGCGATCGTTCCAGCCCCTCCCCCCGGCAAGGCCGCGCACGTGCGAGCCGCGGCCGTCGCTACGAGCCTACTCCGATCTACCACCTGGCCGAAAGGCTCGAGCGCCAGGGAGTGAAGCTGCACAAGATTCCAGGGCCCTGGCGCCCCACCCGGTGCACCCTGCGCCGGCCGGGCCGCAACGCCGAGCGGAGCATTCCCATCGTGACCAACGGGGTCGTGGAGATCGCGGTGGATACCGCGGAGCACGCGGTCAACCTCTCGGGCTACCTCAATGCCGCCGGCGTGGATCACCTCGATCCCATCCCCAACCTCCGGCCACCCGACCAGGATCTCGTCCGCGACTGATGCGGCAGGCACCGGAACGGCCGCCCCGAGGGCGGCCGTTCTCGCGTGCGCCATCCGGCTTCGGATCAGCGCGCGGCGCGCAGCGCGGAATTTTCCAGAATGACTACTCCGGGCACGTCCCGCTTCGCCGCCGCGATCAGCGCCTGGGCGACTCGCTCGCCCGGCACGGGCCGCCATCGCGGTGGCGCGAAGACGCCGGCCACTCTCCCCGCCTGTTCCGCCCAGCGGAACGCTCCCCGGTCGCCCAACAGTAACGACGGCCGAGCGATCGTCACGGCGCGGAAGCCCAGCGCGATGATGGCCGACTCCACCTCGCCCTTCACCCGATTGTAGAAGAAGCGGGAGCGCGTGGATGCCCCTGCGGCGGTGACCAGCAGAAAGTGCCGCGCGCCCCGCGCGAGGGTCGCCCGGGCCAGTGCCAGCGGGTACTCGAGATCCACCCGCCGGAACGCCTCCTCGGAACCGGCCTGCCGCATGGTCGTGCCCAGGGCGCAGAACACGTGGTCCGCCTCGGCCCACGGCGGTGGAGGATCGAGCTGCGTGTAGTCGACCTGGACCGGCGTGACGCTCGCCCCGGCCAGACTGGGCGGCAGCGGGCGCCGGGTCAGCGCCCGCACCTCGCGCCACGCCCCGTCGGCGGCGAGCTGCCGTACCAGCGCCCGGCCAACGAGTCCCGTGGCCCCGGCGACGATCGCGACCGCCGGTGCGCTCACGCCGTCAGAAACGGCAGAGCGGGCAGGTCCGCCGTTCGCCAGAGCCCCAGGCTCTTGTCGCCGAAGAGCCCGTCTCCCTCGGTGCACCGCTCGTTCACCAGCTCGAACGGCGCTGGGAGCCGGAACGGCTCGCGCTCCAGGTCGAGCGGCCGCCAGTCACCGGTCACGATGTCCTCGTTCAGCTCGCAGCGCGGGAAGGTCGTGGTCAGGAGCCAGGGAATCCCGCTCCGGACGACGTTGACCAGCGCCCGGCGGATGTCGGCGAATGATAGGTGCACCAGGCAGTCGCGGCAGAGGAGCAGGTCGGCCGGCGGCAGGGGATCACGGGTGAGGTCGAGCACGACGAAGCTGCGCGTCGCGCTGCCGGAGCGCTCCTGCAGCGGCCGGATCAGCTCGGGCAGCAGGTCGGCCCCGATGTACCGCTCGACCGGCAGCTCGATCCGGCCCATCCACTCGAACTCGCCGCACGGCAGGTCGAGCAGCACGCCGACGCCGAGCCGGTGCAGCAGGTCGGGCAGCGCCTCGGCGAGCGCACCGGTCTGCTCCGCGCCCGCGCCCAGCCCGGACCGCGACTCGGGACCAGACCAATGATTGCGTTGGTAGATGTCGCGGAATATCGCGGCGGAAGAGGAGGCGGCCTCGCCTCGGTCCGACAGCTTCTCGAAGTGCCGGGGATCGAACGGGACGGCGTCCCGGCGCGAGCTCACGCCCGAGCGGTCACTTCTTCACGTCCGCCCGGCGGTCCTTGCTGGAGGTCGCGCCGTCGTCGTCGGTCACGGTGAGGCTCGCGTTGTAGTGGCCGGGACTGCCGTAGGTGTGCGTCGGGTTCGACTCGGTCGAGCTGCTGCCGTCGCCGAAGCTCCACTGCCGGCTCACGATGACGCCGTCGTCGTCCGTGCTCTGGTCCACAAAGGCGCAGGTCAGGTGGTCGCAATGGACGTCGAAGTCGGCGTGCGGCGGCTCGTTGGCGTCGGTCGGCGGTGCCGTGGGCTCGGCCGTGTGGGTCCGGGTATCGGCCGCGCCCTTGTCGTCGGTGACCATCAGGAGGACGGTGAAGCGGCCCGCCGAAGCGTAGGTGTGCGACGGATTCCGCTCGCTGGAGGTGCTGCCGTCGCCGAAGTCCCAGGACCAGCTCGCCACCGCTCCATCGGGGTCGTCGCTCCGGTCCACGAAGGTGCAGCGGAGGTCCTGGCAGGTGACCTCGAACTCCGCGTGCGGCGGATCGTTACTGGCGGTCGGGGCGCTGGGATTCGCCGGGTGTGAGCGGGTATCGCTCGCGCCGTCGTCATCGGTCACCCGCAGGCTCACCGTGTACTGACCCGCGGCGGCAAAGGTGCGCGATGGACTCCGCTGGGTGGACGTGGCCCCGTCGCCGAAATCCCAGCGCCAGCTCGCGACGGTACCGTCCGGGTCCGTGCTCTGGTCGGTGAAGGTGCAGGTGAGCTGCTGGCAGCTCACCGCGAACTCGGCGTGCGGGGAGGCGTTGGACGGCGTGGGCGCGGTCGCAGTCACCTGGTTGGTCGCGATATCGCTCAGGTCCTCCGCGTCGGTGACCGTGAGCGCGACCCCGTAGGTGCCCGCGCGGCTGTAGTCGTGGGAGGGGTTCCGCTCCGTGGAGGTGCTGCCATCCCCGAAGGTCCAGAGCCAGGCGGTCACGCTGCCGTTGTCGGTGCTGGCGTCGCTGAAACGGCAGGCGAGGGCCGCGCAGTCCCAGGTGAACGCCGCCGTGGGCGGATTCCCGCCGCCGGTTCCCGAGACAGCCAGGGCCGCGAACGTGGTGACGGGGTCGCTGCCCCCGGTCACCCGCGCCTCCCCGGTCTGAAGCCCCACCTTGTCGCCCAGGAGGACGTGGGCCTGCGCCCGGCCGTCCGCGTCGGTCCGCGCCGTCGCCGGGGTGATCTCGGCGCCGGTCCCGGCGGAGACGAGGGCGAAGGCTACGGTCACCCCCTCGACCGGGTCGCCGCCCCCGTCGGTCACCTGGACCACGACCGGAGACGTCAGCGGCTCGCCCACCGCCCCGCGCTGGCCGTCACCCTCCACCACCTGGATGGAAATGGCGCTGTCGTTGTTGGGTACCACCAGGTCGCCGCCGCCGCAGCCGGTGGCCAGCGAGGCGAGCGCCAGGCTCATCAACGTGCCCCGGGACGACGATGGAGCGCCATGGGCGGCAATGGGTTGGCGACAGCGGGCCACGCTCGAAACCCTGAAGATGGAAGACGGTGAACGCTCCCGAGGCGGGAAGCGCTGGATATCACCGTCCATCCTATCCCGGACGAGCGGTCGGGGCCGTGACGGCCGCCACACCGCCTAGCCCAGAGCCACCGCCTCGATCGAGAACAACAGTCCCGGCGGCAGCTGGACCACCGGTGCCGAGCGGACCGGCGGCGCCGAGGGGAAATATTCGGCGTACAGCGCATTCAGCGTGGCGTAGGCCCCGGGATCCGGCAGGAAGCAGGTCGTCTTGACCACCCGGTCGAGGCTGCTGCCGGCGTCCTCCAGGATCGCCCGCAGATTCTCGAAGGCCTGCCGTGCCTGCAGCTCGAACGTCCCGCCCGCGACCTGCCCGGTGGCGGGATCGAGGCCAGGCTGGCCGGCCACGTAGATCACGCCGCCCGCCCGTACGGCCTGGGAATAGGGCCCGCGCCGGGGCACGCGCTCGCTGGTGAGCACCTCGTGTGACGTGGCCATGCGACTCTCCTTAGTAGTGGCTCATGCTCGTTGTCGGCGGGCGGCACTCTACCGGCCCGCCTGGACCATTGCGCGGAACCGGTCCCGATCCGGACACCGAGCATGAGCCGCGGTCGCACGTGCTGTTACGTCGCCGGGCCGCGGCGCTACTCGCCTAGGTGCCGGACCCTCGGCCCGCCCAGCGTGGCCACTGGTTGTCCATCCGCGTCGAGCAACGTCAGCGCCGAATCCCCGAGCTGCAGCCCGCTGACCGGCTTCCCGCGCGCGCCGAACAGCGTGAGCGTCACGCCGCTGCTGTCGGCGCTGAGCACGGCCTGGCGTCCGCCGGCCGCGTTCAGCAGCTCGACCTGCTCTGCCCGGACCAGGGGACCCGGCCCGCCGCCGACGAACGCGCCGAGGACCAGGGGGAGCAGCCCGAGAGCGCCCCAGGCGAATCGGCGGTATCGCCGCTGTTGCCGCTCCAGACGATCGAGGCGAGCCGCAAGGTCTGACACGTCGGTCATTGTCATGGGATTCCTCCGAGGGAGTCGCCGGTCCGCGACCGAACCGGCGGGCCGGGCGGGTCAGCGCGGCAGCCGGGTATCCTGCGAGGCGATGAGCTGCCAGCGACCGTCGCGCCGGGCGTAGACGTCGAGGAAGCGAAGCCGGAAGTCGAAGTGCTCGTCGGACTGCCGTCCCTGGTACTCGCTCACGCCGGTGACGAGCCCGACCTCGCCCACCACCCGGGCCCTCAGGTCGGTCTGTCCCAGTGTGGTGACCACCACTCGGCGCTCGGCATAGGCGCGGAGGATGCCCGCTCGATCCTGGTGCCGTCCGGACGGGTCGAACCCGACGTAGTCGGCGGCGATCAGGTCCTCGAGCGCACGGGCGTCGCCGTGCCGCTCGGCGTCCGCCAGCTGTCGGGCAGTGTCGAGGAGGGCGCCCTCGTCGAGGCGGGACCGGCTGGCGGCCTGGTCGATCGTGTCGCCCTGATGAAGCTCGATCACGCAGTGTGCTCCCCTCGAGACTGGAGTTGAAACGGAGACAAAGCCCGTGTCGCTGGTGGAAGATGGAGGCGGATACGGCTCCAGGCCAGCGATCGGAGCCCGCGAGTTGACGCCGGCCGATTCCCGCCGCAGCATCATTCCCATGGATCAGGCCGACCGCCTCTCCACCGCGCTCCAGGGGCGCTACCGCCTCGACGGCCCGCTCGGCCGGGGCGGCATGGCGGTGGTCTTTCGCGCTCACGATCTCCGGCACGACCGGGCCGTGGCACTCAAGGTCCTCCGCGCCGAGCTGGGCGCGAGCCTGGGCGCCGATCGTTTTCTCCTCGAGATCCGGCACGCGGCCCAACTCCAGCATCCCCACATCCTCCCGATGCTCGACTCCGGCGAGGTGCCGGCCGACGCGTCGGGGCCGTCGCTGCTCTGGTTCACCATGCCGCTGGTGGAAGGTGAGAGCCTGCGCGATCGGATCCGGCGCGGCGCGCAGCCGATCGAGGACGTGGTCCGCTGGAGCCGCGAGCTCGCCGAGGCGCTGGCCTACGCCCACGGCCGCGGCATCGTGCATCGCGACCTCAAGCCCGAGAACGTGCTGCTGAGCGGCGGGCACGCGCTCCTCGCCGACTTCGGCCTGGCCCGCGCGCTCGAGCGCACGGCCTCGGACCGGATCACCGAGAGCGGCATGGCCGTCGGCACGCCCGCCTACATGAGTCCGGAGCAGGCCGTGGCCGATCCGGGCCTCGACGGCCGCACCGATCTCTACAGCCTGGGCTGCGTCATGTACGAGCTGCTCGCGGGAGAGCCGCCCTACACCGGCCCCACCGCCCAGGCCGTCATCGCCAAGCGGCTGCTCGATCCGGTGCCCTCCGTCCGCCGGCTCAGAGAGACGGTCCCGCCGGGCCTCGATCGTATCGTCGAGCGCTTGCTGGCCAAGGCCCCGGCCGACCGCTACGCCACGGCGGAGGAGCTGCTCGCCGCGCTGGACGCGCCCTCCGCGCCGGAGCCGGCGTCCGCTCGGCCTCGCTCCGTCCGGATCTGGGTCGCCGTCGCGATCGGGGTCGCCCTTTTCCTCGCCCTGCTTGGTGTCATGGTGCTGCGGGCCCGCGCCCGTGGGGGGCCATCGCTCGATGCCGGCGCGGTTGCGGTTCTGCCGTTTCGCGTCACCGCGCCCGATCATTCGCTCGATTACCTGGGCGAAGGCATGGTCGACCTCTTTGCCGTGAAGCTCGGGGGCCCCTCGGTGCACCCCGCGCCGGTGCGGCAGGTCCTGAGCTACCTGCACTACCAGCCTGGAGCCGGCCTTTCCCCCGAAGAGGGCAACGACGCCGCGCGCCGCGCGGGAGCCGGGCTGGTGCTCGACGGTAGTGTGGTGCGCACCGGCGGGGGTCTCCAGGTGAGCGCCGACCTCCGCAGGACCGACGGACGCGGCACGCCGCTCCACGCCGCCGCCAGTGGGCCGGTGGATTCCCTGCCATCACTGGTGGATCAGGTGGCGGCCTCGCTGCTCGCGGGGTACGGCGGCGGCTCCAGCACCCAGCTGGGCTCGCTCTCCAACTCGGCGGCGATCGCGGAGTACCTGCAGGGGAAGGTGGCGCACCGTCAGGGCCGGTATCGCGACGCGGTCGCCCACTTCTCGGCCGCGCTGCAGGGGGACTCGACCTTCGCGCTCGCCGCGCTCGACATGATCGCCGCCGCGGATCGGACCGACGACTTCGAGGCACAGGATCGGAGCCGGCGGCTGGCCTACGCCTCCCGCGGCCGCCTGAGTCCCAAGGGCGCCGCGCTCCTCCGGGCGTGGGTCGGGCCCAACTACCCGGCGCCTTCCTCGTTGGTGGCCGTCACGGCCGCGTTCCAGGACGCGGTACGGGTCGCGCCGGACGTGGCCGACGCCTGGTTCGAGCTGGGCGACCGCCAGTTCCACTACGGCCTGGTCAACGACCAGCCGCATCCGCTCGAGAGCGCGGTACGAAGCCTGGGCCGGGCGCTGGAGCTGGACTCGACCTTTCTCCTTCCGCTCGACCACCTGATCCTGGCCAAGCTCTACCTCGAGGACACCACCGACCTCCGGACGCTCGCTCGTGTCTGGAGCGCCCGGGATACCGTCTCTGGTGACCGCAACGATTTCATCCGCTGGCGGCTCGCGCTCGCCCTGGGCGACTCGACTGGCCTGGCGAGAGAGCGCAGCCGATTCGATCGCTACCCCGACCAGGCGCTGCAGCTCCTCGCGAACGACGCCCAGACCGCGGCGGTCGGAGTGGGTGACGTGGGCCCCGTGCTGGAAGAGCTTCGGCGGCGCGCGGTCGGTGGCGCCAAGCTGCGCCGGACGCGCATCTGGGAGCGCGACTGGCTGCTCAACCTGGGCCGACCGGCGGCGGCTCTGGCGCTCACCGACAGCCTGCAGGCGGGCGAGCCGTGGCCCGGGTGGACTCGCCAGCAGCGGATCGACGACGCGGTATTTCAGGATGGTGACACGGTGGCCGCCGCCGCCGACGTGCGGGCGCTGTCGCCCCTCGCCGCCTCGACCACGCGGGCCGACTCGATCGTCGAGGCGATCCGCACCCGGGCGGCGTGCCGGCTCGGCTTCTGGGCCATGAGCCATGGCGACGTGTCCGGGGTGCGGCGCTGGGCGGAGAAGGTGCGAGGCGCAAGGCTCAAGAGCCAGGGGATCTACACCGACGACGATCGCGCCATCTGCGGCGATCTGCTCGGCGCCTGGCTGGCTCGGAATGGCGGGAGCTCGGGGTCCGCGGCGCTGCTCGCGCGGGCCGATTCGATCTACCTCGCGAGCGACGTCTCCTTCGACTATGGGGCGGCCAACATCGTGACCGCAAGAGTTCGCGAGGCGGTTGGGGATCTGTCCGGGGCCCGCACCGCGATCGGCCGGGTGGGCATCGGGCTCTCGGTGAGCCCTGAATACCAATCCACCTATCTGCGCGAGCAGGGGCGGCTCGCCCTCGCCGCCGGCGACACCGCCGCGGCGGTCATCGCGCTTCGGCGCTACGTGGCCCTCAGATCCGACCCCGAGCCCTCGCTTCGGGGCCAGACTGACAGCGCGCGGACTCTGCTCGCGTCTCTCCTGAGCCGCTGAGGCGGATCGCCAAAGTTTACGCCCTTGACCTGCCGCGAGGCCCCCGCGTTCGTAGGCAGCACGCATCTGCCGAGAGGGACCTCATGCTGGTCGCGATCAGCGATCTCCACATCACCGACGGACAGACGGCCATCAACGTGCCGCGAGGCGCGTTCGACATACTGGAGCAGGAGATCGTCGCCAACGCGGCGGACCGCAGGGCCGGCGAGATCCACCTCGTGCTCCTGGGCGACATCTTCGACCTGGTCCGCACCGACTACTGGCACCGCCGGGCGAGTGAGGGCACGCTGCCGGTGGCGAACCGCCCGTGGAACGGCACCTTGTCCCCCACCACCGCCATGAACACCGACCCCGGGGTCGAGCGGCAGTTCCACGACGTGCTGACCGCCATCCTGGCGAGCGACGGCGCCCAGTCGCTGCTCGAGCTGATCCAGCACCTCCACGCCGCGGGCCTGCCGTTCCGGGTCACCTACGTGATCGGCAACCACGACCGGGTGCTGCACAACTTCCCCTCGCTGCAGGCGTCGCTCCGCGACGCCATGCCCGGCGTGGCGCTGACCTTCGCCTCCAGCGTCCGCGAGCCGCGCTACGGCCTCATCGCCCGGCACGGCCACGAGTGGGACCCGAACTGCCACGGCTGGACCTTCCACAACGAGGTCCTGGAGCGGGGGCGGCCCACCGGACAGTTCGACGAGGACACCTACAAGGTCATGGCCATCGGCGAGGTGGTGACCGCCGAGCTGATGAGCGGCATCGTGTACCGGTTCGCCGAGGCCGCCGGCGGCGCGCCCGGCGCCTCCGCCGTGCTCGCGCGGCTCAAGGACCTCAACAATCTCCGGCCCATCCTGAACGTCTTCCAGTGGCTGGACTGGTTCGCCGGCAAGGAGGCGCGGAAGTTCTACCCGATGCTGCACGCCGCGCTCGAGCAGTCGCTCGACGGCGTGGTCGAGAGCGCGCTGGCCCGGCGCTGGGACGAGCTCAAGAGCCACCTGCTGCCGGGCACCGGCGATCTGATCGATCACCTGGAGGACATCCGCCGCTACGCCATCGGCAGGAACATGGACGAGTTCCGGGGCCGGGTCCACGCGGTGCTCCCCGCGATCAGTCTGCTCCTGGGCGGCGAGAAGGACCGCTACCTCGAGGGCGCGATCCGCGAGATGCGCCAGGAGGAGGACCCCACCTTCCAGTTCATCCTTTACGGTCACACCCACGTGGCGAAGCAGGAGTATCTCACCGGCGAGCTGGACGGCCGGGGCCGGATCTACGTCAACACCGGCACCTACCTGCCGCTGATCGCGCTGGCGCGGGACGAGCGGACCTTCGCCTCGGCCAAGCAGATGACCATGACGTTCGCGTACGCGGAGGATGAGGACAGGGACGGGAAGGCCGGCGGACCTTCGCTCGACGCGTGGAGCGGGATCCGCCGGAAGCAATACGTGATCGGCTCCGGTTGACATCACCGCCCGCTCGACGGAGACTCTGCTTCATGGACCTCACCCGACGGGAGCTCCTGGCCGGCATGGGCGGCGTCGTCGCCGCCGCGGCGTGTTCCGCCGTCCCTCGGCTGGGCGCCCAGATCGCGGCGCATTCCGCCGACGGTCCGCTCCCGGTCCGCGACGACTTCGCGATCCCCCGAGATCAGACCTACCTCAACAGCGCCTTCATTCATCCCGTGCCGGTGGCGGCCGCGAACGCGGTGCGGAGCTACCTGGACACCCGGACCTTCCGCGAGCCGCGGGTCCGGAGCGGCGATTCGATCGCCGCCGAGGTGAAGGCCGAGTTCGCGGCACTGATCAACGCCAGGCCGGCGGAGATCAGCCTGGTGCAGAGCACCAGCGTCGCCGAGAATCTGGTGGTGAGCGGCCTGGGACTTCCCGACGGGCGCGGCAAGGTGGTCACCGACGCGCTCCACTTCGACGGCTCGCTCATGCTCTACGGCGAGCTGGCCAAGCGCGGCCTGGGTCTGACCATCGTGCGGCCGCGCGAGTGGCGCATCGACCCGGCCGACCTCGAGCGCGCCATCGATCGCGACACGCGCCTGGTCGCGGTCTCCCTGGTCTCCTGGTACAACGGGTTCCAGCACGATCTCGAGGCGGTGTGCGACCTGGCGCACGCCAGGGGCGCGCACGTCTACGCCGATATCGTCCAGGCCGCGGGGAACACGCCGATCGACGTGCGGCAGTCGGGGGTGGACTTCTGCGCCTGCTCGACCTTCAAGTGGCTGATGGGGGACTTCGGGCTCGGCTTCTTCTACGTGCGGGAGGAGCTGCTCGACCGGGTCATCCACCGCACCCAGATCGGCTACCAGCAGGGCGATGAGGAGCTGCACTACCTGCCCACCGACCCGCCGGGAGATACGCCGGTCACCTGGACCTTCCACCCCGATGCGGGCGGGCACTTCGAGGTCGGCACCTACGGGCAGGGCGCCGTCAACGCACTCGCCGTGTCGATTCCGTATCTCCGGCGGCTGGACGTCGCCCGGATTCAGGCCTACCGCCAGCCCCTGCTCCGCCGCCTGCACGACGAGATGCCGCGGCTGGGATGGACATCCATCACGCCCCCCGACACTCCGTCGCCGCTGATCGCCTTCACCCTGTCGGGCGCCGAGCGACGCTTTACCGAGCGGCTCCGCGCGGCCAAGGTGTCGGTGAGCCTCTACGGCGACCGTATGCGGGTGTCACCCTCGGTCTTCAACGATGCGCGGGACATCGAGGCGCTGCTCGGCGCGCTGGCATAGCTGAGGCGCCCGCGGACGATCCGCGCCGCGGCGGTGTACGGGTGCGGCGTCGTCGTCCCCGGTCCCAGGATGTGAATCACCTCGAAGCCATCCCAGCGAAGCACGTCGGCGATCAGCCCGCGGTGACACCGCCACCAGAGCGACTCGGCGCACATGACCGCCGTTCCGAGCCCGAGCGCGAGGTTGACCAGCCGATCCAGCCCTTCCGCGAACGCCTCGGTGGCCATGTAGTCCGCGTAGCCCCGGAAGGATGCATTGCGCCAGGCGGTGTTCGGCGACTCCGCGGTCGGCGCCCGACGACCGCCGAGCTCGGGCAGCCAGACGTACGCCAGCCCGGCCTCGTTCAGCGCCATCGCAAGTGCATCCCGAGCGAAGTGGGGCCACCGCCGAGAGCCGGGGTAGCGCCGCACGTCGGCCACCGCCTCGATCCGGTGCTCCGCCAGGAGCCCCAGAAAATCCGCCAGCGGTCGAGTGGAATGTCCGATCGTCCAGACGGGTCCCACCATCTTATCCGCTGATTACTGCGGACACTCCGGGGTCTCGGCGGCGGGTCGGGCGACCCCGGCCTCGAGGAGGTAGCTAACGGGAGACCCGCCTGCCTCGCTCGGCGCGCTCAGGGAGAGTCGGCTCCCGCTCACCGCACCGGTTACGGTGACGCTGGGGAGCTCGCCGATCATCGCCCCGGACCCGTGCAGCTCGCCGCGGCTGGTGAACGTATTGGCGTCCGTGAGGGTGACGGGCGTGCGGATCACGATGGTGCTGCACCCGGCCCGCATTTCGGCGCCGGCCTGAATCGCGACGAACTCGGCGTCCCGAGACCCCCACGTTCCGGTGAGGGGCGGGGACGACGGGCCGCTGTCGTCGGAGGAGCAGGCCGCGAGGGCGAGGAAGAGGGCGGCGGCGGTGAGACGTTGGGAGAGATCAAGACAGGACATGGAGGCTCCGGTTCTCGGTGGCCGCGTCAACCGGTTGCAATCTACCGCCCGGACGCCGCGCCGCGACCCTCCTTGAGAACGGCTTGAGACCTCCGGAAAAGATTGTATATCCCGAATGGGGGAACCGCTTTCCATACCGCGAGGGTGCAGCCATGCTGCGGCGTAACGCGTTGACTCTGATTGCTTTAGTAGTTGGGGCGTCGGCGGCGTGCAACGACGAGTCCCCCGATCCCGCCGGGCCCTCGTCCGCCCCGAAGGTCCAGGCGGCCACCGCCGTCACCTATACCATCAAGAAGCTCAACACACTGGGCGGACTTCAGTCCCGCGCCTTCGCCATCAACAACAACACCCAGATCGTCGGCACCAGCCAGAACAAGGCGGGAAAGTTCCGCGCCTTCATCTGGCAGTCCGGGGTCATGAAGGATCTCGGCGGCCTGGCCGGCGTGACCAGCGAGGCCGCCGACATCAACGACGCCGGCACCGTCGTTGGCTACAGCACCACGCTCTCGGGGGCGGAGCGCGCGGTCCGCTGGCAGAACGGCACGATCAAGAACCTGGGCACCCTCGGTGGAACCAACAGTCGGGCCACCGCCATCAATACCACCGGCGTCATCGTCGGCTGGTCCGAGACCAAGTCGGGCTTCCCTCATGCGTTCGTGTACAAGAACGGCGTGATGACCGACATCGGCACGCTCGGGGGCACCGAGTCGCACGCCTGGGGGATCAACGATGTCGGCAAGGTGGTGGGCAGCAGCAGGACGGCGTCCGGAAAGCTGCACGCCTTTGCCTGGACCAACGGCACCTTCCAGGATCTCGGCGACAACGGCACCACCTTCGGCGAAGCCATCGCCATCAACAACGGGCGGATCATCGGGAACGTCGGCGCACCGCCCGACGCTGAAGGCTCGGATCGTGAGATCATCACGCCGTTCATCATCGTGAACGGCGTCTTGAAGACCTTCGGCACCCGGCGGCACGAGAGCCATGCGCGGGACATCAATGCCAACGGCATCGTCGTCGGCGGCGATGAGGACGACCGGTTCGACGATCCGGCCGCGGCCTGGGTCCGCCAGACCGATGGCACGGTCCAGGAGCTGCCCGAGCTGCAGCCCGGATTCGCCTCGGCGTGGGGCATCAACCGCGTCGGCGCCATCGTGGGCTACAGCACCGCGTCCGACGGCTGGCCCAAGGCGACGCTCTGGCGCGCGCAATAGCGCGCGGACGGGCTATTCGGTTTTCGTCAGGACCAGATCGAGTGTCTGGTGACCGAAGGTGTCCGTTCCCGCCAGCCGGTTCCGGTCCACCCTGAACCGCATCTCCCGGATGAACGTGTCGACGGCCGGGTCGAAGGTCACCGCGCCGCGGCTCAGCGTCCAGGTGCCGGTCAGGTCGGCATCCAGGTCGGCGCCGTCGGCGCCGCCGTGGGGCACGAAGAAGCGGCCCGTCATCGTCCCGTCCGGCGCGAGCGAGGCGGTCACCTCGGATCCCAGGACCAGCTGGTTCACCGGCCCGACCGGCAGGCTCAGGGTGAAGAGCGACGCCGAGTAGTCGCCCGCGACGTTCTCTACAGTCGGACTGAAGCTGGTGTCGTCGCTGCACGCGCCGAGTACCAGCGCCAGGCTCATCGCTCCGATCCATCGCATATCGACCTCCGATCTGCCTCTACTGCCCGTCGGCCGGCCCGAGCCAGGCCTCCAGATGACGGCGTTGCTCGGCGGTCGCGTCGGGCCGGGCTGAGAGCGACCAGCGATCCTCCGGCGAGCGCCCCAGCTTCACCCGATACCGCCTGAGCGCGCCGAGCCGGGACACCAGCACGCTCACCGTGTCGCCCGGGCGGTACCGCTCCAGCGCGCCGTCGAGATCACCGCCCTGCAGCCGAAAGTCGCCCAGGGCGACCAGCTCATCGTCCGCGGTCAGTCCCGAGCCCCAGGCGGGTCCGTCGCTCGGCACGCCGGTCACCACCAGGCGACCGTCCTTCATCTGGGTGGCGGCTCCGAGCGAGGCCTGACCTACGCTGTCGGCCTCGGGCGGGGTGAAGCGCAGCCCGTACCAGTCGAGCATCTCCCCGTAGTCCAGCTCCCCCGCGGTGTCTACCGCCTGACGGAAGAACCCGCCCAGGTCGGCGCCCGCCACCTCCTTCGCCGTCGCGCGGAACTCGGCGGGCGTGTACCCCCGGGCGCCGCTGAAGCGACGGTAGGCCAGCCGCATCACGTCGTCGAGGCTGCGGGCGCCGTCCGTCAGCTTCCGGATCCTGGCGTCGAGCAGCAGGCCGACGATGGAGCCCTTCGTATAGTAGCTCACCGTCGCGTTGCGCGAGTTCTCGTCCGGCCGGTACGCCTTGATCCAGGCGTCGAACGAGGCCTCGGCGAGCGGCTGCACCAACCGGCCGGGCGTGGTCTGGAGCGCGCCGATGGCGCGGGAGATGTCGGCGAGCGTCTCCTCCCGAGTCGCGAGCCCGGCGCGGCGCGCCAGCATCCAGGCGTAGTAGTCGCTGAAGCCCTCGGCCACCCAGAGGCTGCGGGTGTAGACCTCGTGCTCGTAGTCGAACGGCCCGAGCTCGACCGGGCGGAGCCGCTTGACGTTCCAGGCGTGAAAGAACTCGTGGGCCACGAGCTGGAGCCAGTCGAAGTAGCCGCTCGCGGTGCGGGTGCTCCAGCGATCGGCGAAGAGCACGGTGGAGCCCTTGTGCTCGATGCCGTCCGACGAGTTGGTGATGACGTTGAAGAAGAGGTAGCGCTCGTAGGGCAGCCCGCCCCAGAGCTCGCGCCCCGCCTGCACGATCCGGGCGACGTCGCGGGTGGAGCGGGCCGTGTCCCAGACGCCGGCCTCACCCACGTTCACCAGCAGGTGCGGCACCCGGTCCACGGCGAACTGGTGGACACCCGGATTCCCCGCGATGATCGGCGAATCCACCAGCGTGTCGTAGTCGGGGGCGCGGTAGTGATCGGGCCGCCCGTCGGCCGCCGGCGGCAGCGCCGTCAGCGAGCGGTGCCATGCCGCCGGCAGCTCCAGCGTGACCTCGTGCGGGCGGTGCGCCCCGGGCTCGACCAGGGTGATGTAGGTGGCCGCTCCGTTGATGATGGCGAACGAGTCGTCCACCCAGTCTGTCCGTCCCTGCCGCTCGTTGGCGTAGACCCGGTAGGTCAGCACCACCGTCTTCGCGCCGCCGGTGGACACCCGCCAGCGATTCTTCCGCGTCTTCTCGAGCGCCAGCGCCTGCCCGGACGGGTTGCGGGCGCGGACCTGCTCGACGTGGCGGGCGAACTCGCGTACCAGGTAGGAGCCCGGCGTCCAGACCGCCATCATGAGGTCGACCGCCGCCTTGCCCGCCGTCGGGTAGCTGGCCTCGACCTCGAGGTAATGCGTCGCCGGCGCGGGGATGCGGACGGTGTAGCGGATGGCGTCCGGCTGCTGGGCGCGGAGGGGAAGGGTCGCGAGCGCCGCCAGGGTCATGGCGGTCGCGAGGCTTCGCGATGATACCGTCTTGAGCACTAGATCTCCGGGATCTCTCGAACGACGCGGCAGGGATTGCCTACGGCCAGCACTCCGCTCGGCAGGTCGCGCACGACGACGCTGCCGGCCCCGACGACCGTGTCGGCGCCGATGGTGACACCCGGCGTCACGATCACCCCACCGCCCAGCCAGACGCGGGAGCCGATCGTGATCGGCCGGGCGAGCTCGGGGCCCGCGGTCCTCGCGGCGGCGCCGAGCGGGTGCGTCGCCGTGAGCAGCTGCACGCCGGGGGCGAGCATGGTCTGGGCGCCGATCACGATCGGCGCGCAATCGAGGAAGAGGCAGTTCATGTTGATGAACACGCCGGCGCCGAGCGTGATCTGGGGGCCGTAGTCGCAATAGAACGGCGCCTCGACCCAGACGTCGGCGCCGACCTCGCCGAGCAGCTCCTCCAGCAGGGCGCGGGCGCCGGCGGCGTCGGCCGGGTCGGTCGCGTTGAAGCGGCGGCAGAGCCGACGCGCCCGGATCCGGGCGGCCACCAGCTCGGGGTCGGCGGCGACGTACAGCTCGCCGCGGACCATCTTCTCCCGCTCGGTGTCGGCCACGTGTCCCGGTGCGATCAAGACGCTGCGCGACGCCGTTACGCCCGCGGCGGCTCCCAGAGCTCGATGCGGTTGCCCTCGGGATCCATCACCCACCCGAACCTGCCGAACTCCGAGCTGTCCACCCGCTCGTCGACGGCGCATCCCTCGGCGCGCAGCGCCGCCAGGACCTGATCCAGGTCGTCCACCCGATAGTTGACCATGAACGGCGCGTCGCTGGGCTTGAAGTACTCGGTCGAGTCTGGAAAGAGCGACCATATCATGGTGCCGGGCCGGCCGGCCGGACTGGTCGTCGCGGGCTCGAAGGTGACGCCACCCCACTCGCTCACATCCAGACCGAGATGGTCGCGATACCATGCGGCGAGCGCCTTGGGGTCGCGGGCCTTGAAGAAGATGCCGCCGATGCCGACTACACGCGCCGTCATGAAGACTCCACGATGACTAGTCCACCAGCCGGTCCGCCGCCCACCACCCCAGGTAAAGCCCCGCTCCCGTGGCGACGGCGCTCGCGAGCACCGCCGTCATGATGCCGACGCGGGCGCCGCTCCACCAGCCCACCCCGCCCCCGACGGTGGCGCCGATCCATCCCAGCAGCTTTCTCATAGGCCCTCGCACTCCGACGTTCGCCCGAGCGCCGCGCGGTACACCATGTCGGCCGCGACCACGTCTTCCACCGCCACGCCCACCGACTTGAACAGGGTGATCTCCTCGGCCGTCCGGCGTCCCGGCTCCCTGCCCGCGACGACCTCCCCGATCTCCGCTACGATCGAACCCGCCGCGATCACGTCGCCCGACTCGCGGGTGGCCGCGTCCCGGGAGTCGACCCAGAGCCGCGCCCGCCGGAGCGCGTCGTCGTCCAGCTCGCGCCAGTCGGGCCGGCAGGCGCCGACCGCGTTCACGTGCGTCCCGGGCGAGAGCCACTCGCCCCGCAGCACCGGGGTCTGCGAGCCGGTGGCGACGACCACGGCGTCGGCCCCGCGCACCGCCTCCTCCGCCGAGCCGGCCGCGCAGATGCCGTGCTCCCGGGCGAAGTCGGCCGCGTGCCGGGGGCTCCACACCCGGACCTCGCGGAAGTCCCGCACCAGCCGGAGCGCCTCCAGGTGGCTGCCGGCCTGGACGCCCGACCCCAGGATCGCCAGCACCGAGGCGTCCGCTCGGGCCAGGTGACGGGTCGCGGCGGCCGAGGCCGCGGCGGTCCGCATCTCGGTGATCAGGCGGCCGTCCATGGTGACGAGCGGCTCGCCGGTCTCCGGACGGAAGAGCACGATCAGCGCGTGGTGGGTGGGGATGCCCTGATTGTCGGGATAGAAGGTGACCAGCTTGGCGCCCAGCGCGTTGGAGGTCGCCGCGGGCATGGTGGCGAAGAAGCCCTGGTGCGGCGCCACCGGCAGCACCAGCCGGACCGGCTGCACGGCCTTTCCCGACGACAGCTCGGCGAGGGTGCGCTCCATCGCCGGAACGAGGTCTTCCATCCGGAGCAGCTCGCGAACGGCGTCCTCGTCCAGCAGCATGGCGTCAGTCCCAGAGCAGCTTGAACGCGTGGGTCCAGTGGTTCTCGCGGAAGCCCGGGATGCACCAGAGCTGGCAGAGCGGCTCGATCGCCCGCGCGGCGACCGCGGTGCCCATGTCCCATGGCTCCCACCCGAACTTTCGCAGGATCTCCGCGACCTCGGCCTTGGCCTCCGCGTCGTTGCCGCAGAAGAACATCGTCGGCTGCCCGCCGGCGTACTTCGGATTGACCATGGTGGGGGTGCCGACGCTGTTGAACGCCTTGACCAGGCGGGTCTCGGGGAAGGCGACCTGCAGCCGCTCGAGCAGCGACTCGTTCGGTCCGGTGAAGACCTTGAGGACGCCGTCCACCGGCGGCTCCTTGGCGAGCGGATTGGTCGTATCGATGACGACCTTGCCCCGGTGATTGCCCGCGCCCGCGAGGGTCATGGCCTCGAGCGCCGCGGTCCCGTGCACCGCCAGCACCAGCAGCTCACCCCAGGTGCCGACCTCGTCGAACGTGCCGGCCGCGATGCCGCTGGATCGGGTGAAGTCGGCGAGCTTGGCCGGCGTGCGGCTGCCGATCCGGACCTCGTAGCCGTGCTGCTGGAAACCCTGCGCCAGGGTCTGGCCGACGACGGCGGACCCCAGGATGCCGATCTTCTTCATTGGAGCTCCTCCCACGGTCCAGTGTATCGGGAGAAGCGATCACCCGCCAGACCGCTACGGCAGCTCGTACTCCAGCGTGAAGGGATGCTCGCTGCCGTGTCCGACGTCGGACGTGCCCTGGCCCTGGAGGCCGCGCAGGTCTCCGGTGCCGGAGCCGGGGACGACGGCGTAGGACTCCTTGGCTCGACCGCCCTCGAACACGCCGGTGCGCTGCAGCACGAAGCTGCCGGTCCGGGTGCCGATGCGACCGCTGATGCGCTCGAGGCCGACGAACGTCGCGGTGCCGTCGCTGCGGTACATCATCAGGTATTCGACGTGGCCCTCGCCCTCGATGTCGCCGGTGAAGGCCTTGCTGACGCTGGCCCGGGTCAGTCGGGGCTGGTCCTGCCCCTCGCTGTAGGCCTTCTCGTCCCAGGCCTTGATGGCGAACTGCGCCTTGGCGGTGTGCTTCATGTGCCCTGGTCCAGGTTATCGGGAGCGGCGGCTTTCAATCTCGTCTTTCTCCAGGCGGCTCTTCAGGGTGCCGGGCGGAAGCCGCGAATTCGCCGATACCCCGGAGCAGAGCGCCGTCAGCGACGCCAGGTGTAGCCCAGGCCGAGCTCGATCATCGAGACCACGGCACTCTGCCCCTCGGGCATGCCGGGCGCGTAACCCAGCCCCGTTCCGACCATGGCCGTGAATCCCCCGAGGGAGGCGAACTGATAGCCCGCTTCGAGGCCCGGCCCGTAGAGGCGTCGGGGGTCCTCGGACTCCTTGTCCCTGTCGAGCTGCGTCACGGAGAGCGCGAGGAACCCGCGATGCTTGACCCCCGGGGTGAAGCCGCGCACGCCGAGCGCAAAGGTGGCGCCGGACGGGTCGCCCTGGTCGATGGCCGGTGTGTAGCCGAGCCCTGCAAACGCGGAGAGCCGCTCATGGGCGAAGTACCGTTCGCCCTGCAATCCCAGCCATCCCATCGTGTTGCCCATCCCCGCCGTGACGGTGGCGATGCGCTGCGGGCCGGCGGCTGCCTGCCCCGTCAGTGCGGGGGGGCTTCCAAGCTGCAGCAGCACTACGAGCGCGGCGATCCTGAGCATGGCGCCTCCCAGTATTCCGGCGACGACCTCCTCGATGTCCTCCCTCTCAGCGTTTAACGCCCCGTACCCGCGCGCTTCCCCTCGCAAGACCTCGGTCTCCCGGCCGGTTCGCCCTCACTCGATCGGAAATATCGGCTGGGTCTGCCAGTGCCCGGTGAGCACCGTCCCCTCCTGCACCCGGCTCAGCGGATGCTCCGGTCCGCAGGTCCAGTCACCGTAGGTATATCCGGCGTAGGTCGTGTCCACATCGACGACGACGGTATCGGCGAACGGTCCCGTGGTGGCCAGCTGGAGCTGCCCCCTCTCGAGCAGACTCAGGGTGACGTCCTGCGAGGCGATGGTCGTGTCGTACGTGACGCGTTGACTCGCGCTCTCCCGGAGTCGGGTCACCGTCACCTTCGTCGTTCCGGTCCACGTGTCCGTCACCGGCCCGCCGGTGTCGAGCTCATCCATCGCGACGACACACATCAGCTGCTCGCCGGTCTCGGGATCCACCCCGGTCGCCTGGCCGAAGGCCGTGTAGCCGCTGATGGGTGGATTGATCTCATGCCCCGGGCCGGTCCCGTCGCCACAGGCTGGTGCCAGCGCCATCGACCCCACCAGTACCCAGCCTCGGCCGTATGGAATGCGCCGCATGCGGTTCCTCAAGACTTGCCGCGCCGCCTGGCAGGTTTCTTGGTCGCGTCCTTCACCGCGGTCGAGAGCTCCCGCGCCGCGGTGCCCAGGTCCGGCAGGTCCGGCTGCCCACTGCTTAGCTTGCCGGTCCGGAGGTCGGTGGCGAGGGCTCGGCACATCTCGGTGCCGCGGTGGGTGCGGAAGCGCTCCTGGAACGCATGCGGGTCGTCCGCGTTGATCGCGGTGAGCAGGCCCCAGGTCCGGAGCCGCAGGTCGTCGAGCGCGCTCTTGAACTCCGCCAGATTGTTCGGGCCCGGGTCGCCGCGCTTCACCTGGGCCTCGATGGTGTTGAGCATCGTGCTCAGGGTGGCCACCTGGTCCGGCCAAGCGAACTGACTCATGGTACCCCCAGCTTAAGGATGTGCGAGCTGGATCTCGGCCGGCGGCTTACCGGTCATGAGGTCCCCGTGTCGCTGTCGACTGACGCGCCCCCTCAACCGCCTTGTAGCGGCAGCGGCAGAAGCCGGCTGCGCCGTGCGCGGCGTTCCGGCAGGCACGGTGCGGAAGGATCACTTGCTCCCGAGCCTCCGCGACCGTGAACCGGAGCGTTCCCTGTCCATCTGTGCCGCTCTCGTACCCTCCCGTCTCACGACAGGCGTCACACGCATCGGGCTGGAAGCACACCGTCAGGACAACGTCCTGCTCGGTCGGCGTCGTGCCCGCGTAGGACCCCGAGAGCGTCGCCTCCAGCATGCGGCGATCGAGCAACGCCTCGGCGGCGCGTCGCAAGGCCCAGGCGAAATCCTGCCCGAGCCGGGCCATGACCGACGCGCACGTGTGCCAATGGATCTCTGCCGCGGCCACGTCGTCCGCGGGGGCCAAGGTGGTGAAGAGATCACGAGTCACCGCCGCCAGTCCGCCCCGGTCATCCCGTGCCTTCTGGAGCTGCGGGACGGCCTGCGCGACCGCCGCGGCGTTGGCCGGCGACTGTGCCTGCAAGGCATC